>CBDVBZ010000003.1:0-91129 GCA_965372355.1 uncultured bacterium | reverse complement strand
ACACAGTGTGGCTCAAAGAGATCGCTTCAGATCGATCACATTCGGCCGTTTGCCGCGGGCGGCACCCACGACCCGTCCAACTTGAGGTTGCTTTGTGCTAAGCACAATCGACTGGTTGCGGAGAGGACGCTTGGAGGGCACGTGATGAAGCCCTACTGGCGGAGGGAGTAGCGCCAACGTCAGGTCGTCGCTCAGTGGGTGCCACCATGGCAAAGGAATGGGTACGCCGCCAAAGGGAAATCCTGGCGGCACGTGATCACCTACGCGACAAAGAAATGGTACACCGCGAGGGACTCTAACCCCGAATCTCCTGATTAAGAGTCCGCGGGTGCTGGTTTTGGCGGCTCTAGTGTGATTTCATAACTTACGTGTAAAAGCTAATACGCCCAAAAGGTCCGTCGCGAATCGGCGATGTTGGAATGGTTCCGCCTGTCCGCCCCGGGAAGACTCACATACAGAAATGCGCACGGATCTGTCTGACGACGTTTTGCCAGGAGAACTCGTCCACCGAGCGCACGTGTGCGGGGTAGCCCTCGCGGAGCCGTCTTGCGGTGTCGGCGAGTTGCTCGACCGAGTCCCAGTAGTACAGGTCGACGCCCTCGAGAAAGAAGTCCCGAAGTCCGCCAAAAGGCGTCGTGAGAACCGGCACTCCACACGCGAGCGCCTCGACCACACCCATCGGAATCTCGATCGACTGGTTTACGTCTTTGTCCGCGAAAACGAAACAGTCGGCGAGTGTGTACCATTCCCGCGGATCCTCGGTTTTAGATGTCCGCCGCCGCCTGCGACCTGAGGGCGAATCAACCGACCGCTGATGGGGGCCATCAACGATCTTGATATCATCTCCGAGCGCCGCGATCACTTCCCGAGCGTCGGCATGGCTCTTCGATCCGAGCAAGAAAACAAACGTATTCTCATCGATTCCGTGGCGTTTTCTCACCTCGGATCTCTCGTCATCGGTGGCCGGCCGATAACAGGTCGGATCCACACCGAAAGGCACAACCTCACCATCCAACGATAGTCGCGACAGAGAGAGCAGCGACCTGTACGAGGACACCAGAATCAGCCCCGGGTACAACCTCCTCAGCAGCGCCGCAGGATGCCTCGTTTCCATAAGAGGAACCAGGGGAAACATCACGTGGTTGGCGTCGGGGGCGGCCCTTCGCAGTGTGAACCCACGATAGAACGTCGATAGCATCGGTCGGGGGGATGGCACGTAGATGACGAGATCGGGTTGGAAGGCGCTCACGGTCGCCCGGACTCCCCTCGCGATCGAACGTCCGGAGTGCGAGCGACCATCGCCGCCCGGGGCCGCGCCGTCCAAACACAAACTCAATACGTCGCCGTCCTCTTTCAGCGCTGCGACGATCGCTTTTACGAACTTCGCGATGTCTTCAGAGGCGGGTCCCGTGTAACGATCGAACACAACGGCGGTATGATGTGATGATTTTTTTCGCATGGAATCAAAACCAGTCGTCTGAGAATCACTATCATATATTCAGCATGCCTCGTGAGTCTATCATATGATGGCAAACACCTGCTATCGCTTGCTTTTTTTGGGTGTGCTCTGTAGAATCACGCGCATGACAACCGAACCATCAAAAAAACTCGAGGTATTCGCCAACCCCAAACCGGGCCGCAACTACGCGATCGACATGGAGTGCCCGGAGTTCACGTGCCTTTGTCCGAGAACCGGACAACCGGACTTTGCGACCATCCACATCCGGTACATTCCCGACGAGCTCTGTATAGAGCTAAAGTCGCTCAAGCTGTATCTGTGGTCCTACCGAAACGAAGGGACGTTCCACGAGGCGCTTGTGAACAAGATACTCGACGATTTGTCCGCTGTATGCAGCCCGCGCTTTATGGAGATCATCGGGGATTTCTATGTGCGAGGCGGGATCCACACGACCGTCACAGCGTCTCTTGGCGAGGAGCTGTGAGCGCTGCGACGATCTAGTCGTCGCGCTTCTTTACCATTGGAACAAAACGCACGTTCGCCAGCTTTTCACGACGAACGCCTCGCGCTTCCTTGTGTAGCAGAATCAGCTCCTGATATTGCCGCCCAACGGGGATCACCAGACGCCCACCCGTCAGAAGCTGATCGACGAGCACCTCGGGGATCTTATCGGGAGCCGCCGTCACGACAATACTATTGAAAGGCCCCTTCTCAGCCCACCCTTCGTAACCGTCGCCGATCCTGATATGCACGTTGTCACACCCAATCGCCGCCAGTTGCCTGCCGGCCGTGCTGCCCAATGTATCGATGGACTCGACGGAATAGACCTCCCGCGCCAGCTTTGAGAGGATCGCCGCCTGGTAGCCGCTGCCGGTCCCGATCTCGAGCACCCGGTCGTCCGGACCGATCTGGAGGGCCTCGGTCATTAGAGCTACGATGTACGGTTGGGAGATCGTCTGGCCAAATCCAATCGGCAGCGGGTTGTCGTTGTATGCCGATGACCGGTCGGCCGGAACAACAAAGTGGTGACGAGGCACCGTTTCGATGGCTGTGAGAACACGTTTGTCGCAGATGCCGCGACTTCGGATTTGTTCCTCCACCATTCGTAGCCGTGCGGCCTCGAACGAATCCTTTCCGCTCTCTTTGGGTGCTTCCTCTGGTTTGTCTGAACACATGATCGATCCGGCCCGCGGGTTTCCCCGCCGGTTGAGCTGCGCGGGGAGCGCGTGTGGACCAGGGACTGGCCGCTCGAGCTGCGCGCGTAGCGCGTCTGCCTGTCCTGGAAAGGCTCCATGCGCTACCGGTTGAGCTGCGACCCGCAGGGTCGTCTGCTCCAACCGGCGTACCTAATTGTACCTTGACTTAGCCTACTATGACACCTATATTCCCTCTGCCCCCCACATTCAACTCATTGTAAATATAAAAGTTATGCAAACCTTCTGCAAACTCGTCGTTTGTAGCGCCCTTCTCGCGGTGGTCGCCGTCCTCGGTGGCTGCAGTGATGACGAAATCACCGATCCCAACAAGCTGTGCGCGTTCGGGGCGGGCGTGGCCGCCCGGATATCGGGCACTCCGCAACCGCTCGACCTCTGCGTGCCCAACGACGAGACCACGGTTACATACGCAGACCCGCCCGCCGATCGCTACCGTCTGACCGCGGTAGGCGTGTCCGACAGCGTCGAGTTCACCATCGAGATCAGTTTCCGTCTGCAGAACAACCAGGGCCACAATCTGAGAATCACAAGCGATGCCACGGATGCGTTTACCGATCCCGGTGCGGCGTGGTTCTACTATCGCGAGATGAAACCGGGTGCTTACGACTACTCGACAAGTTCCGTGTCCGGAGACTTCAAATTGACGATAAGCGATCAGAACGTTGCGGCGGGTACGTTCTCGAACCTGGCGATCGAACTCGAGCACACAACCAGCGGGATTGCCGCGGGATCGCGCATGATCACGGAAGGTTTCTTTTCCGTCACACCTGACTAGCACGGTTGTGCTAGTATCCCCCTATGAACCTGATCGGTGTTATCGGCTCGGGCACATGCTCGGATCGAGTCCGGCAATCTGCATACGATGTCGGTAAGGGCATCGCGGAGGCCGGCTACCCGCTCGTCTGCGGTGGTATGGGAGGCGTCATGGAAGCGGCATGCCAGGGCGCGTTCGAGGCCGGTGGACTGACGATCGGTGTGATCCCGGGTGATTCGAACGAGTCGGCCAATCCCTACGTCATGATCCCGATCGTGACGGGGATGGGATTCGCGAGAAACGCAATCATTGTCAAATCGGCGCGGGTTCTCATTGCCATCGAGGGCGGCCCCGGCACGCTCTCGGAGATCGCATTCGCCCTCCAGTTCGGGGTCCCCGTCATCAGCCTCAACAGCTTCGATGTGTCGCCCGATCTCATTCAGGTCCAGACCCCGTCAGAAGCCGTCACCGAGGCGCTCGATAAACTCTGAGTCTATCGAAGGGGTGCACACGACATGAGCACGACACGCAAGATCGGCGCGACGTCCCTGGTCCTCATGCAGGGCGATATCACTCAGCAGGACACGGACGCCATCGTCAACGCTGCCAACTCGACTCTGATGGGCGGCGGAGGTGTCGACGGCGCCATCCATCGCGCCGGCGGACCTCAGATCCTCGAGGAGTGCAAAGAGATTGTTGCCGAGATCGGTCGTTGTCCAACCGGCAACGCGGTGATCACAACGGGTGGTGAGCTGCCGGCGAAGTACGTCGTTCATACGGTGGGCCCGGTGTGGAGCGGTGGAGACCGCGGCGAGCCCGAATTGCTCGCCCGCGCTTACCGGAATTCGCTTGCCTTGGCCGCGAAAAACGGGGCAAGAAGCGTCTCCTTTCCGTCGATCAGCACGGGAGCGTACCGGTTCCCGATAGAGAAGGCGGCGGCCATCGCACTCGCTACCGTGGTCGAACTCGCCAAACAGTTCGCATTCGACGAAGTGCGTTTTGTTCTGTTCTCGGCAGATGACCTGCGGACCTACGTCGAGGCGCTTTCGACAATCCCTGAATCCAGCAACTAAGTCTGGCGTTGGGAGTGGGTGGGGTTTGGCCGCTACTCCGCCGCTCTCGGCCGGCGCCTGCCACGCGGCCGCTTGAGTGTGCCCACGCGCTCGCGAAGCCTCTTCTCGAGAGAAACGGGCAGCTTCTTGGCTTCCCGGAGGGCCTTTTCGATCTCCGCCGCGGCGGCCACCCTTTCTTCATCTCCCCGATCGCTCTTCGACGGCACGTACGGCTCGCGGTCCAGGAGGACGTGCAGAATCGACCTGGCCGCCTCTTTGTCGGGGATCATCCCGCGCGCGGTCACATCGGGGTCGAGTTGTGAAAAGGGTGGGATCGGCGACCCGACACACGACGGGCAACCACGCTCGCACGGGCAGCGGTCGATCAGCTCGAGACAGGCGGTCATGATGTCATCGATCATCTCGTACGCCTTGTACGCAAATCCAAGACCGCCGGGAAACCGGTCGTAGACAAAAATCGCGGGAGCGCTGGCCGCCGATGAATCCACCGACGCACCGATATCCATCGTGTCACACATCGCAAAAAGCGGGATCACTTCCTTGATAACATTCGAAATCCCCAACAACCCCTCCCGCGGCACCCGGCCCGACTTGCGGACGTGGATATAGGCATCCTCGAGCGGGATCAACCACATGCCGCTCGTGAGAAGCGTCTGCGGCGGCAGATCGAGTGCCCCGAACCCCAGCGAGTCGCGGCTTCCGAACTTGATCTTCTTGAACATGTAGGTGACCTGGGTAACGGACAAGTCGCCAAAATGGCACTCGCTCTTGTGCCATTTCTTCTCGAACTCTTCCTCTTCGATCTTGATTTTGACCTCGGTCATCGACTGCGTGTAGTAGTCCGTATCGACCTTTTCCACAAAGGCGATCTTCTTTTCCAGATCGAGCGAGTTGACAAAGTAGGTTTCGCCAATATGCATGTAAATCGCATCCGGGTGAACTTGCATGTACGCGCTCGCCTCGTCGATCGTGCCGATCACGCGGTTTTCCGCCGCTTCTTCTATGATCGTGTAGACATTGTCGCCGATGTTGCGTAGCGACACATCGGCGGCTGGGTAGCTCCCGCCCGACCAGTAGTACTTGTCCAGCTTGCGTTTGATCTGGTGATCCTCCTCGAGGATCTGCAGGATCGCACCGCAGTACTCTCCGTAGAAATCCCAATCCTTTCTTGCGATCGGCAGCTCGAAGGCCGCCGAACGGATCTGTGCGAGCACAACATGAGGGTTCTGCGAGTCGATCACGGCGTTTTCCGGCGAGCGGCCAAAGAAATAGTCAGGATGCTGCGCCATGTACTGGTCGATCGGCGAGTCGTGAGGAACTAGGGCGACGAGCGAAGGCTCCTTGCCACGTCCCGCGCGTCCCGCCTGCTGCCACGTGGATGCGATCGTCCCCGGATAGCCGACGAGAACGGCGCTCTCGAGGCTCCCCACATCGATACCCAACTCGAGCGCGTTGGTGCTGACGACCGCCTGCAGATCGCCGGAGAATAGCGCCTGCTCGATCTTGCGTCTTTCCTCCGGCAGGTATCCACCACGATACGATCGGATCGCCCGCGCGCGCGACGGCGACAAATGGTCGAGCGTGTCTTTGACGTATTTGGTGATCACCTCGGCGACCACGCGCGCTCGCACAAACGCGATTGCCTTGTGGTCATCCGCGACGAGCTCTGCGAGGATGCCGGCCGCCTCGGTGTTGGCGCTCTTTCTTTCCATACGATCGTCACCGCGAAACGGAGGGTTCCACAAAACAAACGTCTTCTCACCGCGTGGCGCACCGTCATTATCCACCAGCGTCATCGGTTTGCCCGTCAGGCGTTCCGCAAGCTCTTTAGGATTGCGGATCGTTGCCGAGCAACAGATAAACACCGGATCTGTGCCGTAGTGCGCGCAGATGCGATTCAACCGGTTGATTACGTGACTCACGTTCGAGCCAAAAACGCCCCGGTATGTGTGGATCTCGTCGATCACGACGAAGCGAAGACGGCCAAAGAAATGCGCCCACGTCCCGTGATTGGGCAGAATCCCCGCGTGAAGCATGTCGGGGTTCGTGAGAAGCACATTGGCTTCGTTCTTGAGCTTTCGCCGCGTGGCGGGTGGCGTATCGCCGTCGTAGGTCCCGGTTCGCAGCGGCAACGCCGCGTCGATATTCTGATAACGTTGGAGGGTCCGCAACTGATCCTGAGCAAGAGCCTTTGTCGGGTACAGATACAACGCACACGCGTCCGGATCCTGAAGTATCGACTCGAGGACGGGAACGTTATAACAAATCGTCTTGCCACTTGCCGTTCCCGTGACCACCACAGCATGCTTGCCGGCACGGACGTTCTCGATCGACTGGACCTGGTGTGTATAGAATTGCTCTATACCTTCCTTCGTGAGGATACGCGTAACGCGGTCGGGTGGCGGTGGCGAAAGCGCCTTGAACTTCGCCTCGCGTTCGGGGAGTCGTTCGGTATGAACGATCTGCCCGGCGTAGTATTTCGTTGATTTGAGCCGTGTGAGAAACTGTTCGACGTTCATGATTGGCGGTATTCTACCACCCGAATGCGGTCAGCCAAAGCGGTATAGTGCCGCTCTCACTATCGTCGGTGATCGGCGAGATGGCGGCACCATGGCGCTTTGGCACTCACTTATGATCGGCGAGATGGCGACACCATGGCCTTATGGCACTCACTTGTGATCGGCGAGATGGTTGACCATGTACGCCATCGCGAGAAGATCCATGAGGTTATGATAGAGAACGCGCTGGATGTCACTTGCGTCCCCCGTTCTGACAAACTCGTGATACGCCTCGGGTATATCCCGGCTGGGAATGTCGCCACTTCGCGCTACTCCCCTCAGATGCCGTTCGATGGTCTCAAGCCTGCAGTTGGGAAGCACATCACTAAAACGTTCCCGTGCGGGCTCCAGCAGATCCACATGCTCGAAAGGCGGCATCGATTGCATGCGCGCGACCGCCATCCGCGTTTGCAGAAAGGGCACGTCAAAACTGGTACCGTTGAACGTCACGATCATGGGGTATCGCTCGACGATATTCCGCAGATACAGCAGCATGCCCTTTTCTTCCGCGTAGTCCCGCGCAAAAAGCTGCTCGGCGACAAAGCGACGTCCGTGGAGATACATCAAACCACAGAGGAAGACATACGTGTTTGGCGAGAGCCCCGTCGTTTCGATATCGAGAAAACACACCTGGTCGTTCTGGATGCGGCTGGCCATGGACGGCCCGGGGTCCTTGACAAGAGAGATAATCGGCCACGTCTCGCGCTGAGAAATCTTCAACAACCGATCGGTGACCGCAGGGACGTCGTCGGCAATCGCGCTGTCCTCGACACGTATCAGATAGAATGTCTCACCGTCGATCGCCTGCTCGCGACCCGGAACGGCTTCCGCCAGATCGATGGGACGACCGTGCCGGCAGGCGGCAGACCCCCTGTAGGATTGCGACAGGTCCTTCGCGCGTGATTTGATCAGCGCCAGATGTTTTCTAAGACGGTTTTCCATAGTACACCGGGCCCGACGCGTATGGGGCTTTCCGCGGCACAGGCATCGCTATTCTATGTCACCGTGACTGGTTTCTCAACGCTCTTTGATTGATCCACGGCGTCTCCAAACGTATAATTCTCGTACCGCTGACCTGACGGCAGCGCTACGTACGCCGCCCGGCAGACGCGCTTCGCACGTAGCCCTTCCAGGACAGGCTCAAGCGGCGATCGAAGCGTGCAAAGACTCCTCAAACCCGAACCGGGAACCCGAATGAGATGAGTGCGAAGACCCCAAAGCGGGAAAACCCGTCGGGTGCGGCGGCGGGATACTACACGGCTGTCCTCGTCGTGGTGGCGGCCATCACGATCGTGCTTCAGATCGCCTCGATGGGTCCGCTTCGCGACAGTTTCTGGGGATTCCATCTGTACGCCTTTCTTCCCCTCCCGTTGGCTGTGTTGAGTTGGATGCTCGTCGTTCTCGCGGGCATCGCTCTGTGGCGCTCCGTGAGTCCGAAGGGTCGCGTTGTTGCCTGGATCGGCGCCATCGATCGGTACCCGCTGGTGTCTACCCTCTTTTTCGCCACACTTTGCGCCTCGGTTTTCTGGCTTCTGCGCTCGCAGCAACTCCTCCTCGGCGATGCCCACCCGCTGGTGGTCGATCTTCCCCAGGGCCAGTCCTTTCATCCCCGGCAGCCGGGGATGATGTGGCTGCAACAGTTTCTCTACCAGCATCTCGGGGGCTGGTTCCGGGCAGAGGGCCTGACAGAGAGCGATGTGGCCGGGGATGTCGTCGCGTTGGGCAGTGTTGTCGCGGGGTTTGCCTTTGTGCTGGTCGTCGCCGCGTTGGGACGGTCGCTCGCGAAGGACACGACCCATGAGAAGTCCGTGCCGTGGCTGGTCACACTTCTTCTCCTCACTCAGGGTTACACGCTGCTCTTCTTTGGCTACATTGAAAACTACACGTTCTATACGCTGGTCGTCGCCGCGTACCTCCTGACCGCGGTCCTTCATCTTCAGGGTCGGTTGACGATGCAGGTTGTCGTGCTCGTGTATCTCACGGGCCTGGCGCTTCATCTGTCGACGATCGCGCTGCTGCCGTCATTGCTCTTCCTGCTAGCAAAGGGTGTGTGCCGCCGTGACACGCGTATCGACGCCGCCTCAGCCGTCGGTGTGCTTGTTGCCGGTCTGTTGCTCGTCGACTGGTTATTCGGGCGCATGTCCGCCGACTTCGGTCTGTGGAAGGGGCTCGGCAACATCGTCAGGATCGCGCGGGAATCGCAGGGTGGAGGCTTCGGGTTGGCGTACTGGTTCTCCCCCGTCCATCTCAGGGATTTCCTGAACGAGCACTTCCTGATCGGACCGCTGGCCGCGTTTCTCCTCGTTCCGGCGCTTTTCTATGCGGGCCGCATCGTTATCGACAAACGGCGCGGGTTTGGCGATACGGCCATCTTCTTTGCACTGGCTTCGTTGAGCTATCTCGCGGGGAGCTTTACGATGTCGGAACCGCTGCTCGGCTACGCGCGCGATTGGGATCTTTTTGCACCCGCGGGCGTTTGCTATACGACGGCGGGGGTCTATTTTCTCATTCAACATGTGAAGAGCAGCGAGACGGTATCGAGGCTTCTCGCATTCGCGCTCATCTTTTCGCTGCTTCAACTGGCGCCGTGGGTGCATATCAATCACTCCGAATCCGTCTCGCTCGAGCGCTTCAAAACGCTGCCGCTTGGGCACGGGAGGACGGAAGTCGTCGTCGCCAACTACTATCTTCGTAACGCGCAGACCGAAGAAGGCGTCCGGTGGCTGCAGAAAGCGGTTCAGGTCAACCCGCACAATGCAAACGCTTACAACCTCCTCGCCAACGTATTCATCGAACGCGAGGACTACGATCGGGCACGCGAGGCGTACAGGAGAGCGCTCACGCTCCGGCCCGACAAGATCGGGTTTCGCAACAGCTACGCATCGCTTCTCTATCGCATGGGTCGCTACGACGAGGTGCTCTCCGAACTGCGTTGGCTCGTCGAGAAAGCCCCGGACAATGTTGTGTACTGGCGAAGTCTGCGCGAGGTTCTTCTGACGATGGAACGGCATGACGAGCTGGTGCCGGTCAACACAAAGCTGCTCGAGATCTACAACGGGCAGCTCGTCCAGCACCCCAATGATATCGACCTCTATATTGATTCGGGTATCGTGCTCGGTGAATTGGAACGATTCGATGAGGCACTCGATCGTTTCACGCGTGCGCTCCGAATCGACCCGAACTCGGCGGCGGCCTTGTTCAACGCCGCGTCCGCGCTGGGCCGCGCCGGACGCGGCTACGAGGCGAAACCCTATCTCGAGAGATTCCTGCAGCTTTACCCGGACCACTCCATGGCCGGCTGGGCCCGCGAGCAGCTCGGCAAGATGACGGAATAGCTCTCCCCGAGCGCCGCACACGCCCGCAGGCGGGCGCAGGCGATCGCACACGATCGCACACCACCGCACGCGGGCGGATGCGAGAGCCTTGGCACGCCGTCGCGTCAAGCAACGAGCATCAAGCAACGGCCGTTGTGCCGCCGCGCAAAACACGTTATAATCAATGCAGTTCAATCCTTCCCCACAGGCCGACGGTCATCGAAAGGAGCAACAAATGCACCGCGCAGCCGCAGCCGTTCTGACCTGCCTTCTCGTATCGCTATTTCTGCTTCACTCCGCCATCGCGGCCACGAATGACCGGACGCTCGTTCGCCTGCCGGCGAAGGGCAAGCAACTCATAAGGTCGCTTGCCGAGCAGCAGATCGAGATCCTGAGTGTGGGAAGGGATGGAATGATCGATGTCGTCGTCGATAGCAAGCAGTTTGCCTATCTCCAGGGCCTCGACATTCCGATATCGGTGCTGGCGGCGCCCGGTATGAGCGCGGCTGCGGATCTGGATGCGAACCTGGGGCTCTACCATACGTACGCCGAGATGGAGACCGTGCTCACCGATCTCGCAACCACGTACCCGACGCTGGCCTCGCTTGGGTCGATCGGCACGAGCATCGAAGGTCGGACCATCTACGTTTTGAAAATCTCAGACAATGTCGCCACGGACGAGTCGGAACCGGAAGTTCTGATCATGGGCAACCTGCACGCCCGCGAGATCATGACGGTGGACCTCACTCTGCGGTTTGCCGTGTATCTCCTCGACCACTACATCTCGGACCCAACGGTGGCGAACCTCGTGGACAACCGCGAGATCTTTATTCTGCCCATGCTCAACCCGGACGGACATGTGTATGTGGAGAACAACCACATCGGCATCCACTGGTCCGAATGGTGGCGAAAGAACCGCCGCGACAACGGTGATGGGTCGTTCGGCGTCGATCTGAACCGCAATTTTGGCTACGAGTGGGGCTACGATGACATCGGCTCATCGCCAACGCCGTCGTGGATCACCTACCGCGGGACGGGACCCTTCTCCGAACCCGAGACCCAGGTGATCCGGGACTTCTGTGCCACGCGCGAGTTTGTGGTGGGGTTCTCGTATCACAGCTATGGCGAGCTGCTGCTCTTTCCCTGGGGATACGATTATTTCTACACACCGGACCACGATCTTTTTCTGGCGCTTGGCGATTCGCTGGCGAGCACCAACGGTTATTTCGTGGGCAATGCGGCGATGGGTGCGATCTATACCGTCAACGGCGACTCCGACGACTGGGCCTATGGCGAGGATGTCACAAAGCCGTCTTTCCTTCTCTACACACCCGAGGTCAACTCGTATGAACAGGGTGGTTTTGGGCCACCGGATACGATGATTCAACCGACATTCGATCTGCTTCTACCGATGAACATGACGCTCCTCGAGCTGGCGGACAACCCACACCGAACCCTCGGGCCCTACACGCCGACCTTGCAGCCGGCGGACCATGCCGGGCTGACCTGGCCCCAGTACCGCCTGACGTGGTCGGGAACGGATGCCACCGACCCCAACCCGCCGGTTCAATACGAGGTCGTCGAATACAAGAACCTCTCTACGGTTCAGGACAACGCCAATGCGGTCTCGAGCCTCTGGAACTACGCCGGGTTTACCCTTTCCACAACACGGGCATACGAGGGTACGGGGAGCTACTATTCCGGCGAGACCGACAACAATTCGAGTCGTCTGGAAACGGCAACGTTCTACCGGGTCACACTGGCGACCGAGACGTTTTCAACCTGGGTCTGGTACAACATCGAAACCCACTGGGACTATGCCTATGTCGAGGTCAGCTCCGACGGGGGCCTCGTCTGGTCGTCTGTTGCGGGCAACCTGACAACGGATGTCGACCCGAACGGGAACAATCTCGGCAACGGGATCACCGGATCGAGCCTCGGTTGGGTCCAGGCGACGTTCTCGCTATCCGCTTACCTGGGGAGCGACATCCTGTTGAGGTGGCATTACGTGACCGATCAATCGGTTCTGGAGGAGGGCATCTATCTCGATCTTATCGATCCGGTGCCTGTCTACGAGACCCGGACGGTGGTGGCGTCGGGCCTCGCCGGGACGACGCTTGTTGTCTCGCCGGCCGCCACGGGGGAGTTCACCTATCTCGTCCGCGCTCAGGATGCCGAAAACCACTACAGCCTGTGGAGCAACTCACAGGATGAACGGGTCACGACCCTGACGGGGATCGCCGACACCCCCATCTTTGCCACCAGCCTGGGGCGCAACTACCCCAATCCCTTCAACCCGGAGACGACCATTCCGTATACGGTGGGCGGTGGCTCCGTCGTACCGGTCTCCCTCCACATCTACGACATCACGGGGCGGCGGGTGGCCACGCTCGTCAACGGCGAGATCGGACCAGGCGCCTATCAGGCGACCTGGCACGGCCGCAACGACGATGGGCTGGGAGTCCCCAGCGGCGTCTACTTCAGCCGCCTGACCGTCGGCGACCGTTCGATATCGCGCAAACTGTTATTCTTGAAATAGTTACGTTCCGGCGGGGCGCGGACCGTCACGAGTCGATCCGTCCGACTTTTTGCTTGCCATAGGGTTCGGTGTGGTTAAAGCTTGGTATTCCTATTGCTAGGACTACTAGACGGGGTCGCAGATGGACGATTCCCGGCCACCTGAGCCAGGCAACTCTATGAAAAGAAGATTCTTCCCACTGTTTGTCATTCTCCTTGCCATCGCGGTCTACGAGGGCCGGCAGGTATTTCTTGAGCCGTTCCTGGGGGATCGGTCTCGCCCGCGTGGGGATGTCGTGGTCGACGGAATGGTGAGCTCGCCGGGTTCGGGCACGGCCGAAATTCCCACGGCAGCCTCCGTTGAGGGTAAAATATCGAGAGGGACACCGTTTTTTGTCGAGATGCAGCGGGCGGGAATCGCGCCCACAGATATTGACAGGATCGTCAAGACGAGCCACGAGATGTTCAATCTCAGGAAGGTTCGGCCGGGTCAGAAGTACGCCGTCTATTCGAATCCCGAGGGGCGTCTGGACAGCCTGCATTTTGTGATCGATGCCGAGCGGGTTCTGAAAGTCAACCGACAGGGTGACGGGTTTGTGGCGCGGCGCGACACGGTGCCATACGAGATCGAGTACTACGTCACCAGCGGAACGATCAACAGCTCGATACACGCCACACTGCAGGAACAAGGTGCGAACCCCGAGCTCGCGTCTTATCTCGCCGTCATTTTCCAATGGGATATCGATTTCTTCACCGACATCCGGCGCGGGGACACATTTACGATTCTGTACGAGAAGAAAGTGCTATCCAACGGAAAGACGGTGCTCGGCGGCGTGTTGGGCGCGCGGGTGTTTACGCGTGGAAGCGAACATTATGCGTTTCTCTACGTGGACAATAACGGCCGGCGGAGTTACTACGACGAGCGAGGTAACTCACTGCAGAAATCATTGTTGCGGTCGCCTCTGAGATACACGCGTGTCTCTTCCAGCTTCTCGCACCGGCGCCTGCATCCAGTCACGCGCCACTACGCACCCCACCTTGGCGTCGATTACGCGGCGCCCCAAGGCACGCCCGTTCGGTGCACGGGTGAGGGCACGGTCGTTGCCGCGGCGAGACACCACTTCAACGGCAACTGGATAAAAATAAAGCACAACAGGCGCTACACCACCTACTATCTCCACCTGTCACGGTTTGCGAAGGGCATCCGGAACGGTGCTCGAGTCCAACAAGGCCAGGTGATCGGGTACGTCGGCTCAACGGGCCGGTCAACCGGACCCCACCTCGACTACCGAATCAAGGTGGGCGGCAAATTCGTCAACCCACGGAGAGTCAAGCTGCCCTCAAAAGAACCGGTGCCAGCCACCGAGATGGCACTCTTCGCAACGGTACGAGACGCGTGTCTGGTCCGGTTTTTCGAGACTCGGGCGGAGAGGAACACCGTTCTCGTCCGCAAACCTTGCCCCCCGCTTCAGCAACGATTGACTATCGTATTCTAGACAAATTGGGTCAGACGACGTGGAGGAGGGGTCCCCGCTTCTCGATGACATTGCCGATAATCACCGCGTCGGTGTAGATCTCAACGATGCGGTCGAGCAGGGCGTCGCAGTGATCCGGTGAGACGGAGATGAGGAGTCCCCCGGAGGTTTGGGGGTCGACGAGAAGATCGTCGAGAGGTTGGTCGTAGTCGCGGTTCCACTCGACTTCTCCCTCGATCAGATGACGATTGGCGTTGGCACCACCGGTAAGAAAACCCTCGCGGATCATGTCGAACGCTCCCGGGAGTACGGGGGCGGCATCTGCGACGATCTCCAACGATACGTTGCCGGCCTCCGCCACCTCGAACGCGTGACCGAGCAACCCATAACCGGTAATGTCTGTGCACGCATGAACGCCGTGCCGCCGCATTTCCTCCGAGGCGTGACGGTTCAGCTGGGTCATCGTATTGATCAACGAACGGTAGTGCTCGTCGGCCAGCTTTTCGGCCATGAGGGCCGTCGACAGGATACCGGTACCCAGGGGTTTTGTGAGTATCAGCTTGTCACCCACGCGCGCGCCCGAGTTCTGGACGATCTCCTTCGGGTGGACCATTCCCACAACCGACAAACCGTACTTGAGCTCTGCGTCCTTGACGGTATGACCGCCGACGATCACAATCCCCGCCCCCTTGGCCACCGAGGCGCCGCCGCGGAATATCTCGCCCAGGATCTCGTTGGGCAGACCCTTGCCCGGAAACGCCGCAATGTTCAGCGCGGCAATAGGATCCGCGCCCATCGCGTAGACATCGCTCAGCGAGTTCGCCGCGGCCACGCGCCCGTAGTCGTACGGGTCATCCACAATGGGCGGGAAGAAATCCACGGTCATAACGATGGCGCGCTCGTCGTCGATCCGATACACACCGGCGTCGTCCGCCCCGGCGTGTCCGACAAGGAGATTCGGATCCACCTGGGCCGGGAAGTCCTTCAGAATATCACGCAGTCCCGCTGCGTCGAATTTGGATGCTCAACCGGCGCAGGATGCGTACTGAGTGAGCCTGATTTTCTTGCCCGTATTCACTACTTCATCACCTCCGAAGCACTATTGCAAAAACCGACTGCACAACACTATCAAAAAGACACGGGCGTGTCCAGACACAGCGGCATCATTCCCCACCCGTTTTCTTTACGAGGTAAAGGAACGCATCACGTTCGATCGTGATCGATTCGATCGTGTGCCCCTGGCTCTCACACCACGCCGGCATATCGAACTCGATGGCCGGATCATCGGATATGACCTCGACCACTCCGCCGGTGTCGATCGAGCGCATGGCTTCAGAAGTCTTGATGATGGGGGCGGGACAGAACAGGCCTCTTGTATCCACGACGATGTCCGGCTTCATGGATTCCCCGGCAGTCGAAACCCGACGCGATTTCTGAGCGTGAGCATGACAAACCTGAGTTTCAACCACGGCCGGTATGGCCGATCGAAGAATGCGGCGACCCACTCGGGTTTTGGCGACATCAGGGCGGCGAAGAACCGCAACTTCTCTCTCCAGCGACCCATTTCGAAGAGATAGAAACGGAGCCTGTGCATCCGCTCCGGTCGGCGCATCGCGAAGCTGTCGTAGTCCGCGTGCCATAACGTGTTAAAAATCTTCTTCTGGACCCGTCCAGGGCTTTCCAACCCGATTGCCGATCGATCGAGCTTCAGCCACTGGGCGACATTGTTCATCGTGAAGAACACGGCGGTATACACGGATTTTGACACGAGACGCTCTCTCACGTAGCCCCAATTCATATCGTCCCGAAAGCGGTTGACGATCAGGCCGATGTCGACGGCGTGAATCAGCTTGCCGAAATCAGTCATATTGTATGTGAGACACGAGTGGATCAACTCATCCTCGGGCCCGGTGTGCAGGACACCCGTCCGCGCGGACTTCCGCCCCCGTTTCCAGGCGGGCTCGGTTTTGTCGGGCTCGCCAAGATCAAACATCCGCATTCGAACACACAAACGCTCGCCCTTGTCGTTCTCGAGGACGCACGGCGCGAAATGCTGATAGTAGATGAGTGCTTCCTCGCCCGTGCGGCAAAACGGCTGTCCGGGTGCCAGACGGAATCCCTCTTTTTGACATCGTTCGATCACCGCCGGCCAATCGTCCTCCCGTACAAGCACATCGATTCTCTCAACGGGTCTGAGTTTCGCCTCCGGGTACACCCCGTCGGCCAACCGCGTGCCACCGAGAAAGAGGCACTCGATGCCCCCCTCCTCGAACCGTTCGGCCAACGAAGCGGCTGTCGCCAGCACGTCGCACGTCAACGAGCTTGATGCATTGGCCAAAGCTTCGATCCGCGCCCGGGTGATTCGTGAAATCCGCGGACGCAGCGCAAGTCTCTCGAGCGATGCGAGGACAGTTGGCGTCAACGCGTGCCACTCACAGAGCCACGTCAGTTCGCGCTCGAAGTCAGAGTCGATCGTGGCCGGGATGCCCGGCGGCGGCCCCTCCCCGACCCTCACAAAATGAGACAGCGTATCAATAACAAAATCAATCGCTTGCATCTATCTCCGTGCCTTGGGCTGGCCGCGGGTCCTGCCTGTCCCCGGAGGGGGTTGCCGAACAGCCCAGCCGTGCTCGCTGACGCCCTTCCAGGACAGGCTGCGCGCGGACCGGGACGACGCCACCCACGACCGTCAGGCGCCCTCCACGATCTCCTGGTCTTTGTACTGCAGCTCGTAGAGTTTGGAATAGTGACCGCCCTTTTTCAGGAGCTCTTTGTGGCTTCCCTCTTCGATGATCCGTCCCTTGTGCAGCACGATGATCCTGTCGACATAGCGGATCGTCGAGAGGCGATGTGCGATCACGATCGATGTCCGTCCCGACATGAATTTTCGCAGGGCATCCTGAACAAGGTACTCCGTCTCAGTGTCGACACTCGACGTTGCTTCGTCGAGTACCAGGATCTTGGGTTCGTAGACCAGCGCTCTGGCAAACGATAACAGTTGTCGTTCGCCCACCGACAACGTGCGCCCGCGCTCCCCGACCGTCTCCCCGTAACCCGCCGGTAGTCTGTCGATGAACTTGTGGGCGTTGATATACTGGGAGACTTCGCGCATTTTCTCATCGCTAATGCTCTCGTCCCCGAGATGGATGTTGTGGGCGATGTCTCCCGAGAAGAGAAACACGTCCTGGAGGACCGTGGCAATGTAACGATGCAGATCGCGCTGCGCATACTCGTTGATATCGGTGCCATCGATCAGTACTCTCCCCTGACCGACACCGTAGAAACGCGATAACAGATTAATAATAGTAGTCTTACCTGAACCCGTATACCCGACGATCGCCACCTTCTCGCCGGCTCCAACGGTGAAGCTCACGTCGTGGAGCACTGGCTCGCCGGGGTTGTAGGCGAAGCTGACATTGTCAAAGACGACTTCGGCCGACTCGGTGGGAATCGGCCGGGGCGTTGCCGAGTCCTTGATCTGCGGCTCGTTGTCGAGGAGATCAAAAATCCGCTCGGAAGACGCCATCGCCGACTGCAGAACGTTGTACTTCTCGCTGAGGTCCATGATCGGCCGGTAGAAACGCTGCGCATACTGAATAAAGGCAACCAGAGCTCCGAATGTCACGGCGTTCGACAACACACCCCGTCCACCGACCCACAGGATCAACGCGATCGCGACCGCGCTGAGGACTTCGATCAACGGATAGAAGACCGCGTATGCCACGACCGTATCGATGTGCGCCTGAAAGAGCTTTTTGTTGCGCCTGCCGAACTTCTCGAACTGAGCCTCTTCGCGGTTGAATATCTGTACGACGCTCATGCCGGTGATGTTTTCCTGGAGGAACGCGTTTATCGATGCGACGCGCTTTCGGACATCACGGTACGCGTGGCGCACCCTCGCCCGGAATATCATGGCGGCAACAAAGAGCAACGGCACGACGGTGAACGTCACAAGCGCCAGTCGCAGGTTGAGATAGCACAACATGATCATGATCCCCACCAGCGTGAACAGGTCGAGAAAGACGGCGACGACACCCGATGTCAACGTCTCGTTGAGGACCTCGACGTCACTGGTCAATCGCGTCATCAGCCTGCCGACGGGGTTTTTGTCGAAATAGGCGATCTCCTTTTTTTGCAGATGTCTGAAAATCTGCATACGGAGGTCGAACATCACCCGTTGGCCGACGTAGGCCATTACATAGATCTGAAAATAGGTCGCCGCAAAAGAGAGGAGCAGCACGAGAAAGAAGACACCGACGACCTGCATCAACCCGGAGTAGCGGGCACCGATGTCGATTGGTGAGGCCGGCGCCAGATACCGATCGATTGCGATCTTGGTCAGGTAGGGCGGCGCCAGCTGAACCAGCGAGACCAGCAGCAGCAGGATAACGCTGATGACAACATACTTCCGGTAAGGGCGGAGGTAACCGATGATCCGGCCCATCAGTTTCCGGTCGTATGGCTTTCCTTGCACCTCATCTTCGTCGAAGTACTCCAACCACTAGCTCCTCTCGAGGCTGTACATGATTCGCTGTTTCTGATGCATGTCGGCGTAGAGCCCTCGAGCCGCAACCAGCTCGTTGTGGCTCCCCTGTTCCACGAGCCGGCCCTCATCGAGAACGAATATCCGGTCTGCTTCCCTCACCGTCGATGTTCTGTGCGCGATGATGATCGATGTCCTCTTTCGCATTTCCTCCCTGAGCGATGTGAGAATTCTCTCCTCGGTATCCGTATCCACGCTGGAGAGAGCATCGTCGAGTATCAAAACACCCGGGTCCTTCGCGAGTGCTCGTGCTATCGCCAGCCGCTGCTTTTGCCCGCCGGACAAATTGATGCCGCGCTCTCCGATCATTGTCTTGTACTTACCGGGAAAGCCCTGAATCTCGTCGTACACGGCCGCCGCACGAGTAAACCGGTCGAGCTCTCTGTCTCCGAGCTCTGCGACGCCAAACGACACGTTTTCGGCGATTGTCTGCGAGAAGAGAAAGACATCCTGCGGGATCAGACTGATCAGGGTTCTGAGCTCGCGCAGTGGAATACTCTCGATCGGCCGGCCGCCCACCAGGATCCGGCCCGATTGGGGCTCATAAAGCCTCAGGATCAACGACACGAGTGATGTCTTGCCCGCTCCCGTGGGTCCGACGACGGCGACGGTCTCACCGTCGCCTATCGTGAGCGTGACATCCTTCAGCACGGGCTCTCGTTTCTGATCCGGGTCATAGCTAAAAGAGACATTCTCGAAGACGATCGAGTAATCCCGAAACGGCACAGCACTACCCGTCTTTGCGACACTATCCGTTATCTCGGGCTCGCTGTGGAGAACCCTGTTGATCCGCTGCATCGACGCAAGCCCGCGTTCCATGATGTTCATGACCCAGCCAAGCGCGATCATCGGCCATATCAACATCGTCAGATAACCGGTGAAGGCCACGAACGTCCCCAGGGTTATCGTCCCGCCTATCACCTGCCTCCCACCGTAGGCGAGTATGAACAGCGCCCCCAACCCGGCAACACTCGTGAGCAAGGGCTGGAGGAGACTCTGGACCTTGTAGAGTTTCATGTTGGCTCTTACGTATACCCGGCTCGCGTCCTCGAACTCGGCGCTCTCGTGCTCTTCCCGCGCGTATGCCCTCACGACTCGAACACCGCTGAGGTTTTCCTGCGCGCGGGAGTTGAGTCCGGCGAAGCGCTCCTGCACTTTTTCGAAATACTTGTGGATGAGCCTGATGCTGTGATACATGCCAACCACCAGGATTACCATGGGCAGCATCGCGACGATCGTGAGCTTCCAGGAAAGAACAATCATCAGCGAAAGTGCCATGGCACCGACGACCGTCGTATTGAGCGAATACATGACGCCGGGGCCAACCAGTGAACGAACCGCGTTGAGATCATTTGTCGCGAGCGCCATAAGATCACCCGTCCGATTCTTGTTGTAGAACGACGGGCTGAGTCGCTCGAGGTGAGCGAAATAGTCTCCACGCATGTCGAGCTCGATCTTTCGCGAGACACCGATCATGATGCGCCGCATGAGAAAGCGAAATACGCCGGAGACCATCGTGATACCGACGAACAGCAGCGCGAGGGAGAGGAGACGATCACGGACCATTCCCCCCTGGAGGTCATCGATCGTAACCTTGAGAATCCAGGGCGTGACGAGCGCAAAGGAATCGGCGAAGACGAGGCAGATGCCGCCGATCACAAGACTGATCTTGTAACGGGCAAGATAGCGGCCTACCGCCGCGAGCGCCTTTCGCCGCTCTTTCTTTCGCGTGCTATTATCGTTCATCGTCTATCCCGGTTGACGGGGGCAACTCAAACAGGCTTAAATATAGAAGATACACGCATTCAGATCAATTTTGAACCCACCGAATGGAGGATACCCCGTGAAAGCTCCGGGCCGCGAGGAAGCATTCAACCTGCTGACCGAGTACACGAAGAACGAGAACCTCGTCAAGCACGCACTGGCCGTGGAAGCGGCCATGCGGCACTACGCGCACATTTTTGGCGAGGATGAGGAGCTCTGGGGGGTCCTGGGATTGCTCCACGACTTTGACTACGAACAGTACCCCTCTCTCGAGGATCATCCCTTCAAGGGAGCCGAGATCCTCCGCTCGCGGGGCTATGACGAGGCATTTGTGAAGGCCATTTTGTCACACGCCAGCCACACCCACGTGCCGCGAGACACAAAGATGGAGAAAACCCTCTTTGCCGTCGACGAGCTCTGCGGCATGGTGACGGCCGTTGCGCTCGTCAGACCCTCGAAGCGTGTCGAGGACGTCAAGGTCAAGTCGGTCAAGAAGAAGCTCAAGGACAAGTCGTTTGCGCGTTCCGTCAACCGCGACGAGATCCGCGAGGGCGCCGAGGGAATGGGGATGCCTCTCCAGGATCACATCCAGAACGTGATCGACGCCATGCGAGGGGTTTCCGACGTTCTCGGGCTGTGATCTCGCATTTTGGCACCGTGACGGCCGGTCCCGCTCCCCCGCAAATAGCCAACCGACTGTATGTTAATAGATTACGGCCCTCCATTTTTGCCGGATGCTGGTACGGATGTTGCGTTTCGATACCAGCGTATGAGCCTCCGTTATTTGAACTTATTTGGGTGCATTGCCCTGGCCGTGCTGGTGGCCGGTCCCGCGGTCGGATCGACCCTCGGGTCGGACTCCGATCCCAACGCGGACCCGGCGGCGGCGCATGCCATTACGACGGTCGCGTTTGACTCGACGGCCAGTACCGTCGAGCTGCTGGAAAGCGCGCGGGAGATGTTCATCGCCGATCGCTACGATCTCGCCGAGATGCTTTACAAGAGCGTTCTCGTACGTGAACCGGACAACATCGACGCCATGCAGGAGCTTGCCATCATCTACGAGGCGACCGGCCAGTTCCAGTACGCCCGGGGACTGCTGATGAGGGCTCTGGTCATCCGGCCGGCTGACCCCGAAATCATCCGTCGTCACGCGGACATCACACGCAAGCTCTCCACGGCGCTCGAGTCGGAGATCGACTCGCTGATCGCCGTCCGCGCCTACGAACCGGCCATCCCCAAACTGGCCATCCTGCTGACGACACAACCGGAGAATGCGAATCTCCACTACAGAAAAGCCGAGTGTCACCTCAAGACGGGCAATCCCGAAGCGGCGCTGGCCGAGATCGAACGCGCCCAGAGACTCAGCCGGGACGCGCGGTTCGAGCATCTCAAATCGACGGCGAAGGCTGCAAAGCACCGGAAAGAAATCGACAACCTGACAGCGAGGGCCCAGCGATCCCTGCAGGCAGGCACCTTCGAGGGACACAATGACGCGATGCAGGCCATCGCACGAATCATCCAGATCGATCCGGAGAACGTGTGGGCGAAGAGTCAGCTGGGCCAGGGGGCCAACGGCAGCGGGAAAAGCGTCCTTGGCTGGGACGCCTCCAAACGTTTGAGCGCCTGGTGGGCGTTCATCAAAAAATACGCAGCTCCTTCCGGTAACGGTCTGGTTTCGCTGACCCAAGCTCTGAGAGGCCATCTCGACATTCTGCTGACAATCCTTCTGGGTCTCCTCGTTTTCACCTCGCCGTTGACTCACATGCTCGTTCAGGGGTTCTCCCCTCGACAGTCACTGTCGGGACGGCTGGAGCACTTCCGCCTCCAGGAGCTACTGACGCTCATAAACACGCATCGGCGCACCGGCGTGCTGATTCTCAGAACACCGTCGGCAAGCGGCAAGATCTACTTTGACAATGGTGAGGTGTATCACTGCAAGAGTGGCCGCACGCGCGGCCGAGCGGCTGTGCAGACCCTGCTAAAATCGGCCGCGAAGGGTCTCTTCGTTTTCAAGGACCGGGTTCGGTCGAAAGATGACACCATCGACACACCGCTCAGTTTGATCCTTCTGGGACTCCCCGAACGTGTCCATACGATCACGTCCGAAAGCATCCTCAAGAAGCAAAAACAGCAGTCGAAGATGAGTTCGCTGCTGAACCGTTCTTAACGCTGACCTGAAGACAGCCCTTCCAGGACGGGGTCCAACCGGCAAGTTTGACGCCTGTCCTGGAAGGGCTCAACCGCCAAACAGCTTACTCCTCGATTCGGGCGAATTTTTCTGTGAAAGGCTCGTCTGTGCCGGGAACCCGTTCCGTGACAACGGCGTCCTCCGTCTGCGGGAAACCCGGTGTTTCGACAAAGGCCATGATCTCCTCGACCTGACCGTCGGTCCGTTCCAGCACAGCCAGATAGTACTCGCCGGCGTGTGGGCCTCTGACGAGGACGTCTCCGTCCGACAGCGTCGAGAGACATCGCTGCAGGAATTCGCGCTCCGCCGGCTGTAGCTGCGTGGCGCGGTCGTGGTTGCTGTGGACGCTGCACCTGATGACGGTTACCCGTTTGCCGTTCAACACGGCAGCACGCCGAAGGTGCTCGAGAGGAAACTCACAATCCACGCACCTGTCGAACCGCGGGAAGACCGGCAGGTGCAACCGCGCGCTCTCCACCCCCCCGTCGTCGAGGATATCGATCCGCGCTCCGAGCGCCTCGACGAGGCATCGGCGCGCGCGGTGCTCGAGATCCGACAACTCGACGGATGGATCCAGCAGCACATCGATCGAGGAACCTACGTCGCTGAAGCTCAGGTTCTCTCCGGATACTTTTGCTACGTTTGTGTTTGTGAATTCGACAACGATCTCGCGCCCGTCGTCTTCAACGGCGCAACCTTCGATCAATGCGCCCGATGCGCTGTTTAACAGATACTCGATCACACTCCGCAGCCGCTCTGGATCCGTGAACAAATAGAGATCATCGCCGTCGGCGAGGGGGTGGTTTCGCATCGCACGCGGGTTCTCCGCACCCATACTGACCGCACTCCCCACAACGGCTTTGAGGCTCGCCAACCGTCGCGAAACGGCAACCTCTCCCAACGTGACCTGCAGAAGATCGAGCTGGTTCTCCACGAGCCGAACGATGCGATCGAGATTTCGTTGGCTGATATTGATGAGTTTGCGAGATGCTGGGGTCGTGTCGGTGACTTCATCCGCAAACAGGCCGTCGAGGGCGATTTTGATGGCCGTCAGCGGCGTTCGCAGCTCGTGCGACAAACTTGTCAAAAAACTCAGCCGGAGTTGATCCAAGCCTTCCAACGGGGCTGAGTCGATCTCGGCACCGTTAAGCGTTTCGTCGATCAGAGACGCCAGTATCCGTGGGTCCTTGATCGGTTTCGTCAACACATGCCTCACACCAAGCTCACGGGCCCGATTCTCGACCTCGAGAGCAACGTGACCGGACATCATGATGATGGGAAGAGACGTCCACCGCTCCCGTATGGCTTCGACAAGCTCGATCCCGCTCATTTCGGGCATTTTAACATCGGAAATAACGATATCCGGTGGGTCCGTGTCGAGAATCGATAACAGCTCGGTCGGCGAGCCAAACGTTCTGACGCGGTAGCTCTCTTTTTCGAGAGACCGCGCGAGCATTTCTCTCAGGAGCCCGTCGTCATCGGCAATGAAAACGGTCTTCATTCTGTATCCACCCCACCCCGTTGCCGGGGATGATGTAATCCATTGATGTACGCTAACCAATAGGGTGTAGCTACAGATTCAACGGGCAAGGTCTATGCCACGGATGGGCCTGCTGGTATGCGGCAAACGGCCGATCACCCCCGGTAAGCGTCGGTTGGAATAAACCCCCTTGTTCCTTCAGGAGACACCAGGGGAAACGCGCATATTGGGCGCTCGCCGTAGCGTTCTTGGCCAGGCTCGATCCTGCGGTCAATGGGGATTGCGCAACGCGAGATTTCGCCGCAAAAGTATGTCAGAAGTTGAATTTCGTACCCACACCGATCGCGTAATCCGCCGCCCAGTCCTCTTTTGTCCCGCCCTCGTACTGTCCGTAACCATAGAAACCGGCCACACCGGTATACCGCCAGTCGATGTTGGCGAAATAGAGCTGCCGAAAGGACCCACTGGCGGGAATAATCATAGCGGCTCCGAGCTGGAGATCGAGCTTTCTGGCTATCGGAAACCGGGTGCCCGCACTAAATGTGGAGTACGAGCCGTGAAGCTCAGCATCTTTGAGCGTGTCGTCCACACGAGTCGGATAGGTTCCGGTAAGCGACGCCCACCATGTGATGGTCGCCAACGTGTCGACAAAGGCCGCACCGAAGCTGAGATCCAGACTGCCAGTCGAATAGGGGAACAGGGTTTCGTCGGATAGCAGGAACGGCAGCGAACCCATACGCACTCCGGAAAGCAGAAAGACGGATGCGCTCTCACCGGCCCACGCCTTGAATCTCAGACGAAGCACCGGGTCACCGAAGCCATCGAGGATATTGTTACTGGTAACAAGCGATATATACGGCACCTCGAGCTGGAACAGAAACAGTCTGAAGGGCATCAACGCGCCCAGTGTGTAGATAGCCGCCTCATTGTTTGACGCCTCGGCCCGGACGGCCCTGCCTTCGAGAGAAAGCTGTGGGGGGGTGACGAGAAAGTAGGCTGTGCGGCTAAAATCCTGATAACTACTTGTGGGAAGAACCTCTTGCGGCGATGCGAGGCTAAAACACAGACCGGCAAGGAGGCCCATGACCCCTTGCCGGATTCGAATGCGGAAAATCCCGGCTGTGTTCGTTTACTTTACTCCCTCGAGCAGCTGAATCTTGCCCTGTCTCAAAAACTGAACCCAAATCGTCTGACGGTTTCCCGGCAGTTGGCCTTTTCCGACGACCCTTCCGTAGTCATTCCACGACCTGTGATGCAGGATCTCGTCGATTTCGTAAATCTGGTCCTCCGAATACTCCTTCGCGTTCTCGATATCGAGATCTTCAAGAGCGATTTCCTTCGATTCCACCGAGTCCGCCTTCGACGAATCGGCCTCATCGGCCTCTTCCTGCATGTATGGAAGAAAACCCTGGCAGCCAGGGCATTTGAGCCATATCACGCCCTTGCCGCTGCCTTGTTTGACAACTTCCATATCGAAGTGGTCTTTACAAACCGAGCAATACTGGTTGATCGTCTTCGTCTCCGTGCCCGGCATAATCATCTCCCAACTCCTACGAGACGGTCACCTTGCAGCACATGGCCGCGTCATCGGCCGTCGCGAACTTCATTCCGCACAGTTTGCAGACAAAGCCCCCGTCGAGTCTCCCGTCTTTCTCCGCTCGCTGCAACAACTGCACAAACTTGACGTATTCCTTGTCTTTCCTCAGAAGACCTGGCTTCTCCTGTTTCGCCATGACCACGCTCCTCAAAGTTGCGCTGAATCGATCAGCAACCGGCTCGTTGGGGAGACACAGGATGCTGTGCTTTGACCTGCGATCCATACAATATCTTGTGCAAAGCTAGGACTTTCGCACAATCACGTCAAGCACAAAATGAGGATCAGTTCGAAATAAACAGCGGTGGAAATGGCAGCAACA
This sequence comes from uncultured bacterium, assembly GCA_965372355.1. Classification (GTDB taxonomy): domain Bacteria; phylum Krumholzibacteriota; class Krumholzibacteriia; order WVZY01; family WVZY01; genus CBDVBZ01. Next base: position 64,871 of record CBDVBZ010000003.1, on the reverse strand, counting down.
ACAGAGAGAATATATACCAGAAATCACAAACGTGCAAGGTCTTTAAAGAAACTTTTTGTAACAACAAGAAACGTTTCGTCAGAAAGTAAGCGCGCGCAAGAGATCTGCTTCCAAGTCTTCGACGTCTTCAATGCCAACCGAGATTCTTATCAAGCCATCCGTGACACCAATCGCTTCGCGGTGTTCTCTTGGAACGCTCGCGTGTGTCATCGTTGCCGGATGACTGATCAGACTCTCGACACCACCGAGACTTTCCGCGAGCGTGAACAACCGAACCGCTTTCAAAGCACTCTTCGCGCGATCAATCGAACCTACATCGAAAGATATCAACGCCCCAAACCCGCGGGCCTGTTTCTTCTGAAGCTCATGTTGGAGATGTTGCTCTAGGCCCGGGTAATGAATCTTCTCGATCGCTTCGTGATTCACAAGGCAGGACGCGATCCGACGCGCGTTCTCCTCATGCTGCTTCATCCGGACGACAAGCGTCTTCGTGCCGCGCAGGGCCAGCCAGCAATCAAAGGGCCCGGGTATAGCGCCAACGGCGTTCTGCAGAAAACGGAATCTGTCTGCCAGTTCCTCATCGTTCGCCACGACAATTCCACCTACCATATCGCTGTGGCCGTTCAAGAACTTGGTCGTGCTGTGCAGCACGATATCGGCGCCAAGCTCGAGAGGATTCTGAAAGTACGGACTCATGAACGTGTTGTCCACCGCGAGGAGGATTCCCCTCGATTTTGCCAACGCGGCGACGCCGGCGATATCCGTGACTTTGAGCAGCGGGTTTGTCGGTGTCTCGACAAAGATCAGCTTGGTGCGTTCGTTGATCGAGTCCTCGATCGTTTCGACGTGCGTCGTGTCGACGAATTTGAACTTCAGACCCAGGCGATTGAGCACCATTTCGGCAACCCGATGGGTCCCGCCATAGACGTTGTCCGAAACGACAATCTCATCTCCAACTCCAAAAAGCTGCATCACCGAGGTAACCGCGGACATACCGGAAGCAAACGCAATACCGAACCTGCCCTTCTCCAGCACCGCGATGTTGCGTTCATACGCTTCCCGCGTGGGGTTCTGCGTGCGCGCGTACTCATACCCGCGATGCTCTCCCAACCCGTCCTGCTGATAGGTCGATGTCTGGAATATCGGCGGGATGACCGCGCCCGTCGTAGCCTCGGACGACTGCCCACCGTGGATCGCGTCAGTCGCAAACCCCATGACGAACCTCCGCGTGAAAGCCGAAGACAATACGATAAATTACATTGTTAATAAACAAGTTGCGAGCATATCTAGGAGCGTTCGTCGGTCCGGCCGAGAGCGTGGAGTATGGTCTCCACGAGATCGGATTTGGTGACGATGCCAACCGTCTCTTTGCCATCCACGACCAGGATCGCCATGTTGCGCTCGGAAAACAGCTTGAGCGCCTCCGAGTAGCTTGCATCCGGTCCGAGTACGGGGAACGGTTTGTCCATCGCGTTGCCCACCAGTTCGTCGGCCGACACCTTCCGCTCCAGTAGTTGATCGAGCAAATACCATTCGGTGAGCTTGCCCACCCACTCGTCTCCCTTTTTCACCGGCACCTGCGTCACATTGTACTTCTTCATGAGCTCGACGGCCGTCTGGATGCTGTCGTCGACATTCACATACGCGACAACCGGCATTTTGCCCGCCTTCTCTCGCAGCAGGTTACCAACCGTCAAATACTCCGCGTCGAGCATGTGGTGTTTTTGCATCCACTCGTCAGAATGAAACTTGCTGAGGTATCTCTCACCTCTGTCGGGGAGAAGCACCACGACCAGGGCATCCTTGTCCAGATCCCGGGCGAGCTCGAGCGCGACGTGCGCGGCGGTACCGCAAGACCCACCTACCATCAGTCCCTCTTCCCGGGACAAACGCCTCGCCATACTGAACGACTCCTGATCACTCACGGTGAAGATGTCGTCGATATACTCGAGCTCGAAGGTCCCGGGCACTATATCCTCGCCGATACCCTCGACGAGGTACGGGCGGGCCTCCCCCAGCTCTTTGGTATAGAAATACTCCCGGAGAATGCTCCCTTCGGGATCGGCGCCGATGATCTTGACCTGCGGGTTCTTTTCCTTGAGGAAGCGGCCGACCCCACTGATCGTACCTCCGGTACCGATACCGCAGACAAAATATCCGATCTGGCCTCCAGTAGCCTCCCAGATCTCGGGGCCGGTTGTCAGGTAGTGCGCCCTCGGATTCAGCGGATTGTAGTACTGATCCGCGAGGATGGAGTTGGGTGTTTCCGCGACGATCCGTTTGGCCACAGTGTAATAGCTCTCGTCGGATTCCGGGGGAACAGCGGTCGGACAAGTGATCACCTTCGCGCCGTACGACCTGAGCAACTGGATCTTCTCCTGGCTCATCTTGTCCGGCATGGTGAAGACAGCTTTATAACCCTTGATCGCGGCAACCAGTGCCAAACCCACTCCAGTGTTGCCCGATGTCGACTCAACAATAGTGCCACCTGGTTTGAGGTCCCCTTTCTTCTCGGCGTCCGCGATGATGTGAGATCCGATTCGGTCCTTGACACTTCCTCCCGGGTTGAAGGACTCGATCTTTGCCAGGACAGTGGCCTTCACATCTCTCGTCACGTTGTTCAGCTTCACCAATGGCGTGCCGCCGATCGTATCGAGCACAGTCTTTGCGTACATTACTTTGGACAAATCAAGTGACATGGTTCCATCTCCAGATGGTATACACCAACCCCCCGGGCAGCGCTACATCCTCGCAAACTCCTCCGGAGTTATAGCACGGCACTGTAACTTATGTCAATACAGGGCGATATATCAGCAGACAGAAATTCGGAGACCGGTTGTCAGCGAACGACGGCAACCTTCCTGACTTCCTGCACAGGGCCCGCTGAGGCTCTGATGAAGTATACACCAGACGGTACACGTTGGTTGTTCGCGTTGGTTCCATCCCACGTAAACGATACGACACGCGAGAACAGGCTACCGGTGTATATATCCTTTACGAGGCGGCCCTTGACATCATAGACCGTGATCGCCACTTCGGTCGGCACCTCCCTGGGAATCCCGAACCCGGCACCGGGCAGGTCACCCACTTCAGTGTCGACAAACGTCTGCGGCACATCAATCGATATCGTTGTCGTCTCGCGAAAAGGATTCGGCGCGACATTGGATACATGCTGCCCGCCGCTCAGGGGCAACATCGCTCGGATATCGAACGTGCCATATTGCGTGGAGATCGTCTCGGTTGTGTCGGGACCGCTCCATTCGAAACTTCCCACCACAAAGTAGTGATACTCGTGTCCCGGTGTGATATCGCTATCCACGACCGAGTAGTTCTGAAAGAGTTCTCCGGGATTTTCCGCTGGAACATTGGCCTCTACCAACGTCGTGTCGGGGGTGCCGAATACGTTTGTGATGCGGTACAAATCGATTTTCGCATCAAACGTCTCGCCAACAGTCTTCCATCTCGTCTCGATGAAGTCCCTCTCCATGCGGAAGTTGAACAACGCGAACTTGAGTCCGAGAAAGTAGATTCTCTTCTCTATCGTGCCCGATCCCGCGCCGAACGCGTTGCGCGCGCGGACCTGGACACGTGTCAATCCTCCAGAGAGGCCGTGGAGCGCGAACGTCAACTCCTCCTCGGCCTCGTTCCACCGTCCGTCATCCGGATCGAGGCGGATCTCCCCGATCCCATCGATACTCAAAACCGCATCCTTGAGCGGTGCGGCGTAGTCCTTTGCGGCGTCGTGCCTCGGGTTGCGGTTTTGCACCGCCAACGATTTGGCCGTCATCCTCAGCGTGATACTTGGATCCCTGACGTATACCTCGGTATCTCCCTCGAACACGACGGTCGGCCCCCTGTCGAACACGTTCGGTATACCGTTGCCGTTGCCGTCGATGGTACCGATCTGTCCTGCGGTCCATTTGCATATCGGTCGTCCGGACTCTTCGGACGCCCGCGCGTTCCACATCAGGCAATCAACATAGTCCGGACAGCCGACGATGGTTCCATCCATCATACGCGTCTGTTTGTTCCGGTTCAGGTAGTTCAGGTATCCCGAGCTGGACTGACAATCCGACGGCGCCGGTGCTGCCCGAGAAGATATGACCGGGCTCGTTGCGACTGTTTGCGATAAAGACCGTAAAAACCCAATCGGTACCGAAACGCCTGCGGCCTTCCTCATTGTAGTTGTGGACCGCCACCTAGGCATCCTTTGGCCCACCGTAACCCATGTTCGTCATGACGTTGGGTATCCAGGTCGTGGCGTCATTGTTGAGGTTGTGATGAATCGGCTCGAAGGAGATCTCGGCCCGTTCTACCTTCGTGAACACAAAGCTGATCGGTACATAGCCATACGTCTGCTGATAGGCGAGCGAGCCGACGACGGAGCCCTGGCTCGCGTCAATCAGCTCCCGGTTCGTCCAGTTCTCGGTCTGCGTCACACCTTCGCTCTCGGGGAATACGAGTTGAACCAGGACGTCGCCAATCATGAACTCGGAGTTCTCACTGACACCCCGCCCTGCGGCGAACTGCCCCGGCGCGCCCTCGACCGGACGCCACCTTGATTTCTCGATGATCTCGGGGGAGTTGTAAACGACGCGATCGTGGAAATCGGCCGACGGGATCAGTGACGGTCCACCGTTGGCCACTTTGTTCGCCATCTCATAATACTGTTTGACCCGCGCGATCTCGTCGGTAGCTGACTTCGCCACGTCGACGCGGGACTCCTCTATAAACGAAAAGCGATCATCACCGATCAACTCCCCGGGATCGAGAGCGGTCGGTATCTCGCACCCAATGACGGACGAGAAGAAGAGATTGACCTTCTCGGCACCCGATTCCGTCAGCCTCTTTCTGAGCGCAATGACCTCGGATTCAGTCACGGAACCGCACCGAATGAATATCCTCTGTTTGGGACCATCCTCTATTGCGTATGCATTTACCTTGGCAGGCGGGTCTCCCGCGGCCGACGCGGCCGGTTGTGGAAGCAAAACACACCCCAGGAGCAGAACAGTAACACAGCCCCATAGGTGACGCATCACGGACCTTCCTTGGTTATCGCCCTTCCAGGGGCAGAATCGGTCTGGCATCGTAGCCAAAGGCGACAAGCTCTGCGGTCGTTCTCGAGTCTTTCCGGCCCGATGCGGGTATCCCCTTTATCTTGGGGACCGTTTCCGTCTCTCGAACCCGAACGATTTCACACCTCGCAAGCCGGAAAACCGGGATATCATCACAGAACCATACCTTGAAGTCGTCCCGTGCCTTCTTGATCAACGTGATGTTGCCGGTGGGGATCTCCTTGTCGTCTACGACGACACGTTCTTTTCTGATGCAGGTAAAATCTCCTCCCGCCGTGGCGGTCGGCACGTCCGGCGTGGCTACCCATGAGGAATCCGTCGTGGGGATGACCAGGGAGAACCGTCTGAACTCCTTCGGGTCCTCTTCCTGGGGCGGATGTGCGCCACTTTTACTATACAACCTGACGACGTAGTCGCCCAGTGAATCCCCGACGGTAAAGTTCCTTATTCGTTCCAAGACAAGTAGTTTCAGGACCTGGGCTTCTGCCGTCCCTGCCCCCACCGGCCGCGTCTCGATCTCCACCCAGAAGGCGTGCCCTTCCGGTGTCATCTCGCTCGATGGAATACCGACGTAGATCTCGCTCGAGTCGATCAAACCGAGCGCCTCGTCGGCGATCCGGTAACGACACCAGGCACCCTCCTCGAGAACCAGCTTCGAGAAATCAACACCGGGGATAAAAAAGCTGCTCTCGGCCCAGGACGTGCCTGCAGGCAAGCCGGCAAAAAACAGGATCAAGATGACGAGGATCCGAGTCTTCACGGTGAGTCCCTTCCCGAGCTCGACGGTGCGAGCTTTTCTCATAACCTTCCCAAATATAATGAATTAATTCAGATCTCCAACAAAGAAATAGCGGGGCCACTCGGCCCCGCCACAAAAAAACTGTTCTCCCCTGGTGTCCCCTATTTGCGGATGCGCTCTTTGAGCGACCGCCCGGACGAAAACGCGGGGAAACGAGATGCGGGGATCTGAATCGGCTCCCCGGTCTGCGGGTTTCTACCCTCGCGCTTCTTTCTCTTACGAACCTGAAAGGTCCCAAAACCGGTAATCTGGACTTTCCGGCCAGCGTTGAGCTCGGACGCGATAATGCCTTCCTTCGGAACGGTGCTGAAAATGGCGTCCACCACTATCTTCGAATCCTTCAGAGTCAACCCGGTCTTTCCCGCAACCTTTTCGACGAGTTCTGTTTTGTTCACGTTACACCTCCTCTCCTGTTGTTATCGGCACTTTAGGGTAGTCCAAAAAATCCTGTCAATGATTATTCTTCACTTTCTCGCATGGGAAAGGGAACTACTCGATGTGCAAAAAACTCTGGTCACTCGAAGTCCGCATTCGTATGCGACAGAACCGTGTTTGTCATCATTTGAGCATGCCGATTGAGGCTTAAGGAAAGGGAATGTCCGCGAATGCTAATAGTTGAATTGACCGGGTATGCCGCCGCCGCCGGCAAGACCGCGTGGGCCCTGTTCGGCGTAGAGGTCGCGATGTGCCTTCAGCGAGATCCTGAAGTAGTACTCCCACCGATCACCGAGTTGCTGTCGCGATATCGACATCTCCCAACAGTGGAGGTCTCGGGCCAGTGTGTAGTTCTGTCCCTGGATTTCGCGCGTTTCGACATTGTAGCTGGTGTTGTAGGTGATCAGCCAATTGCGTGTGAGGTTGATCGAAGCCCCCAGGTTGAGTGTCGAAGCGGGATCGAACCCCTTGAGCTTCGAGAAACTGAGCGCCGCGCGGATACTCCAATTGAGCCCTTGCTGGTTGGGGTCTCTCTCATCCTTGGGACGCGTACCGGTGTCGCGCGCATCGCCCAGGGGCGTATCCTCATCGACACCCGTTGTATCCGCGGCCAATGGGTTGAGATCCGAGGTCTTCGGACCTCCCCCGGCGAGCCCGAGGCCGTGCGTCCCTCTGAACGTGAAGTTCGACGTCATCCGGGTGGAGGTGACTTCCCACTCGTACGGATCGATGCTGTTGTTCAGCGAGAAGCTCACACCGTAAACTTGAGTGTTGAGATTACTGCCGATCGTGCTCCAGTTTCGTTTGCTCGGCGCATCGGGGTTGTACGCCGAGCGGAGCGACCACAAGAGCACGTTGCTGAGCTTGCGCTCCTCATCCGTATCCTCATCCTTGACCTTGAAATCGAACGAGTTTGTCAGCCCGACGCTTACGCTCTGGCTGCGAGGCCTGTCGCCCCGCGCGGGCCGAAAACTGTAACTTGCCGTGGGTTGTACGCGGTGACGGATACCGGTCAGAATACCGATGGTAGGATAGAACGTCCCATAGAAATTGGAACTCGCCGCCGCTCCGATGTTCCAGTTAAAATCATTCTCGCTTGTCAGCGTGCCGACCGCATTGACAACGGTCGTGTCCCCGGGGACAAGCAGCGTGTCGAGAAACGCATCCCCCTCCATCCTGGTCCTTGTATAGGAGTTGGAAGCCGAAAGCGTCGGGGATACGTTGATGAATCCCAGCTTCGTCGGGGCCGAGAAACTCAGGCTCTGATTGCTTACGAAAACGTCCGTTTTGACGGTGGGCGGGTCCTCCGGATCGATGATGGCACCAGCCTCACTGATGATACGTTCGTTCACCGTGCGCCTCGCACTCAAACCCGGCGAGAAACGAATGTTATCGAGCATCGATTCCCAAAACCCCCTGTCACCCCGTGTCGTCTTCTTTCCAAAGTAGAGCGTCCGCGAAGGTATCGAGAGACGGAGATCCGGGAGCGTCATGTTCAGCTTCACACCGCCCGGTTGGGTGACGTTGAGGTACTGTTGGCGATCCATTGATGCCGAAAACCCGACGATTCCCTCCCAGCTCTTGCTGACCCTGGCTGTCGACCGGATGCTCCGGTCGATGACATCCTGGACCTGGTCGATGTTGTTGACTTCCTGAGGTGCCCGGTCACTGCTTACAAAACTCAGGTTCGCGTTGAGCTTGTATCCGCTCTGAAACGCCTGGTTGTGTCTGGCTTTGATTGTCCACTCGTTTGTATTGTTGTCCAGTCTGCGCAACCATCTATAGTTGAACCCTCCATCGAAGCTGTAACGGAGCCTGTACTGGTTGTCCAATCTGAACTGCGCACGCGTGCCCTCGTTAAAATCACCGACGACTGTGAAATCCGTATACTGATTCGTGGCCCAGTAATAGCCGATGTTACGAATAAACCGGTCTCCCCCTCCGGTGATTCCAAACTGAAAGTCCGGTCTCAGGATACCCGACCGTCTGCCCTGACGGATATTCTGGGCAAAGAACGGAAGCGCCATAAGCGGGGTATCCCCGATGTACAGCACGATCGGACCGGTTACAACCTTGTCATCGAGGTAGACCTTCATCTGGTTGGATGTGAAATGATAGTGGGGCACCTTGAGATCGCACGTCGTGTATTGCGAGCGCCACACCTTGAGGATGTTGTCACCGACCTTGGCGATATCCTCTCCCTTGTAGTACCCCTGTATGAACTTCGTGGCGCCCTCTTTGACGAGCCCGACACCGCTGTCGAGATCGTAGCCCATCTGGGAGCCGCGAAGCTTCTCGCTGCCCTCGATGAGCACCGGCGCCCCGGTGGCATCGATCAGCTGCAGGTTGGAGTTGTATTTGATGTTCTTGGCCAACAGCGTCCGATCGCCGTAGATGATCTTTCCAGTGCCGTTGAGCACCATATCACGTGATTGGGCGAAGTACTGGATCGAGTCCGCCGAGTAGACGATCTTCTCCGCATTTGTGCTAAACGGCACGTACACGAGTGACGTGTCCACCTCCGAACGAAGTGAGTCCCCGGTCTGGTTTGGCGCGAGGTCCACGTACCGGTACACCCCGTCGGCTTTGCCTCTTATTTTGACACTGGATAACGAATCGTTCTCGAACACGAAGAACATCTCATCGCCGCGTACGAAATTCGCTTCCACACGATCGACGCTCCAGGGGTAGTACTCGCTCGTTGCGTTTCCCCCCACCGCAATCGAGTCCACACGGTTGTCCCGCAGATAGAGATCCATCGAATCCCCCTGGACCCAGCTGTCGCGATCAACGATCAGGGTGTCCGAAGGCGTGTCCTGGATGATCGCACTGCCTCGCAGACCGATCCTGTTCACCTCCTCCTCAGTGTAGAAGAGAAGCATCTTGTCCGCGGCCATCGACACATTGTTCTGGCGAGCCATAGGGTTGCCGTACAACTCCGCCCGTTTTTCGCTGTCGATAACGACGGCCGAATCGCATTGCGTGACCATTTCGCCCTTGACGATCTTCACTCGACCCGATGCGACCGCTCTGTTTTCTTCCGGGTAGAACCGCATCGTATCAGCATCGATCAGGGCAGGTTGCTCGCTGTCCGAATCGATGATCATACGCGGATTGTTATCAAGGATGGCTTCGTTGAGGCCCCTATGGAAAATCCCGTGCTTGCCCGTCACCACAATGCGTTCCGCCGGGTTGGATATGATGACATTCCCGAACGCCTCGACCTCCTGCGTCACCTGGTCGTAGAACACGCTGTCCGCCAAAAGAGTGCTCGCCGAATCGGCGGCAACAACGTTGCCGATGAGCCACGCGTGGTTGGTCGTGCGGTTGAACTCGGCCCGATCGCACTCGATCTCCCAGCCTCGATCGATGATCTTTACATTGCCAATCAGCACGGCCTCGTCTTTCAAACTCCAGTACTCGCCCTCATCTCCCTCCATATGGAGTTCGTGCTGGTCGATCGTGACGTTACCGATGAGCAGCGCCAGTTGACGGGTCATATACCGTCGTCCTTCATCGCTCGTGATCGTTAGGTCGCCCTGCCGGATTCGGACGCCGTCCCTGAGCTCGATGACGCGCTCGCCGTCGATCTCCTTGAGCGAGCTCGTACCGGTGTTGATGTGATAGGAGCTGTCCTGCGCGGCGGGCCTATTGCGTATTGGGTCCTGTTGAGACCAGGCGGTCATGGGGAGCCAGATCGCCATGATCAGCACTACTGCAACATGTCTCCGGAGACCCAACTTAAGCCTTCTCTCTCCGTCTATTCGATGAGCGCACCGCATCCCTGGCCATCAGAGCCACACCAATCGCGGCGGCGTCGAGCCCGAGCACGCCGCGAACGATCTTCACCGCTTCCACCGACTCGGGGAAGGCCCGATCGGCGACCACGGCGCGCACGCGATCCTCCATGAGGTCGAACTCGGTGGCCACACCACCAGCCAGCCCAACCACATCCGGGTTGAGAACATTGACCAGTGTCGCAATCGCCGTACCGAGGTGCTCTGCGGCGCGGACAAAAACCTCCCGGGCCGCGCGGTGTCCCTTGCGCGCCGCGCCGGCGATTCTCTCCGGTGTCAGGGGTGTGGATGCCCGCGATCCGCGCAGGCCCCCGCCGGGCTTTGGCCCCAGGATGCGTCTCGCGGACCTGACCAGCGCCCACGCGCCGACATACGCTTCCAGACACCCTCGATTGCCACAACGGCAGCGCGGACCCCGGCCATTGACCGTCATATGACCGATCTCTCCAGCGTAGTTCCTCGATCCTCTGAGAACTTCGCCGTGACTGACGATGCCACCCCCAACCCCGGTGCCCAGCGTGATGCACACGAAGAGACGCGCCCGCTTGCCACACCCGCGTTGGTACTCACCGTACGCGGCGGCGTTGGCATCGTTGTCTATATAGGTGTATACCCCAAAGACTTGCCTGCCGATTCTCAAAATGGGAGTGTTTCTCCACTCCGGCAGGTTCGGCGCCGACCTCAGCCTCCCGGTCCGGGTATCCACGAGCCCCGCGCAGCCGATACCGACACCAGCGATCGAGCGGCGAGGACCGGTCACCGACGGGAGAATCTCGGCTATACGGGCGAACAACCGCTCGGCACCGTCGGCGGCGCGTGTTTCGATCATGTCGCGGGCGACCGGCCGGCCGGTCTCGGAGACAAGCGCGAGCTTTGTGTTGGTCCCCCCAATATCGATTCCAAGAAACACCCGGTTTTTCATTTTGTCCGCCTTAGCAATCGCCGGCCAAAAAGCTCGACCGTCCGGTGGGAACCGGTGATGAGCAACGCTTCATGGGGCACCGCCGCGTCGAGCAACCGATCGAGAAGACTATCCCAATCCGCATCGTGCTCGAGACAACTCTGCAGCGCAACCTCGAGCCCTCCGTCACGCACGTTCCCGAGACCCATCCGCTCGAGCATCGACGGAGCGGCGAGCCACTCATCACTCGCCGGCTGAACGAGACAGATCCTGCCAATCCATCGCGAGGCGACGCGGGGAAAATCGATCAGTTCCTTGCGGTTCAGAACCCCGAGTATCATCGCGTTTTTTTCCGCCGGTGACAAGGCACCGAGTGTCCGCGCGGCGGCGATCAGTCCGTCATCATTGTGCGCGACATCGAGGATCACGCGTTTGCCGTTCACCTCGTGCACCTCGAATCGACCGGGCATATCGGTATGATCCGCCGCCGAACCCAAATCACCGATGGCGCCCATGACTTGCTCGGCCGCTCCGATGGCAAGCAACGCGTTTGCCAGCTGGTGCTCGCCCGCAAACGGCAGACGAACGGTACCATAGTCGCGCGCGCGAGTTCTGACTCTGGCGTGCATCCCGGAAAACGATAGAGCATCCAGATCGACCGACCCCAGCGCATCCGATGTATGGAGGGGGATGCGGTCGTGTCGGGCCTTTTCCTCAACCATCTCCATTAGATTGGGCGCAAGAGGACCGACTAGAAACGGGGTCTCGGGCCGTGTGATACCCAGCTTCTCGCGAAGGATCTCCTCTTCGGTATCCCCGAGGATGCGTCGATGGTCGAGCCCTATATGCGTGAGCACACACACCTCGGGTTCGACGACATTGGTGGCGTCGAAGCGTCCCCCGAGACCCGTCTCCAGAACGGCAAGCTCCACGCCGAGGTCTGCGAAGACGAGGAATGCGATCGCCGTGAGCGCCTCGAAGTAACTGTAGCCGATGCTCTCGTGGAGCGGGGCAACCCGCGCGGCGGCTTCCTCCATTTGTTCGAGTGTGATCTGTGAGCCATCCACCCGGATTCGCTCGGTCACCTGATAGACGTGGGGTGAATTGTACCAGCCGACGCGCATGCCGCTTTGCGTCAGAATTGCGGAGAGGTAGGCGGTAACGGAGCCTTTGCCGTTCGTCCCCGCCACGAGCACCGAACGAAAACGCCTCTCGGGATGATCGAGGGCGCGCAGAAGCTGACGCATGTTGCCCAGACCCAATGTCATCGCCGATGGGGACAGGCTAAGAACGAATGATAGCTTTGGGGGTAGCGCTGGGGGGGCGTCAAGAAACCGCGGGGGATTCCTCCTCATCCGTATCCGCCTCGTGTCCGGTGACCGCGTCTTCGACACAGAGAAAACCAAGCAGTTCCTCGACCATGTGCCGCAGATTGTTCCGCGAGCATACCATATCGATCATACCGTGCTTCAAGAGGAACTCACTCCTCTGAAATCCCTCGGGCAACTCCTGACGAATCGTCTGCTTGATGACACGCGGGCCGGCGAAACCGATCAATGCCTTGGGTTCCGCGATAATGACATCGCCGAGACTCGCAAAGCTCGCCGTCACACCACCCGTCGTCGGGTTGGTAAGAATAGATATGTACGGGATCCGCTCCTCGGACATCTTCGAGAGCATCGCGGATGTCTTCGCCATCTGCATCAGCGAAAATATCGATTCCTGCATTCGTGCGCCACCCGACCGCGATACAACGATCAGCGGATGCCGGCCTTCGATCGAGTCGTTCATCGCACGACTGATCTTCTCCCCGACGACCGAGCCCATGCTGCCGCCCATGAACGAGAAATCCATTATCGCCAGCACGAAACCGCGTCCGGCCATCCGGGCCGTCCCGGTGACGACGGCCTCATCCTTGCCGGTTTTCTTGGTGTAGTCCCGGATGCGGTCTTTGTACCGCTTGGAGTCCCGGAATTCCAGAGGATCGACCGACCGGAGCCCGGTGTGCGTTTCCTCGAAAGTACCCGGGTCACAGATGATCTCGATGTAGTTCTCCGTGCTGATCATGAAGTGGTAATCGCACTTCGAGCACACCCAGAGCCGTTTTTCGAGCTCCTTGACATAGAGGATCTCGCTGCAGAAGTCACACTTCCGCCACAACCCATCGGGCACCGACTTCTTCTGCGTCGATCTCTGGAGCTTCTTCTTGGTTCTGCGTAACCAGGACATACGGTGCCTTCCTTAACTACATGCGACAACGGAGGTTTCAGCCGTACTATAATGGCTGGCCACAACGCGCTACAACCCCAAAAACACTCATCAGCAGTCGGCGTCTCTAACCTACACTGCTGTCATAGTTTGCCTTTGTGGCAGGTAAGCGAGACTACCCCGACGCCGCCACCACGGCGGCGATCAGGCGGCCGAGGTCCGCCGCCACGCTCCGGCCGGCCTCCAGGACCTGTTCGTGACTGAGCCTCGTGGGCGACACGCCCGTCACCCAGTTGGTGACCACCACCAGGCAGGCAACTTGGATGCCAAGCGCGTTGGCAACGGCCACCTCCGGCGCCGCCGACATCGAAGCGACGGAGACCCCGGCGGTTTGGAGGGCGTGGACTTCCGCTCTCGTCTCGTAGGCGGGCCCCGGCCAGCTGGAGAGCGTGCCGGGGGTTGCGGAGATGCCGGTGGAGGCTGCGGAACGCGCGAGGCACCGGGTCAGACTCGCATCCAGCACGAGACGACGGCCGGCCGGACCGGGTCTCGACGGATCGCCAGGAGCGTGGACCGACGCGATGATGTGAGACGGCGGCCGAAACTGGCAATCCAGGATCTGCTCGACGACAACGAGCCCGCCGGGCTCGAGCGTCGGGGTGAGACTGCCGGCGGCCGATGTCACAAGCAGTTTCCTCACACCAGCCGAGTGGAGGAACCGAATCATGCACTCGATTTCCTCGGTTTTTCCTTCGTAGTGGTGTTTTCGGCCGCGTACGAGAAGGCATGGTCTCGAGCCCACGAGGCGCCGTTGGATCTCACCGGCGTGACCCATGATGTCCGGATGCGTCAGACCCGGAACGTCCTCGAAGCGAATGGTCGCTTCCAACGGATAGTCATCGCTCAGGACACCCAATCCGCTGCCGAGAAGCACGGCAAACTCGACACCACCCAAGCTCTCAGCGGGCTTTGGTTCTTCCTTCAACGACGCGTCTCCGATGCGAGAAGTTGGAAAGATCGAGAGCCATCAGCAGAGCATCCTCCCGGTTGTCGGAGTAGTAGCCCTTGCGGACGCCAATGGTTCGAAAGAGAAACCTGTGGTAGAACGCCTGCGCGACCTCATTACTCGCGCGAACTTCGAGCGTAATGATTGCCTTGCGCTTCTGGAGCGCATCCTCGATCAACTGCCTCAGCAGCATAGACCCGATTCCGCGTGCCTGATACCCCTTGCGGACGGCAATATTGACGAGGTGCACCTCGTCCTCGACGAACCACACAACCTGGTACCCGACGACCCGTCCGTCAACCACCGCCACGGTCGGGTAGGAGCCGAATACACCGCGGACTTCCTGTTCGAACATCTGGCTCGTCCACGGCGAGTCAAAAACAGCCCTCTCGATCGCGAGAACCTGGTCGATGTGCGCATTAGTCATCTGTGCGAGTTTGATGTCGTCCATGGCTTTGTATTCGTCTCAGTGTGCTCAGTTTCGCGTCACTGGGGCGGATGTAGTACGGTTCGAGTCTGGATACGCTCTCTCTGTCCAGCGGAGGTAACTCCCTCGCCACCCGGCACAGAACCGCGGTTGACGGCTGGTGGTGCGGGTCGGCGGCAAAAACGGCCGAGGGCCCCATGGCCTCCTCGACGACGCGGCGAAACCGCACCGCTCCCGACCCAACAAATACCATTGGCCGTCCCTCAAGCGATGTCAAGAGTTTGCCCGGCGCGGTCGCGTGGGGTTCGGTGATGGCATGTACTCCGGAGCCGGAGGCGTCGCGTCCGTAGACAGCTGCGTAGACCTCGGACTTGCGAGCGTCGATCATCGCGCATACCGCACCGTGCGTCTCGAGTACGGGCGTCGCAAGAAGCTCGAGACTGATCATCGTCACGACTTCCACTCCGAGAGCCGCGTAAAGGCCCTTCGTGTACGCGAGGCCAATCCTCAGTCCCGTGAAACTCCCAGGACCGATGACCAGCGCAACCCGGTCGATATCCTCGGGGCGGACACCCGACGCGTCCAGCAACGTTGCGACTGCTTCACCCATTTCGACGAGGTGCGACGACGCCGTTCCAAAGAGGAGACTCTTGGGTTCTTTGTCGCCGATCTGAATCGAGACGCTGCCCCTCGAATGCGATGTATCGATAGCAAGAATCGTCACGGCTGTAGGCCCTCGCAGATCGAGCCGAGTGTTTCGGCACACGTCAGTTCAATGGCGCGTTCCTTTTGACCGGATACACTCAGGCGGATAACGATGTCCGCGGCGTCGATCAGATTGGCCGATCGATCCCCCCACTCGACCAGAACCACGGCGTCGTTCATCCGATCGTACAGACCGAGCTCGTCGACTTCGCTTTCGTGTTCGAGTCTGTAGAGGTCGACGTGGATGACGGGGATCCGAGCGTCGTACTCCTCGCACAGGATGAAGCTGGGGCTCACAACCACCTCATCCACACCCAGCCCCTTGCATATACCTCTCGCAATGACAGACTTTCCCGCGCCCAGCGATCCCACCAGGCATATGCACAGGGGACGGTCGATTCGACATCCGAACCTTGCTCCGATCTCCAACGTCCCGGACTCGGAGAGTGATTGAACTCTGTAGCGCTGGGTTTTGTAGTCGTCGGTCATCTCAGGGCTTTGGTGTAGCCGTAAGACACGGCAGTATCATTTCTTCGAGCGAGGCCCCACCGTGTTGAAAACTGCCCTGGTATTTGTTCTCGTATTCCCGATAATTCGTCGGGTAGACAAAATAGTAGTACTCTTTGGCGAACAGGTAGCTTTTTGTCTTCGATTCGGCGGGCAACCGAAACACTCCTGGCCGACGCGTGATGATCGCCTGCCGCCCATCGCATTTCAGGTTGTCCCCGAATTTGTAGCGCAGGTTCGCCGATGTGTCCCGCCTTCCGTGAACGAGACTTGCGCGCTTGCCGAGAATCGATCCGTGATCGGTGGTCATGACCACTCTTACCTTTTTTCTCGCCAGCTCCCTAAAGATGTCGAGCAGAACCGAGTGAGAGAACCACGAGCGCACCACCGATCGGAACGCCGATTCGTCGGGTGCGATCTGGTGCAGAATCTCGGATTGATTCCGGCCGTGCGTGAGCATATCGACAAAGTTGAAGACGAGCGCTACGAAGGGCAGTGTCACCAGGTTATCGATCCGTTTTCTAAGCTCTTCGGCCTCCCGAACCGCGTAGATCTTGATGTACTTCGTCCGCTCCGGCGACAACCCGTGTCTGCGCATCTGCTGCTTCAGAAAGAACTCCTCGTATCGGTTCTTGCTGATCTCGTCCTTCGACTTCTCGAGCCACTTCTCCGGATACTTCCTGGCGATGTCGTCTGGGAACAGACCGCTAAAGATCGCGTTTCGTGCGTACGGTGTGGCCGTCGGAAGAATCGAGAGATAGTAGTCCTTTTGGATCTCGAATTCGTCCCGCAGTAACTCCTCGATGACGAGCCACTGATCGAGCCGGACGCAGTCGATCACGATAAAGAAAACGTTCTCCCCCGCCTTCAAATGTGGGGCGACGAACTTCGAAAACACATCGGTGCTTAGCGGAGGACGATCTTCGGAATGGAGCCACTCTGGATACTGTTTCTCGATAAAGCGGCCGAACTGCCGGTTTGCGTTCTGTTTCTGATCCTCGTGCGTGCTGGTCAAGCCGCTCTCGCGAAAACGGTCGAACTCCAGGTCCCACGAGCACAGCCTGCGGTGTATCTGGAGCCAGCTGTCCCACGACGCCTCGTGGATCAGGTTTGTCATGTTGTTGAACTCTCTCACGTATTCTTGTGAAAAGCGTTCCTCCTGCAGGCGTTCCGAATCGAGTATCCGCTTGCACGCTGAGTAGATCTGCATCGGGCTAACCGGCTTGAGCAGATACCCGGCGATCTTCATACCGATGGCATCGTCCATCAGCTGCTCTTCCTCGCTCTTCGTGATCATCACCACTTGAAGACCGGGGTCGATTTCCTTGATCTCGTTCAGTGTTTCCAAACCGCCCATACCGGGCATGTTTTCATCGAGAAGCAGCACGTCGAACGTGCGTGTGCGCACCATCTCGATCGCATCCTCGCCGTTCGTGGCGGACTGGACCTCGTAGCCCTTTCCCTCGAGGAACTGCACGTGCGCCTTGAGATGCTCGATCTCGTCATCCACCCAGAGTATCCGCTGAACTGCCACTGGCTACCTCTCTCAGATTGGTTTAACCCGATCCGCCACGGGGCCGACCCCGCTTGCCGTATAATTATAAAGCCTTTGAACGATACAGGATACCGGATTCTGCTGGTTACGGCTGTGCGATGGGAAAACGCACCAGGAACGTGCTGCCACGTCCAGGTTGCGAGTCGATGAGCCGGAGTTCGCCGCCGTGGTATTCTTCGACGATCCTGCGGGTGAGCGTCAACCCCAAACCCCACCCTCGCTTCTTCGTCGTAAACCCCGGTGAGAAAATGCGTTGCCTGAGTGCGGCGGGGACACCCTTGCCCGTGTCGCTGACAAACACGTCGACCCTGCCGCGGGACTCATCGTACCGGGTCCGGATCTCGATTCTGCCGCCCTTGTCCCCCATCGCGTCGAGTCCGTTTTTGATGAGATTCTCGAAGACCCATTCGATGAGTTCCTCGTTGGCGTTGATCGGTGGCGTATCCTCGAAGTCACGGGAAATCGTGGAATCCGCCTTGAGGCGCGGCAAGCGTCTGTGGAAATACTTCACCGTCCGATCGAGAACGGGAGAGAGCTCGATACGTCGCAGCTCGGGTCGTGCGCCGATCTTACTAAACCGCTCCGTGACCTTGCTGAGCCGTTTGAGGTCCTCCTCCATCTCACCTACCGAGACCATCGCGTCTTTTTCACGGTTCTCGGTGAGCTGATCTCTAAGCAGCTGCGTCCAGCCGAGCAGGGCTGAGAGCGGTGTGCCGAGCTGGTGCGCCGTCTCCTTGGCAAGACCGACCCAGATGGAGCGCTGCTCGCTGATCTTGAGATAACGGAACCCCTGGAACCCAACAAACCCGAAGACGAGGAAAAGACCAAGCAGAATGAACGGCACCAGGCGGAGCTCCCGCTGGAGCTGAGATGCCCCGAAATGAACGTACCCGACGACGAGTTGGGAACCCGACTCCCGAATCGCAATCGGTGGATTGTCCGTGTCGAATCTGCGGTAGAGCGCGATGGCATCGGCGATGTAGCCGGCCGGGGGGTTGTCGGGGTCGATCGTGAACAGGCTATCGAAATCCGCATCGGGGGCTTCGGGTATTGGGACGCGGTGCCAGGCAAACGGGCGTCCGTCCGAATCTGTGAGGATGATGGGATGGTTGATTCCCTCGATGACGTCCTGGAGGATCTCTCGTTTGCCGGCGTCCTCTACCTCGAAAATCACCTCCGCGATAAACCTCGAGAACAGACGTGTCGACGCCTCAGACTGTGCTTCCATGCGCCCGACGACGTGATTGGTATAGAGGAGTATCCCGAGCACCAGCACGGCCACGACCACGAACACGTAGGCCTTGAGCCAGAAACGGACATTCCCACGATAGTTCGAGAATTGATTGAACATTTTAGTCAGTCGTCGGCGCCGAGCGAGTGAGGTCTTCCGCAGGATCCCTTCACGGGAATCCATCGCGTCTGCGTCGAGTCCTGCCTGCCTGTCCTCTGAAAGAGGGTCCCCGGAGGGGGTCGCCGAACAGCCCACAAGGCTGCGCTCTTGCGGGACGGCGCCACCCCCCGCAGACGCGGCTAGCCGGCCTGTCCTTGAAGGGAGCGAAGTTGAGCGAGGGCCCCAAGAAAGAGCCTCGCTCGCAAGGCGCTCACCATGCTCCTCGCCGCTTAGCCCAAATACTCCTTGCCACGCATGTAGGGTACCAGTTTTGGGGGGATTTTAACACGTCCGGTTGGCGTTTGGTGATATTCGAGGATCCCTGCGACGATCCGGGGGAGTGCGAGACCGGATCCGTTGAGCGTGTGGGGGAAACGGTGCTTCTCGCCGGGCGTCTTCTTGATCCGGATCCCCGCGCGGCGCGCCTGGAAGTCCTCGAAGTTGCTACACGAAGACACTTCGAGCCATTTCCCCACACCCGGCGCGTATATTTCGAGGTCGTAGCACTTGGCCGCGGCGAAGCTCAGATCCACGGTACAAAGCTCCACGACACGGTACGGGAGTTCCAGCGCGTCGAGAACCACCTCGGCATCCCCGAGGAGGGTTTCCAGCTCGTCGTATGACGTGTCGGGATGCACAACCTTGACCATTTCGACCTTGTCGAACTGGTGGACACGTAGCAGACCCCGTGTATCGGCGCCGTGACTTCCTGCTTCTCTTCGAAAACACGGTGTATAAGCCGTGTATTTTTTCGGCAACCGATCGACCGGGATAAACGACTCTCGATCGAGATTGGTGACCGGCACCTCTGCGGTCGGGATCAAGAAGAGGTCATCGATCTCGCAAAGATACATGTCATCCTGCATCTTCGGCAGCTGCCCGGTGCCGATCATGGAATCGCGGTTAACAACAAAGGGAGGGAGGATCTCCTCGTAACCCTGCTCGACGTGGATATCCAGCATCATGTTGATCAGAGCGCGGCACATCAGCGCTCCGTCGCCTCGAAACACGATGAACCCGCGTCCCGTTACCTTGCGCCCCGCCTCGAGATCGAGAACACCGAGTTCTTCACCAATCTCCCAGTGCGGTTTGATGTCCTCGAACAGTTCCTTTTGCTCGCCAACGTTGCGGACGACGACATTGTCTTCCTCACCGTGTCCGACCGGCGCGCTCTCGTGCGGAATATTGGGGACGAGCAGCAGCAGGTCATCGAGCTCCTCGCTGACCTCCTTGTCCTTGGCTTCGTAATCCTTGATTCGCTGGGAGAGTTCCTTCAGGTACTTGTGAAGCTCGGACGCGTCCTCACCGGCCCGCTTTTTCTTCGCGATTTCCTCACTCTTGACGTTGCGTTCGTGTTTGAGCTGCTCACTCTCTTTCATATTCTCGAGAAGCTTCTTGTCCAAAGCGATGAGTCGGTCGATATCGACATCGACACCCTTGGCTTTGACACCCTCGATAACCCTATCGGGGTCCTCGCGAATTAGACGCCGATCCAGCACTGTCCTTCTGCTCTCCTGGGATAATCGGAAAGGGGATTAAAGAAGATCCAACTCCTGCAACATCGTCCTCCCGCCGGACTCGAGAATCTCGGCGGCGAGTTTCTTGCCCAACTCGATTTCGTGACCGACCGAGCCCTTGACGATCTCTCGAGTTCGCTCGCGCCCATCGGGCAACGCCACCATTCCCTCAAGCTCGAGCTTGTTCCCCTCGACGCTCCCCAACACACCGACCGGGGCGTCGACGTGGATCCCCAAGAAATCGAGAAACGCCCACTCGGCGGTTATCTCTGCGTATGACGCGGGGTCGTTTATCGCGCGGATCGATTTCTTGGCTTGTTCGTCGTCCGATCGTACCTGAACGGCTAGCGATCCTTGACCGGCCGCCGGTATACATATCGAGCAGTTGAGGAAATCCGCCACGTGGTCCTGCTTCTGCAACCGCTCGACGTCCCCCGCTGCCAGAATCGCCGCGTCGACTTTGCCGTTCTTGACCTTCTGGATGATCGAGTCGATGCTCCCCTTCGCGCGGACCATTTTGAGATCCGACCGATAGTAGAGGAGCTGCGCTTCCCGTCGCAACTCATTCGCTATCACGGCCGCGTTTTCGGGTAGCTCGTCGAGTATGCAGTCGTCCGTCGAGATCAGGACATCAAACGGAGTGAGACGATTCGTAACCGCTCCGATCGTCAGACCATCGGGCAGCCTTGTGGGCAGATGCGCGGCGTTCAAGACGAGCGCGTCAAACTTCCCGCCAAGAAGCTGGCTCATCAAGAATGCGATTCTGCTCGGCGAGTTGGGCTGCTCATCGCTGATGCCAGCCGGGTCTCCAACTTCGTCTTCAACGAGTTCGATGGCTAGCTTCGGATGATGTTCTTTGAGCGTCTGCGAGACTTCCTCGAGCTGCAACTTGGAGAGGTAATCGAGGTCACCTGCTATTCGACAACGAGTAGCCGTCGTCACAACTTTACTCCCAAAGAATGAGTCGTCTGTTAGAAAAAGAAAGAAGGAACGAATCCAAAACGTAGCACACACACAGCCCAATCGTCAACGGACTAAGTCTAGCATGAAACTTCTCGCGCGGTGGAAACTATTTTTCGAGAGAAGGAACCGAGGCAAGTTTGGCCGACACCGTCTCACTCCGCTCCTTCGACGCCACCATGATGCGGATGAAGGAGATGAAGATCAGGCCGACAAGAACGAAACCCAGGATCATCGGTATCATCAGACCCTTCACCGTGAGGACCCCGAGAATCGCCATAACCGCTTGCATGGAATAGAGAATCGCCAGCGTCTGCCGCGGAGACAAACCAAGCAGCAACAACACGTGGTGCATGTGAAGCGAGTCTGCCTGAAACACAGGCGTGTGGAGCGCCAGTCGTCTTGCGATCGCCAACCAGGAATCCGCCATCGGGATGATCAGGATCAGCCCCACGCCAACAAATGTATTGATAGTGGGTTGCAGCATTGTGAAATAGCACGCAATGACCCCGAGGACGAGACCCAGAAACATACTGCCCGTGTCACCCATGTAAATCTTGCCGGGGGGAAAGTTGTATATCAAGAAACCGATGCACGCGCCCGCAACGGCGAGCGACACAAACAGAAGCGGTTGTGCGCCGACGAGTATCGCGAGCACGCCAAACGTGCCCGCCGAGATCGCCGATAGACCACCGGCCAAACCATCGAGGCCATCGATCAGATTAACCGAACTGGAAATCCCCACCAGGTAGAAGCACGTAAACAGGAGCGCGAAAAGCGAAGTTTGATCCAGGAGTCGGAAGCCTGTGAACAACTGAATCCCCGAAAACACGAGGATGACTGCAGAAAAAACCTGGATCGTCAACTTCTGACCCGCCCGCAGCGACTTCGTGTCGTCGGCGACGCCCAGGGCAACAATCAGAACGACCGGTAGCAACATGCGTCCGAGTAACCCGAGAGTCCCGCTCTCGCCCCCGTCGAACAGCAGACCGGCCAGTGAAATGCTAACCAACGTCCCAACGGCTATTCCGATTCCGCCGACGTGGGGAATCGTATGCGAGCATACTTTGCGGCCATTGGGTTTTTGGCCGAGCTTCCAGCGCAGGGCGAGTCTTCGGATAAACGGAGTCGCGACCGCGACAATGCCGAAAGAGATGATAAATGCCATCGATGCGTGGAGCAAAAACAAGATTCCTCCAGTGGGGGGTGCTCATTGGGGGAACGCTGGTGCCATACCTTCCTCGCGTGAGATTACCCCAGAAAGCTGAGAAAGTCAAGCGCAAATGCGCTTATCTCTTTTGTTTACTTAGGTTACTGAACAGT
This sequence comes from uncultured bacterium, assembly GCA_965372355.1. Taxonomy (GTDB): domain Bacteria; phylum Krumholzibacteriota; class Krumholzibacteriia; order WVZY01; family WVZY01; genus CBDVBZ01. The sequence continues at coordinate 42,266 of CBDVBZ010000003.1, read as the reverse complement.
TTACTAAGATCGCTAAAAGTCACCACGCGAAGCACATAAATCAAAAACAGATACAGCCCCAGAAGGAGCACCGCCCACACCAGTGCCACCCACGAAAGCGGTTCGGCTCGATCTGCCAACAGCCAGACGACGGCGGTTGCGATGCATCCAGCAAGAATCGTGCGAGCAGCGATGGAGAATGCGGCCAAGCGGATGGGAATTCGATACTTGGCCAGCATGACACCCAACCCGACGGCGAGGAGGAGGCCGTAGGAGATGATTGTGGTGACTATCGCCCCCCGGGACTGGTAACGGGGGATGAGGAAGAGATTGAGAGAAAAATGAAGAACGGCCGATCCTGCTGTTAAATAAGCATATACACGTGTCATATCGGCTGCGATCAGGGCGGGCAGGAGCACGGCTCCGATGGATCGGGCAAGCACGACCCCGACGAAGAAGACCATGAGCCGACCGGCCGGCAGGAAGGCATCCGAATAGACGAACGTGACCAGATCGGCTCCGAGTGCAACGAAAATCGCCGAAAACAGGACGCCGATCACAAAACAGAACCGAATGGAATACCGGATGATATCGGCGCACTCGGACACGCGGCCTGTGGAAAACCGGGCGGCCAGCGCCGGTCGAAGCATCATCACCATGGCGAAGACGGGAAAGAGAGACACCTCCGTGATGTTCCGGGCCACGGCGTACTGGCCAAGCTCCTCCATCCCGGAGAAATACCCCAGCAGGAGTCTGTCCATGTGAGAATAGATCGTCACAGAAGCGCTGCTCACCGCCAGGGCCACACTGAGCGTGAGCAACCTCCCGACATCGGCGCGGTCGCTCGAAGGGTCAGAAGCGGGCAGGTATCGATGGAGCAGCACCGCGTAGACGGCGATCGCGAGGAGCCACGCCCCACAGTATCCGCCGAGAACGGCAACGGCGCCAAACCCGAGAAAAACGAGCACGGCCGTCGCCGCGACTCTCGAGACCAGATGTACCGCGCGGATCCTGTAAACGGTTGCCAGACGATTCAGACCGATCAGGAAGTTCTCGTTGAATTCGTAGACACTTGCACAGACGACGATCAGCGCCCCGACCCGGATCGCGTTCGTCAGATCAGAATCGGGGAAAAACTGCGCGATTTGCGGGGCAAAAACGAGTGTCAGGAGTGCGACGGGGAGCGTGAACGCGGCCCGAAGACCGAGAGCCTTCGCGAACAACGGGCGGAGTGTCCCCGGGGAGGCGACACCATACTCGCTTGCCAGGCGGGAGGCCGCGAGGTCCAGCCCGAATTTACCGACGATGAGAACCGCCGTGGCATACGACATGACCCACGAAACGGTCCCCATGACACCGGGACCGGCCCATCGCGCGATAACCCAGGAGACGACAAAACCGGATGCAGCCGGTAGAGCGGTGATCGCCAGGCCCCACAGAAAACTCCGCCCCAGCGAGCTGTCCTCAAACGACCAACTGGATCCCTCGTACTTCATAGGCAGAACTCATCGATAACCTTCACAATTCGTTCGGCTGCCTTCCCGTCCCAAAGCTCCGGTATCTTCCCCGACGACGTGCCAGCCTGAAGCGCATTACGACCTTCTGTCAGTATCCGATCGGGGTTTGTGCCAACCAGCCGGTTGGTACCTATGTCGATCGTGATCGGCCGTTCGGTGTTCTCGCGGATCGTCAGACAGGGTATCCCGAGCACCGTCGTTTCTTCCTGTATACCGCCGGAATCGGTGAGGACGATTCTCGAGTGCAGCATCAGCTTGACGAAATCGAGGTATCCCACCGGATCGATCATCGTGATCTCTCCACCCTCGATCTTTATCCCGCTGTTTTCGATCACCTTTCGGGTTCGCGGGTGCGCCGGAAATACGAGAGGGCACTCCTTACCCAACTCCTTGAGCACTCGAAGGATCGGCTCGAACGTCGCGGGATCGTCCACGTTCGAGGGACGATGCAGCGTGATCAGCCCGTACCCCTGGCGCTTCAACCCCAGATCGTCGAGAATCGCCGACCGTTCGGCCATGGGCCGGTAAAACATGAGGCTGTCGATCATCACGTTGCCGACGAAATGGATCTTTTCTCTGTCAATGCCCTCCGCTGTCAGGTTGTGCTCGGCACTGGCTTCCGTTGTAAACAGCAGATCCGCCAGAATGTCGGTGACCATTCGATTGATCTCTTCGGGCATCGTGCGGTCGCGACTCCGCAACCCCGCTTCGACGTGCGCGATCGGCACTCCGAGTTTAGCGGCGACGAGCGCACCGGCCATCGTCGAGTTCACGTCACCCACCACAACGAGAAGCTGTGGACGCTCTTCCATCAGGACCTTCTCTATCTCGACCATGACCTTCGCGGTCTGTTCGCCGTGAGACCCCGACCCCACGCCAAGATAGACATCCGGCTTGGGAAGCTCGAGCTCGTCAAAAAAGATCTTGGACATGTTGTGATCGTAGTGCTGGCCAGTGTGAACCAGACGTTTTGTCACATGCTCCTGTTTCTCGAGCGCGCGCCAGATCGGCGCCATCTTCATGTAGTTGGGCCGCGCTCCGACCACGGCCAGAACCTTATACGCCATGCTTTTTCCCCCGCTTGATTCGCTCGCCATAGTGCTGTTTGTAGTACTCGCGGAAAGCGCCCGACTTCACACGCCTCCACCACTCCTCGTTGTCCCGGTACCAAACCACGGTCTCTTCGAGCGCTTCTTCGAAGCGGTGGGCGGGTTTCCAACCCAGTTGTCGGAGCTTCGAGCTATCCATCTCGTAGGCCCGGTCGTGACCTTTTCGATCTTCAATAAAGACAATCCTCGATCTGGGCGCGTCGAGAATGTCTACGATCTTCTCGGCCACCTCGAGGTTGGTCCGGCTCTCCCCCGCCGCGATGTTGTACACGTCGCCAACCTTTCCCTCCGTAGCGATCAACTCGATCGCAGCGCAGTTATCCTCGACGTAGATCCAGTCGCGGCGGTGCAACCCGTCGCCGTACAGCGGCAGATCCTTACCCTCGATAGTGTTCGTGATAAATAGCGACATGAACTTCTCGATGTGCTGGTACGGGCCAAAATTATTGGAGCTCCTCGTGATGACCACAGGCAACTCGAATGTGTTGACAAACGCCTGGCACATCAAATCGCCACCGCTCTTGCTCGCCGAGTAGGGATTCCCGGGCTTAAGCGGTGAGGCCTCGGTAAAGTCCTCGTCGACGGCGCTCCCGTAGACCTCGTCCGTCGATATCTGCACAAACCGCTCGATACCGGCATCGGTCGCCGAGCGAAGAAGCGTGTACGTCCCCAGGACGTCGGTGCGGATAAACGAGCCCGCCTCCTGAATCGAGCGATCGACGTGTGTTTCCGCGGCAAAGTTGAAAACCGCCTCACATCCGCCCATCGCTTGTCGGACGAGATCCGGCTCCGTGACGGACCCTTCAATAAACCTCAAACGATCGTCACCGATCACCAGCGCCAGGTTCTCGACATTCCCCGCATATGTCAGGGCATCGAGAACGGTGACCGAGCAATCGGCATGGCGGGCCATGATATGTCGCACGAAGTTCGATCCGATAAAACCGGCGCCACCGGTCACGAGGATCGACTTGAAGAACGGCATGTATCATCTCCCTCTTCCAAAGGAGCTGTAGCGAAAACCGTGTGTGGTGACATGATCAGGTTTGTAGACGTTGCGGCAATCGACGAATACCGGCTCTTTCACGATTTCCCTGAGACGGTCGAAATCGAGCACTCTGAATTCGTTCCACTCCGTGACAAGAACCAGCGCGTTGCATCCCTGTGCGGCGTCGTACGCGTCTTTGCAATATGTCACGTCCAATCCAGTGATTTCCTTGAAGTGGCTCATCGCGGCCGGATCAAAGACCCGTACCATCGCCTTCGCGTCCAACAGCTGATGGGCAATCCGAATGGACGGGGCTTCACGCAGGTCGTCGGTGTTCGGCTTGAACGAAAGACCGAGCAGTCCGATCGTCTTGCCATCGAGTTCACCGAGCTGTTCCTTCACCTTCCGCACTGCCACTCCCGCCAGACGGGCGTTTACTCTCAGCACCGCTTCGAGGATTTCGGGTTTGACCCCACCGGTGTTCGACTGGTGCACGAGAGACAATACATCCTTGGGGAGACACGAGCCCCCGAAGCCAACACCCGCGTGCAGAAACTTGGGTCCAATCCTTCCGTCCAGACCCATCCCCCTGACCACATCGTCGATGTTCGCGTCAACCGCCTCTGCTATCGCGGCCATTTCGTTTACGAACGAGATTTTTGTGGCAAGGTACGCATTGCTCGCGTACTTGATCAGCTCGGCGGTCTCCAGGGTTGTCAGGACGATCGGCGTCTCGATCAGATAGAGCGGTCTGTAGACGTTCCTCATGACCTCGCGTGCCCACTCGTCCTCCACACCGATGATCACCCGGTTCGGCCGCAGGAAGTCCCCGACTGCGGACCCTTCCCGCAGAAACTCGGGGTTGGCCACGATCTCGACATCCACCCCCTTGGGACCATGTTTTTTGAGGAGCTCGCCGACCCGCCGCGTCGCGCCCACCGGGACCGTGCTCTTCTGGACAACGACTTTCTTTCCGTTGAGAAGTTTCGCGATCGACTTCGCGGCCTCGAAAACGAAAGACAGATCTGTCGAACCATCGGGCAGCGCGGGCGTGCCGACCGCAATGAAAACCACCTCTGAGTGCTCGACGGCCTCCTGTAGATCGGTGCTAAAGAAAAGCCGGCCGCTCGCCACATTGCGCGCGACCATATCACCCAGCCCGGGCTCGTAGATGGGGATATGGCCGTTCTGGAGCAACTTGATCCGATCGGCGTCGACATCGATACAACGGACCATGTTGCCGAAGTCCGCCAGACACGATCCGCTGACGAGACCGACATACCCCGTTCCTATCATACAGATTCTTATCATCTACCCTCCCATCGGTTCATGGCGCCGGGACGATGTTGTCCTCGTCGCCTCAGCTTCTCACGTGGCCACGGGTCCTGCCTGCCCCCGGGAGGGGGTCGTCGACTACCCCACAAGTGCTCGCAAGCTGCGCTCTTGCGGAGGGGACACCGACACCACCCGCGGCTTGTGCCCGACTCACTGTTCGAGGTTCTGCGACCAGTAATGCAAGAGTGCGGCCAATGTGTCTTCGACCGGTATCTCCGGTTGCCAACCCGTGTCGGTCGCGAGACGGTTGTTGTCTCCGTAGAGTTCCGCGATATCGACCGCACGGAGACGGCTTTTGTCCACTTCGATTTTTATCCCGATGCCCGCGATCTCGGCGAGCTTCTCGAGCAGTTCCCGCAGGCTGTGTGACACGCCCGAACAGACGTTGTAGATCTTCCCCCGCCGTCCCTTCTCGAGCAGCAGCGTGTAGGCGCGACAGACATCCCGCACATCCGTGAAATCCCTCCGCACGTCGACGTTTCCAACATGCACCGTAGCATCTCTGGTCCCGGCCTTGATCTCGGTGATCTGCCTGGCGAAGCTCGACAGCACGAATGTGTCCGTCTGACCGGCGCCGGTGTGGTTGAAACTCCGAGTCATCACCAGATCGACGTCGTACAGCGAAGCGTACTGACTGCAACACTGTTCCTGTAGCAACTTGCTGAGGGCATAGGGGCTGCGGGGATTTGGCAGCATGGACTCAACGAGCGGCAGCGACGCGTCATCAACCGGACCATACACCTCGGCCGATCCGACGGCCAGCAGGCGTGTGCACGTGCCCGTGTTGGTTCTCAGATACTCGAGCATATGAAGAACGGGGAGCACGTTGGTGCGGATCGTCGCGTGGGGCTCCATGAACGAGCGGCTGGCACTGGACTGCGCCGCGAGATGAACGATGTAATCCGGCCGCACATCCCCCAACAACGTCTCCACCGCCTGCTGATCGCACAAATCGACGGCGTATGTGCGAGCGAACCGGCCGGCAGTGCTCTCCCGGCGATCCACACCCAACACCTCGAGCCCGTCCACCCCCATCACTTCGGAGAGGACCTGCCCGACAAAACCGCTGGATCCCGTTACCAGTACGCGTTTCACCGTGCGCGCCTACCTTTGCCTCCAATAGGCGAGCATATCATTGAGAGTGGTTTCAAACGGTATCGTGGGCTGCCACCCCGTGTCCTTCTTGAACTTCGAGCAGTCGCCCAGAAGCCGCGGTACGTCGGAAGGACGCAACCGCCCTGGATCCTGCTTGACCTCGATCTTCACCTCGCTCAGAGAGAGCAGCTTGTCGAGGACTTCTTGAATCGTCCAGTGGCTTTCGGAGCAAATGTTATAGACCTCCCCGGGTCTGCCCTTCTCGAGAGCAAGAAAATATGCGACCACCATATCCCGGACATCGGTGAAGTCGCGCGTCGCCTCCAGGTTGCCGACGTACATGACTGGATCCTTGCGGCCGTTCTCGATATCGACGATCTGTTTGGCGAAATCCGAAACGACAAAGACCGGATGACGGCGCGGCCCGGTATGGTTGAAGCCGCGAGTGCGTACGATCGCCATTTGATAGCTCATGAAGTACTGGTACCCCAGAAGATCCTGACCGACCTTGCTGACACCGTACGGGCTCAGCGGGCGAAGCGGGTTGCTCTCATTGATTGGGAGCTCGTCCTCGTTCACCATCCCGTACTCCTCGCTCGAACCGGCAATCTGAATCCGGCAATCGAGATCGAGCTTGCGAACCGCCTCAAATACATTGAGTTGGCCGATCACATTGGTCGTGAGGCTCTCGGTGGGTGCATGCCAGCTCGTGGGCACATAACTCTGGGCCGCGAGGTGAAAAATATAGTCGGGCCTGATTTGCTCGATCACAGTGCGCGTCGAGGTCGCGTCTCGAAGGTCGCATTCCAGCAGCGAGACCTTGTCCCGAAAATGTTCGATGTTCTCGGTCCTGCTCCGCCACCGGATAATCCCGTAGACGTCCACACCACCCCGGGCAAGGCAGTAGTCGGCGAGATGGCTTCCCGCAAAACCGGTGATTCCCGTAATCAGCACCTTCATACGGCTCCTTTCGAACGCTCGATACCCACTGTATTACACTAGGTTATAGTATAAGTAAGGTCAATAAGTTTCGGGGTTTGGGCGCGTGGAGCCATCGATGTGCGCCGACGGCGTGATCTCCAGTTGACCTGGCCGCCCACCCCGGCGGCGGTCAATGGGTAACCACTCGGCTACTCGTCAGATAACCGGAAGTTGTGACCGTGGCGGCGGAGCGACCTCGAGTGTCCGGCGATGTGCTAGTCGCTCGCCGACAGGTGGGCGAGCGCTTCATCCTCGGTCTCGAAAGTCTTGAAGATGAGCAGAAGACGCGTCACGGTGAGAATATCGTAAATGCGTTCGGTCACGCGGGCCAGAACCAGCTCTCCACCGGCGTTCGCAAAGCTCGTGTGCGCGCCGATCAGCATGCCGATCCCCTGGCTGTTCGCCCAGGGCGACCCGTCCAGGTTGACCACAACCTTCTTCCAGCCTTCGTTCAGGAGCTCTTTGAAGAAACCGTGGAACATATCCGTGTTCTCCAGGCTGCCGACAAACTTTCCTTCGACGTCGACAATGACCGCTCCTTCCATTTCCCTCTTTGACAGCTTCACTTCCTGCCTCCTCGTGTCCGCTGGATAGTGAATGCCCTCTCTGATTGAAATACGCTACCGCAGGTCAAAAGTTGCCGGTTGAGTGATTAAGAACTTCCCAACTGATACAGGATGCGCTCAGTAGCTCGCTTTCAGGGCTTCTCGCCACCCACGATCTCGCGGGTGTATGTGTCTTCGATCCAGATATAGATCGTGTCATCCCACTCGACGCCCTCGACCCGGTACGTGCGCCCACCCTCGGCGTCGAACACGATGGTTCGCCCGGAACGGCAGATCGTACCACTCGGTGCCGTGAAGTGCCCCGTGAGTCTCTTGCTGAGGCCCGTCGCGAAGACGCGCGGGCGTCGTCGTTTGATCAACGATAGCACATACCGGCAAAGACGGGTGGATCGATCGCCGGAACGCCGCTTGACGAGCGTGCCGCCTCAACCCGCGGACGTCGAATCCACTGGCGGCACTTTGACTTGCGTCACCGTCCCTGCTACGATGATCACACGAATCACTTCAGTCCACACCACATATGATGACCGAGAAACAGACATGCCCCAATTGTCCGAGCGCTCCGGTCCGGCTCGTCTTTGCACTCCGGCCGGGCGTGCGCGTGGTTGCCTGCCGCAGCTGCAAGCTCCAGTTCGCCGAGGAGTACCCGGCGTATCAGGAAGCGGATGAGGACATCTATTCCCACGAGTACTTCTCACCGGCCATCGCCACGAGCGAGAGGCGCGAGAGGATATTCGCCGAGCTCTTGACGGAAATCGAATCGGTGCTGGAGCGTAAGGGGAAGCTCCTGGATATTGGCGCCGGGGAAGGGACCCTCCTCAAAACAGCCGCGGGCCGGGGGTGGGAAGCGGAGGGAACCGAGATCTCATCGGCCATGGTCCGGCATGTTCGAGACCATTCCGAGATCACCGTGCATCAAGGGGTCATCGAGGACATCCCCCTCTCCGAAGGCACCTATGATGCCATCGTCCTCAATCATGTGCTCGAGCATGTAAAGAACCCACGCACGACGCTCGAACGGATCGCCGAGCTGTTGAGCCCGCGGGGCATCGTACGGATCGAGGTGCCCAATGTGGCAAGCCTCTCTTCGCGTATGAAGAACGCACAGAGCCGGCTGGGGTTAAAGAAAAACCCGTGGAAACACTACTCAACGGGACATCATTTCTGGTTCTTCACCCCTGCGACACTGGAACGCACGCTCCGCTCGGCCGGACTGACGGTCATCAGCATCACGTCTCCCGCAAAGCAGTGGGGCAACAAGAGCCTGATCGACCGGATGTCCAACGGCGTCTACCGGCTGACATACTGGGGGGGGCATATCGTGGCCTTCGCTGGCCGTGGGAGTGCCAGCTGAACGCGGGCGTCGATCGAAACGGAGGAAAACATGGACTGGTTTCAGAAAGAGATCACGCTGTCACCGAAGAAACGCGGTTTTCATCTGGTGACATCCGAGATCGAGGGGCAGGTCCCGGAGATCCGGGAGTACAGAGTCGGTCTCGCGCATGTCTTTATCCTGCACTCCTCCGCCTCGCTGAGTGTCAATGAGAACGCCGATCCCTCGGTGCGCACCGATATGGAGTCACATTTCAGCAAGATGGTGCCCGAGAACACCCCGTACTACATCCATACGACCGAAGGCCCGGATGACATGCCCGCACACATCAAGGCGTCACTTCTGGGAAGTAGCATCGTGCTCCCGATCACGGAGGGTCGACTTAATCTTGGCACGTGGCAGGGCGTGTATCTCTGTGAACACCGCAACCGGCCGCGGGCCAGACGGCTCATCGTGACCCTGCACGGACGCACGGAAGCGTGACGGTTCGTCATGCTCGAACCTCGTTTGGGCCATCAAGTATGCAATTGGAGAGGGGCGCCGGTCAGGGACGGTAACGCATGATTTTGGACGTGGTCTGGCGGCAGGAATGGACATCGCCCCGTGCCGCTCCTGACACGCCGGTGAGCGGTACGGCGGTATTGCTGACCATACTGTACCACTCGGTTCCGTTGAAACGGAGGATGGATCCGAACTGCCCCACGGCGAGCACGTTTGTCGGAGCGCTGCCCCAGATGGCGTTCAACCCGTTGGCGGAATTCGTAACCATTTCAGTCCAACTGTTTCCGTCGTATCGAATAACCGCACCGAAAGCGCCGCAGGCGAAGACGTTGTTTGGAGAGATACACCAGACACCGGCGAGGTTTGCCGATGTCCCGCTGTTCATCTCGCTCCAATCCTCACCGTCGTATCTCAAAACGGTGCCAAACGTACCCACGGCGAAGACGTTGTCTTCAGATGTCCCGTGGATGGCGAGAAGCGGTCGGCTGGTCCCCGTGATCTCGCGATCCCAATCATCACCATCGTAGTGCCAGGCGGCGCCGTTGTCGCCGACAACGAACACATCATCGGCGGCACTGCCCCATACGGCGCGAAAATGCGACACTGCGGTGGTGGACTCGATATCCCACCGGGCGCCGTCCCAGTGCCGGATTGTGCCGCTGCTGCCAACCGCGTAGGCCTCGGTCGCGGACAACGCCCATACCCCAAAGAGATTGAGCGGAGTCCCGCTGTTCATCCCGGTCCACGACGTGCCATCCCATCGCTGAATCGCCCCACCGGTTCCCACGGCGAAGGCATCATCCCCTGTAATCGCCCATACGGCGGACAGGTTCTGGGTCGTCCCGCTGTTTTCCTCGCCCCACACACCATCACGCGTCGAAAAGACCCAGACATCCCCGGGGAATGAGTTGCCGTCGGTGTTCTTCGCGACGACACGCCAGAAATAGGTCTTCGAGACGATGAGGTCTCCGGTGTCGTAGTACATCTTCTGGTAGTTCTCTTCAACCAGCGGAGGGTCCGGGGTCGTGCCGAAATGGACATCGTAACCGGCGAGATCCCCTGTCGCTCCGGTCGTCCTCCAGATAAGGCGCTGCGATAGTTCCTGAACCGTCGTGGCATTGCGCGGTTCCGGCGCGCCCACGGTAATCACTCCCTCGGCGACCTCCGAGGGCCCCGAACAGGCGGGGACCAGGAGGAACAGAACGAGAATTGCGGTTCCGAGTCGACCCATGACACGTTGGGCATTGGTATTCATTGGCGCCTCACTCTGTGACGGTGGCAGAATTGGAGTCATCCTCCCGCCTGCTGCAAAAACCGCTCCAGCCACGACCACAGTGTTTATTCTATTATTTCACAAGAAGTTGCGGAACGGCAGAGCAGCAGCGGAACGCGCGCCGTGCCCAACTCTCTGGCACCGTCTGAGGGGAGCGAGCGCAGCGTAGGCTGCGGGGTGACGTCGTCCCGCAAGAGCGGAGCTTTGCGAGCACGTGTGGGGTCATCGACGACCCCCTCCCGGGGGCAGGCAGGACCCGCAGCCGGCCTGCCGAGACAACTAGTCCGGTAACCGTTGGTCTTGTTCCGAGAGGAGGGTGAGCAAGCCTGAGATCCCGTTGCGCTCGACGTACCGTTTGACACGGCGAAACCCTTCGCCGTAGATCAAGTCGTCGTCGCGCAACATGCTTTCGATGATGAAATCCGCCTCCCTGCCGGGGGTCATCTGCTTCAAGATCCAATAGGATACGAAGTTGCAGCTCCCCTCGGACAGAGCGGGATCCGAATTCAGACGACCGTTCAGGAACTGCCAGACGTGGGTCAGCTCGTGCGCCATGGTGCCGATCATTTCTACCTTCGGCATTCCGAAGAGAAGGTAGACATCGATCTGACGCTTGCGGGTCCGTCCGAACAGGTTTCGTTCCTCGTGGTAGTCGGTGAATCCCCTGAGATCGTGAGAGCGGAAGTTGGCGATCTCCTGCATTTTTCTTAGCCCGATCAAATGAAGCCGAAGATCGACTGTATCGAAGCCCATCCCGATACGACGCATCTGGGCAGCCACCTGGTTCATCAGTGCCCTCGCCTGGCCAAGTTTCTTGACCGCAGAGCGGTGACAGATGCCGCACAGCGAACGACCGTCGCTGAACCGGACACCCCCCTCCAGGGTTTCGGCTGAAAGGAAGCGGTCGCAGAAATCGCAGGTCGGCACTTCATTACTGTGTCGCTTGTGATAGGCGTTTCCCCAGTAGTCAACGATGTACTCACCTTCGATCGGCTGCCGACACAGCGTGCATCGCCGCGCGATATGATCCTTGAAGCAGTCGTTGTGATAGTTCTCGGATCGGTATGTCGTGTACTGGCCCGTGATGGGAGCCGCGCAGTATGCGCATATGAAATGGTGTGGGTGATAGAAGTTGCCCTTCGTTTCGAAGCAGTGCCCGCTGATGTCCCCGCCGCATGCCTTGCATGTCTGAACGGTATCGGGGTTGGCGTGCGGCGCCGCCGCGACGACCAGGATCACCGCCAATGTCAAAACCAGAGCGTGTTTCAAGCCGATCCTCCGCTGCAATGCACTGAGTTCCTTGTCCTCTCCTCTGCTGACTCGGCGAGACCGCCCGGGTCGATGGGCAACGCTGCAAGATGCTTGCCTGTTTCGAGACAACACCGGGCGGGAATCAAGCGGGGATCGGCAATCCCAAAGCGTCGCGTAACTCTATTACTTCCAATCTGTTATCAAGTTGCATCGGAAGAGCCGGCCAGGAGGAAGGGTGTACACATGTGCTTCTCACAGGTCTGGCGGCCGATATTGCACGGCGGAATGACCGTTGAGCAGCGGAGGGGGGTCGAAGACTACGGACTGGCGGCGCCGACGATGATACCGCTCGCGCCTCCCGAGAATGCCCGATCGGGAACCGCCCACACGGCGCGTAGCGATAGCGCGGTACCGCTCAATGTTGTCCGCCATGTTGAACCGTCGAACCGCTGTATGGTCCCACCGTCCCCGACCGCGAAGACCTGGCCGGGATCACCACCCCAAACATCCCAGAGACTGCGCTGCGTCCCGCTGTTCATCTCGACCCAACTCGCGCCGTCGTAGTGGATGATCTTACCACCCGCCCCGACTGCAAAAACGTCGTTGGGGGCGCTTCCCCAGACCGATAACAACGCGAACGAGATCCCACTGCCCGACGGGCTCCAACTCGCGCCATCGTAGTGCCGGATTGTCCCCGACTCGCCGACGGCAAACACATTGGATGGACCGCTCCCCCACACCCCAAAAAGCCGCTCGCTGGTGCCACTCTGCATCGCGCTCCACTCCACCCCGTTGTAGTGCCGGATCGTTCCCGACTCGCCGACGGCAAAGACGTCGCGGCCCGTGTTTCCCCAAACGCTCATGAGCTGCTGGCTCGTGCCGCTCGTCATCGGATTCCACGCCGAGCCATCAAAATGAAGGATCGTACCGGATGATCCAACGGCAAAAACGTCGCTTCTCGTCTCACCCCAAACACCCCACAGATGGTCAGCGGTCCCGCTGGCTGCCGGCACCCACAACCGGCCGTCGTAGCGGAGAATGGAACCGGCTTCACCGACGGCAATGACAAGTGTGTCCGATTCGCCCCACATATCGAGAATGAACCCCGCTGGACCGCTGCTGATCGCAGGCTGCCAGACCGAGCCATCGAATCGGATCATCGTTCCGGTTGCACCCACGGCGATGACATCCGCGGCCGAGGTGCCGCGGACGCCGAGCAGGTCCATCGTTGTTCCGCTGCTGTCGGGTTGCCAACTCGATCCATTGTAGTGCACGACGGTGCCCGAGTCTCCCACAGCGTAGATATCGTCCGCGGCACTACCCCAAACACTCATAAGCTGCTGCGTCGTGCCGCTCGACACGGGATTCCACGCCAAACCGTTGTATCGTTGAATGCTCCCGCCATCGCCTACCGCATACACATTGCTAGCCGAAGTACCCCAGACCGCCGACAACGTCTCCGTCACCAGACCCGGCATCGGACTCCAGCTGAGTCCGTCGAAGCGGAGCCGCGTGCCATTCGTCCCCACAACAATTACATCGTTCGGCGAGGCCGCCCACACCCCCAGCAGCAGTTCCGTGGTCCCGCTGATCATCTCGCTCCATCCGGACCCGCCGAAACGAAGAATCGTCCCAAACGATCCGACGGCAATCACATCGGACGGAGGACTACCCCACACACCAAAAAGAAACTGTGTTGTACCGGATTCCATCGATGTCCAGCCCGACCCGTCGTGGTGGAGGATCGTGCCGAACTCCCCCACCGTAAACACGTTGTTCGAGGAAAACCCCCACACATCGGTCAGGACGGGTAAGCTGCCAACGGTCGTGGCGCGCCAGCCGGTGCCATCGAAGTTCAGAATCGGCGCCGTGTTTCCGACGACGAAGACGTCGGCGCCGTTCGCCCCCCACACCGCCTGATGCGTTTGCGACGTGCGCTGGACGTGCCACACAACCGAGCCGTCGGCGGGCGGCTGGGTCGGGCTCGACGAATCATCGCTGCACGAGCAGACCAGGGCCGTCGTCAGCAACAACATCACGACCAGACAACAACGGCGCTCTGGGGAAAACCTCACGAGCGACCTCACTTCCACACCAGATAAATAAAGATGGACCCAAGCAACGTCGCTATGATCGTAAACGGCAGGCCGATCCGGACAAAATCCATGAACGAGACCTGGATGTCGTGCTTTTTGAGAGTGCCGACCGCCACGATGTTGGCGGCGGCGCCAATCGGTGTGATGTTGCCCCCGAGGGAGGCACCGATCAGCAGACCGAACACGAGCAGCTCGACGTTTATCCCAAGTGAGTCAGAGAGCAGCTGCACGACGGGAATCATCGCGGTAAGATAGGGCACGTTGTCGATGAATGCGCTGAACAACACCGATGCCCACACGACGACACTGAAGGCGATGAGTGGGTTGTCTCCTATGTTGTGAGCCAGGAAGTCCGCGATGGCATGGATGACCCCCTGATGTTCGAGCATACCGACGATGATAAATATCCCCACGAGAAATGCGGTCGTTTCGATGTCATAGTGTCTCAGGACCCACTCGTGCTCCTTCTCCTTCGCGAACCGTGAAAAAACAATGCAAAGCCCGGCCAGCACCATGCACGACGCTCCTCCAAACCATTTGAAACCCGGGTCGACGAGAACGGCGAGCGAGAGCGCCAGAACCATCACTATTAGAAAGACCAAAGGCACGAGGCTTCGGATCTTGACCGTGCCCTCGAACGAGATGGGGTTCTTGTATTTCTTGTAAGCGAAATACAGGAACAGCATCGAACCAACGGCAGCAAACTGAACGGCAAAGAAGATCCCCGGTTTGCCCTGATATACAAAGAAATCATTGAAGTTCATCTGCATATAGTTGGCGAGGATCATGCTCGGCGGGTCACCGATCAGCGTGGCCGTTCCCTGAAGATTCGAGGATATCGCGATGCCGATCATTCCTGGAACCGGCGAGATGCCGATCTTTCTGGATAGACCGATCATGATAGGTCCAACGATCAGGACGGTTGCCACGTTCTCGATAAAGACAGACAGAACCGAGGCAAATATGCAGACGAGCAGATAGGCCGATCCGACCGTGTTCGTCCGTCGAATAAGCCATGTCGAGATGGCATCCGGCACCCGGGACAGGACAAAGTACTCCGACAGGATCAACGTGCCCGCGAAGATCCCCATCACGTTCCAGTTGACATCGAAAAGAAGATCGGGTGTATGAATGAGCCCTGCGGCCAACGCGGCTGCGACACCACCCCACAGGATCTGGCTCTTGTATTGCTTGAAGGCGACAATCGCCGCGTACGTCACCAGGAAAATCAAACCGGCGAGAACAGTGGCACTCACTCGGAGCAGTCTCCTTGCGCGGGGGTTGGCCTAAAGCGGCCGACTACGGCAACATATTATCCAGGATTCGTTGACATGCGCCAACCGGGTCTGCGTTGGCGATGATGGGCCGCCCAACCACGAGATAATCCGAGCCATTCTCGATCGCCTGCCGCGGCGTTACAACACGCGTCTGATCGTCTTTTGAACCCTCGGGCATCCGAATGCCGGGGCTAACGACCACGAAGTCACCGCCCCGGTGTTTTTTGATCAGGGCGGCTTCCCGCGCGGAGGCGACGACCCCATCGAGACCTGACGCTGCCGCTATCCCGGACAGGGCGATCATCGTGTCCTGTGGCGCGCGTTCGGTGGCGAAAAGAGAATGAAAATCGTCGAACGTCAGATGCGTCAGCACGGTCACGCCAACCAGGAGAGTCTGCTTGCCGGCTTCCTCTTTGGCCTGGACGGCCGCTTCGAGCATCGCCCCGCCACCGGAGGTGTGCAGGGTGAGCATATCGACATCCAGACCGAGCGCGGAACGGACGGCTCCACGAACCGTATTCGGTATATCATGGAACTTGAGATCGAGAAAGAGTTTTGCCCCCGACTCTTTGACCAGTCGGCAGACTTCCGCGCCCGCACGAGTAAAGAGGACACTACCAACCTTGAACCAGCCAACATGGGGCAACAAAAGCTCCACGATTCTGTCGGCCTGGTTCAGGTCGCCAACATCGAGCGCGACGATGAGACGCTCGGCCGGAGTCCGATCCGTCACGTGCGGGGTCCTTTCTGCAGCCATTCGGGGTGTTTTTCGAGTGCGGAAATGATACGCACGGGGAGTTCGGGATCCACCCACAGAACGGTTCCTACCTGGATCGCCGTGGCCCCCGCGATAAAGAACTTCCTGGCGTCGTCGAGCGAGCCGATTCCGCCGATCCCCATGATGGGTATCGAGACGGCGCGTGACACCTCCCAGACCTTCTGCAAAGCGATCGGCAGAATCCCCGGGCCCGAGTAACCGCCGCTGCCACGCGCGAAGATCGGTTTGCCGGTCTCCAGATCGAAGTCAACACCCAGTACGGTGTTGATCGCGGAGATGCCGTCGGCACCGCCGGCCTCGGCCGCCCGCGCGACCGCACCGATATCGGTGACGTTCGGGGTTATCTTGACGAGAAGCGCGCGATGAGGCATCCGCTTTTTTACGATCGATGTTATCTCCTCGACGAATTCCGGGTTGCGTCCGTGGTCCAGCGCCTTTTCGTCCACGTTGGGACAGCTGAGATTGAGCTCTACACCCTGATAACCGTCGATCGGCGCCAGTGTTTCGGCGATCCGCACGAACTCATCCGCATGCTCCGCTGCGATGCTCACGATAACACCAACCTGCTTGTCCACGAGACGAGGAAGCTTGTCGCGCACATACTCATCCAGACCAACGTTCTCGAGCCCGATGCTGTTGAGCGCACCGGTCGGAATCTCGTGAATCCGCGGCGGCGGGTTGCCCAGCCGCGGCCGAATCGTGATCGTCTTGGTCACGACACCGCCAAGATCCTCGATCTTTACGAGCGGCGAATATTCGTCGCCATATCCACAGATCCCCGAAGCGACAAAAACAGGGTTTTTGAACCGTGCGGGTCCTATACGAATACCAATATCGGGCTGTGTCTTTTCTTCCATGTTCGTCAATATCAGACCTCGGGAAGCTCGTCCCAGACCAGTTCATCGGCATCGAACACCGGCCCGTCACAGCATACCGTTCTATACCTCATCGTGTCACCAAAACGGGTCAGCACCACACACGACCGGCAAGCGCCGAGACCGCAGCCCATCCGGTTCTCCAAAGAAACGAAATGAGGGAGACCCATTTCAAGAGCAAAACCGGCTGCTGCCTTGAGCATCGGGTTGGGTCCGCACGAGAATATCACATCCACGCCCGATCGCTCGATCTCATGACGGGCAAAGTCAATGACAGTGCCTTCGAACCCATAGCTCCCGTCATCCGACGAGAACGCCACATCAGCCCGGCTCCAATCAAAGTTGTCTACAAACAGATCGTCTCTGTTGCGTGCACCGTAGAGCAGTTTGAATGATTCGCAGTCGCCCGACTTGCAGTGCGCACTGTAGTAAAACAACGGCGCAACACCCACCCCTCCTCCGAGAGCCAGGATACGTTTGCCCGGCAAACGCGGAAACGAACTGCCCAACGGTCCGACAAAATCCATTTCATGACCTGCGCGCAGACCCCTCATGATCTGTGTTCCACGGCCTTTCTCCACAACGATGAGCGACATCGTCTCGTCGTCGCAGTCCAGAACGCTAAACGGACGTCTCAAAAAGAAACGCCCGCCGTCGGGCACGAGCATATGAATAAACGTTCCCGCCCCGGGTTTCTGCAAACCCTTGGGACGGGACAAAACGAGCAGAAAGTACCGTTCGCTCAACGACCGGTTCTCGATGACCCTAGCCGTGTGATGGCCCGGCCGCGCCGTATTGACAGCTTCGAGTTCGGATTTACTCATGGATTGTCTGATGAATCGCTGCGGCTCTCTTCCAGTAGCTCGGGTGTGATCCCGAGGTAGGCCCTCGCAAACCCCGCCTGTTGTGAGGAGGGATACTCCCTCAACAGCCGTAGATACGCTCGTTGAGCACCCGTCTCGTCGTTCAGAACCTTCTCGTAAATATAGGCGATGGCGTACGCTGCCTTGGGGGCGACTTCACTATCCCCGTGGTCGTTCAGTATTCCCGTATAACCTGCGAGAGCTTTCTCGGTGTTGTTGAACTGAAAAAGCTCTGTTTCGGCGAGTTCGAACTGAACCAGCGCCTCGTCCACCGTTTCCCCCGCCGCGAGAGACGCCTGAAGCCGCTGAAATCTCATGATACTGACGCTCCTGATGACGGCATCCTTCGCGTACGGCGAGTTCGCGTACTGTCTGGGCACCTCGTCGAACTTCTTCTTGGCCAGATCGAGGCTGTCCAGGGTTGTCTGGTAGATATCGCCAAGACGGAAGTATGCCTCCGCCGCGAATTTGGATCTGGGGAAGCGCGCGGCAATCGATTCGTAACTATCGATGGCCTCGTCCAACGCGCCCTTGCCCGCGTTCGCCTCTGCCTCCAGAAGCATTCTGGCCGCCGTCGTCTCGTTGTCCAGGGCGAACCCTTTGAGACGATTCAATTCGTCGAGCGCCTTGTCGTACTCGCCCATCCCTACATAGACCTCGGCCAGCTTGTGGAGGTATCGAATTCTATTGTCGGTATCTATCCGAGCGTTGGCGAGCTTGATGTACAAGGCAAGCGCACTGTCATAGTCGCCACGTTCGGCGAAGAGATCTGCCATTTCGAGATCCGCCTCCAGTCTCAGGGGGCTGTTCGGAAAACGATCACCGAGCGTTTTGAGATACTCGGCGGCATCATCCGGGCTGCCGATGCGGATCAACGAAACACCGAGATAATAAAGCATCTCGTCCGCCAGCTTGCTTCTGGGCTTCGCCTCGTACAGAGTCGCCAGGATCGACACGGCGCTTGCCGGTCTGTCCATCTCGATGTGTGATTTCGCGAGATACAGCTGGCCCTCTTCGTTCAGTTTGCTCTCTGGGAAATTCTCCGCCAACTCCTCGAACTTGGTGATCGCCAGCGGATACTCGCCCTTCTCGTAGTACGACTTGCCGATCAGAAGCACGGCGTCATCCACGTACTTACTATCGGGATGCTGTACGATCAACTGCTGGCATTTCCGGATAACCTTGTCGTACTTATCTCGCGTCTGTCGTGTGGCCTTGCCATCGGGACCGCGCTTGTCCTTCTCGGCCTCGTGGTATATCCGGTTGATATTATAGTAGAGATTATAGTAAACGCAGCCCGAGCCAAGCGTCGCAAAACCGACGATGGAGACAACGAGAGCAACCAGCCAAAGCCGATTCATTCTCGACGCTGGAGACTTCTCGTCTCTCGGTCCCGTATCTCGAAAGGCCTTTGACATGACTCCCAAGGGGCTAGACGTTGAGGAACGACGCTGTGACAAGACTGCCGTCAACAATCGTATGCTTTACCTTACCCAGAAGACTCCGCCCGATATACGGAGAGTTGGCCGATTTCGAGTGGAAATCATCCTTCTGGACAGTCCATTCCTCATCGGGGTCGAAAAGCGTCAAATCGGCGGGGGCCTCTGTCGACAGCGTCCCACCATCGATTCCGATCACCCTGGCGGGGCGATTGGTAATCAGCGCCAACGCCCGGGGCAGATCCAGATATCCCGGTTTGACGAGCTGCGTCATTACCACCGAGAACATCGTCTCCAGCCCGATCGCGCCGTTCGGCGCCTCGTCGAACTCCTGCTGCTTCTCCTGCGGGGCATGTGGCGCGTGGTCCGACGCGATACAATCCAGCGTTCCGTCCTTCAGACCCTCGATCAGCGCCTGCTGGTCGTCCTCCCCACGAATCGGCGGATTGATCTTCAGACTGGTGTCAAAACTCTCCAGATCGGAATCCAGAAACGAGAGGTAATGAGGAGCCGTCTCGGCCGTGACGGAGAGACCGCGCTCTTTGGCCTCGCGTATCAACTCTACCGAGCCCCGCGTCGAGATATGCGCGCCGTGAAAACGCGCCTTCACCGAATTTAGAACGATCAAGTCCCGTGCCAAACATACCTCTTCGCTATAAGTCGGCACCCCTCTCAAACCCAGCTTCGTCGAGTAGTATCCTTCGTTCATCACACCACCCGCGCTCGCGGAGTGATCCTCGCAGTGTTCGATAAACGGAATCCCGAAATTCGCCGAGTACTCCATAACACGCCGAACCATCTGCGTGTTCGGCACCGGATCGCCGTCGTCACTCACAGCCACGGCGCCCGCGTCGACGAGCGCGCTGTATTCCGTCAGCTTCTCACCTTTGCGTCCTACCGTCGCGGCGGCGATAGGGTAGACCTTCGCAAACCCCGCGATCTGCGCCTTCTTGATGACGAATTCGACGACGCTCTTCTCGTCAATCGCGGGATTCGTGTTTGGCATGCACGCAATCGATGTAAACCCGCCCGCCACCGCGGCGCGGGCGCCCGTGAGGATTGTCTCCTTGTATTCGTAGCCGGGTTCCCTCAGATGCACATGGATATCCACGAAGCCCGGGGCGATGTGGAGCCCCTCGCAATCGTATACCGGCCTGGATGCAATCTGAGGATCACCGGATTCGACAAAGGCGATCTTGCCGTCTTTGATTCCAACAAAACCGGGAAAGGTCCGACCGGCAACGGGGTCCACTACCACGACATTCGCCAGAACGTATTCGTCTTCGTTATGCCACTTCGCTAAATCTTGCATCCATCCCCCTTTTTACGCCTCCGGTTCACACAACGTTCCGTTTTGGCTGAGCCAGACTCTCCTCTACTGTTTTCTCGATCTCCCCTTCTTCCGGCGCCGACTCGCGAAGCGCACCCTCACAGACAAGGTAAAGAACCGCCATCCGGACCGCCACACCGTTTGTCACCTGTTCGAGAATTACGGCGCGGTCGCCGTCGGCCACATCCTGGCTGATTTCGACACCGCGGTTCATCGGACCCGGGTGCATAACCAGCCCGTCCGGTTTCATGCGGGCGAGAGTGTCCTTCGACACGCCGTACACTTCGGCATATTCGGCGACACTCGGAAAGAGGTTGACCTTCTGCCTTTCCAGCTGTACTCGCAGCACGTTTATCGCGTCGGCATTCTGAACGGCGCGGTTCAGATTGCTCTCCACGGTCACACCCATATCCTCGATCCTGGCGGGCATCATCGTCGGCGGGCCGCATACCGTGATGTCCGCACCGAGCGTGACCAGTCCAAAGATGTTGGAACGCGCGACGCGACTGTGCGTGATATCACCGATGATCACGATCTTCTTGCCTGCCAGATCGCCAAGCTTTTCGCGAAGCGTAAAGATGTCGAGCAGGCCTTGCGTCGGGTGCTCGTGCGCCCCATCGCCAGCATTTATGACTGCGGCATCGAGCAGTTTTGCCAGGAAGTGCGGCGCTCCCGATGCCGAATGCCGGATCACAATGGCATCGATCTTCATCGCCTGCAGGTTCTCCGCCGTGTCACGAAGCGATTCGCCTTTTACTACGCTGCTCGTCGACTTGGAGATATTAACCGCGTCGGCGCTGAGCCGCTTCTCCGCCAGCTCAAAGCTCGCCCGCGTTCTCGTACTCGGCTCGAAGAACAGGTTGACCACCGTTCTGCCGCGCAAGGCGGGCACCTTCTTGATAGGTCTTTCGGATATCTCTTTGAACGATGCAGTCGTATCGAGGATCAGTTTCAGCTCTTCGGCGCTCATCCCTTCGAGTCCCAGTAGATCCTTCCTGTCCAATCGGTTCATGATTCCATCTCCCCGAGTATAACCACGTCTCGATCATCGATCTCAGATAGCCGAACATCGACCTGCTCGTTAGCTGACGTCGGCACGTTCTTGCCTACGTAGTCCGCTTTGATCGGAAACTCCCGGTGACCGCGGTCGACAAGAACGGCGAGTTGTATCTGCCGCGGGCGACCGAAGTCGATCAACTGATCCAGGGCGGCGCGAACGGTCCTGCCGGTGTGGAGCACGTCGTCCACCAGGATGATGATCTTGTCGGTTATGTCTTCGTTGATCTCTGTTTTTCCAACAATCGGTGAACTCGAGGCGAGCTGAAAGTCATCCCGATACAGTGCGATGTCCAACGCGCCGACCGGCACTTCCGTATCCTCTATCGTCTCGAGGTACTCTGCGATCCGCTCGGCGAGGTACACACCGCGCCGTCGGATACCGACTACAACCACACTGCTCAAACCACGGTTCCGCTCAGTGATCTCGTGCGAGATGCGCTTAACCGCACGCCGAATCTGATCGGAGTCCATGATCGTGGATTTGGATACAAGTCTCAAGACTGCCTCCCAGGATTCATGGGGAACGGGACACGGGAGACAAAAGGGGCTGGGGCGGGTAAAAAAATTCCCCCGAGGACTTCAGGCGGGGGGTGAGAATGCTCATAATCACTGCCCTTTCCTGGCCTCCCGGACCAGATTAAAAGGTAACGCTCTCATAATAGTACTCGCGGGATGAACGCGCCGCAAGTAGATTCTTTCACAATCCATCGGGGGTGCGATGGCGGTTTGCCCCCGGCTCAGAAACGGACGCAGTGACTGACCCTTACGCCGCTTCACCGGGCCGAGTCGCGCTTGTGAAGAATGTTGCAAGCAGGGTTGAATTGGGCTATCATGGTCCAGCGAACGCAGCAAGAATACTGATCGTGGATGGACATCTTTTGGGTTTGGTGCCGGGTGCCATACCGACCACCTCATCTCCATAACCTTAAACGAGTTAGCAAGGAGCCTCGAGATGATTAGTGACAAGAAGATGTCGCGTGCCGCAAACACGGCGTTGTCGCAGTGCCTCGCGGTCCAGGAGGGCGAAAGACTGCTGGTCGTGGCCAACCCCGAGTATCAGCGCATCGGAGAGGCGCTGTATGCCGAGGGCGTGAAGCTGGGGGCTGAGACCGCGCTGCTTTTTTATCCCAAGGGCACGATCGACGGCGAGGAACCTCCCCCACTGATTGCGAGTGCGATGGCTAAATCGGATGTGGTGATCGCGCCTACCGTAACCAGCATCAGTCATACGACCGCCCGGCGGCGGGCCTGCAAGGCCGGAGCCCGAATCGCGACGATGCCCGGTATAACCGAGGACTTCTTCGTCAGGGGGCTCAGCGCGGACTACAACGAGCTCATGGAGCTGACGAAGAGTATCCACAAGCTCCTCAATGCCGCCAAGGTCGCCCACGTGACATCGCCATCCGGATGCAACCTCGTGCTGGATGTGCGCAATGCCGCGATCGTGAGCGATGGCAACCTCAAGACCCGCGGCGCGTTCTCCAATCTTCCCACCGGTGAGACGGAATTGGCGCCCCGTACGGCCAAAGGCATTCTCGTGGCCGATCTGTGTGGCGAGTACATCACGGAGTCAACGTCGCTCGAGATAGAGAAGGGTTACATCGTCAAGTTCGACGGCAACGCATCGGGCAGGCGGTTCAAGCGGCTGGTCGACAAGGCCAGGGCGAAGGACGGCAACGACAGCGCGTCGTTTGTCGCGGAGTTCGCGATCGGCACCAACAAGAAGGCCAAGATCTCGGGAACCGTGCTAGAGGACGAGAAGGTATTTGGCACGTGTCACGTGGCCTTTGGCGATAGCACGAGCTACCCTGGCGGAAAGAACAGCAGCAGCCTGCACATCGACGTGATCGTGCTCAAACCAACGATTGCGCTGGATGGGCGAACGATCATGAAGAACGGAAAGTTGACGATCTAGACCGTATGCGCAACTCACAGACCGCGCAGCTCGCGTTTGACTTCTACGACAACACGCCTCCCGGTCTCTTCCAGTTAACCCGCCCTCTGCAGCGGCACCGGAGACATAAGAGTGTTCTCCAGAAGCTCCACTATGTCCGCCGGTTTTTCCCCGAGTTCGCGCAGATGTGCATTCGCGTCGGCCTGACCCGGGCAGCCAGCGGGATGGCAGTTCCCGGCGGGCATGAAATCTGGATCAACCCGAGTCACGCTTCTTACCACGCCATCGCCCATGAGCTCATCCATCTTCTCCAGGGCCGGCGCGGTATCCCGACCGGCGAGCGTGCCTGCGATCTCTACGCTCTTGCCCGGCACCCGACGCTCAACGACACGGCACCCTACTATGTTCGCGTGCCACGACGCCTCGTGGACGAACATGGCAATATTCAGCCGCCCAACGACAGACTGATCCACGCCGTCGCACAACGTGCGTTGGAGATGAAGCGAAGCGGGATAAGGAACTATATCGCTTGCTTTGAAAAGGCGCTCAAATCCGACGACGCGTGGGCCTGGCTCCAAAGAAATCCGGTCCGGGATCGCAGCGAAGCCGACCACGCTTGTGGGAAGGAATGTGCGTCGCTGAACTCTAGAGGTGAATGAGCTTCTCACCACCCCAAAGCGAGAGACGCTTGATGTGATTGGTAGGAATGAGTTGCTCGACGGTGCTTTCGGCATCGGCCTTGCGAGCGGCGAACGTTAGCCTGATGAAATCCTCGCCCATCTCGGCGAGGTTGGCCTGGTACGTCTGAAACGTGAGCCCCTTACCGAGCGCGGTTGACTTGTAGCTCTCGGGATTGACGACCGTCACATCGGCGCCAACCCACTCCGCAAGCACCGCCACGAATGTTCCCGCCATTTTGACTCCTTTCGTACTGGAAACGATCTATCAGGGTTCTTACTTTCTCGTTGAAAGAACTGAGTATAGCACAATCAGACCGGTCGCCAAGGCGTTTGATGCCTCGGCCCAACCTATTGGTCTCGAACCTTCTCCTCGACGAGCTTCGCCAGGGAATCACAGCGTTTATCGATGGTCCCGCGTATCGACAAGGCCTCATCGCCAGTGCCCGCCACGTAGGGCTTGTCGGACAGACCGCCGAGGTTGATCAGCACGTTTAGCACCGCCCCCGATGCTGCCGCGCGCAGCGCAAGGGCCGCCACGCCGGCGTCACTGACGGAGTTCGCATTGCCCCGCTCGGCTACCGCCTGCACCGGATCCAGGAGCTCCTGGCACTGCCGCAGGACCGACATGGGGACAGCCACCGCGCCCCTGGTGGCCTCCTCGATCATGGTATCCCGGTGCTCACGGTCCGCGTCCGTCTTCTTGGGCAGACGCATCGCCGCCATCACCTGATCGAACGCGTCTGAGTCATCATCCACGGCGTTCAACAAGGTTGCCTTCAGCGACTGGGCTACCACGGCGACCGTCTTCATCTCCTCATCCACATTCTCATAACCCTTCTTCCCCGCCGTCAAGTTCGCCACCATGCTCGTCAACGCTGCGGCGAGCGAACCCATTAGCGCCGCAACACTTCCGCCCCCCGGCACCGGCGAGTCAATCGATGTCTCGTCGACAAAAGCGGTCACCGACGCATCGGCAAGCGGTCTCTCATCAGCCACGCGATACTCGATGATCTTCTGCTTGGGGTCAAACAGGCTGATCTCGTTCAGACCCAACGACTGGATTGCCGTTTCGATCAGCTCCGCCTCCGGCACACCCGTTGATTTCCCCTGTAGCATGAGATAATGGCGTCCCGCGTGCAGCATCGCATCGAGCGGAATAAGACCCACCAACTCGCTGCCGGTTACGCGCAGACCCCGCTCTTCCGCCTGGCGCTTGACCTCATCGAAGGTGATGGCGGGTGGGGTGATCGTGGCGTTGGTGAGGTTGATCGAGACCTGCGCGCGGCGGTACTCGTCGATGTACCAGCCCACCGCCTTGCACTCCTTGAGCGTGCCCGGTACCTTGATCAGCTTGCCGTCGGCATCCCTCACAACCTTGCCGCTGGCGTCACGCTTTGCGCGACCGGCCTCGCGGATCGACAGGGCGATGTCGGTGGCGATCTTGCGGTCCCGCGTATTCAAGTTGACGTTGTATGCGATCAAAAACTCCCGGGCTCCAATCACCGTCGCCCCGCTTTTCGGATTGAACTCCACGGGCCCAAAATCCGGCTTCCACGCCGGATCCGTGATCTTCTCCGAGAGCCCCTCGTATTCGCCCGCACGGATGTTCGCGAGGTTTTTGCGCTCCGGCGTCGCCGCCGCGTGCTCGTAGAGATAGATCGGAATCCCGAGCTCTTCCCCAACCCGGGCGCCCAGCTTCTTGGCCAGCTCGACGCAGTCCTCCATTGTCACACCGCTTACCGGAATTATCGGACAGACATCGGTGGCACCCATACGCGCATGCGCTCCGCTGTGCTGGCTCATGTCGATCATGCGCGCGGCGGTTTGGATCGCGTTGAACGCCGCCGATACGACGGCGTCGTACCTGGCTACGAACGTCACCACTGTTCTGTTGGTATCTTTGCCCGCGTCCACATCGAGCAGGTGCGCACCATCCGTCGCCTGTATCGCGGCTGTGATTGTGTCAATTACTCCCTGATCGTTGCCCTCGCTGAAATTGGGAACGCATTCCACAAGTCTCATCCAGAAACCTCCGCCAGATTCACCACGAAGCTCGCCAATTGGCCCCGCAACAAAAACAACTCCCCCGAGATTTACTCGAGAGAGCATATCACAAACTCACAGGTCCCGAAAGGGGCTGAGGCCAGATGGCGGGCCCGGCGTCAGTCTGTGCCCGTCAACCAACGGCGTTTGTCCGGCGTGGAGATCTGAACCGCCTCCTCGTAGTCATCGAACCAGTAGGCATTCGGGTTGCGCTCGAAGACGAGGAACCGCGAATTGTCGCTGTCGCAATGCGCGCGGACGTACTTGAAGAAAATGTGAGTGTCCGTCAAACCAACGGTCTCTACCTTGCCTGTGCTGTGCGACATAACAAGCCTTGCCCGTTTGGCCAGACCGGAGCTGCTCGCGCGCGCCTGCTCGAAGATCTCGTAAGAACGTTCGACAGGGATGCTAAAGGTGCGGTTGCCCTGGGTCGGTCGACACTGAAAGACATAGTACGGAGTAACACCGATGTAAGAGAGTTTGTTGAAGAGCTCGGACAACACGGCCGGATCATCGTTGACACCGGCGATGATCGGGGTCTGGTTGACCGTGACAGCACCTGCCTTCTGCAGGAGACCGAGCCCCTCGACGGCAACATCCGTCAGCTCCGCGGGATGATTGATGTGAACCATCACGTATATACGCTTCTCAAACGTACTGTATCTGCCGATCACCTCGAGGAGCGCCGGATCTTCGATAATACGATACGGATTGAACACCGGCATCTTGGTGCCGATGCGGATGATCTGCACGTGATCGATCGCGCGCAGCCGGCGGAGGATCGTCTCCAGCTTGCTCGTGGACATGATCAACGGATCTCCGCCGCTGAGCAGCACATTCGTGATCTCCCCGTGCCCGCGTATGTACTTCAACCCGGCCCGCACGTCCTTGACGACCTCATCGTTGCCGTCCATAAACAGGCGCTTGCGAAAACAGAACCGACAATACGAACCACAGACGTCGTTCACGAGCATCAGCGCGGTCGACCGGTACTTGTGCTCCAGACCGGGCACGACGGTGTAATCCGCCTCTGAGGAGGCGTCCAGACAGCCCCAGTCTTCGAGCTCCGTCTCATCCGGCACCACGATACGGCGGATCGGATCATCCGGATCGGACCAGTCGATAAGCGACAGATAATACTCGTTGGTCCGAAAGACGAACCGTCCTGCAACCTCCCTTAGCCGCAGCTTGCCGTTCTCGTCTATTCCTTCGAGTTGATCGAGCCTTGTTATGTATCTCGGCTTTGCCACGCCTTCACCTCTTTTGTTGACATATTTAGTCGAGTGGCTGTTTTGCCACGCAAACTGCAACTATGCTCGGGCGGGAGCTTCTTGACGAAAAGGAACAAACCGACAGAACACGTTTCACAAGAAAACGTGTTCGTAACGCGTGGTAGTCATAACTTGACGTGCATGTATAGTCACACTCTAAGTGTAACAAACAAAGTGTGTTCGCGCAAGTTAATGACGCAGAAAAGCCGCCGTATTGTTGTCTAGATACTGTACGGGCAGGAACAAGGGATTGCGGAACCTGATGTCTTGATGACGTGTAACTTCCTTTATACTAACCGATTATTACCGTTGAGGTAGATCACAGGTTGATTTGTGACTATTCCTGGTTTTCTCGTGATCTCCGACGCAGTGGCGGGGGGGGGAGAGAAACCCTGCCGATGAACGACAATGGCACTCTCCCCCCAAGAAATTCGCTTGTAGCAACTATAGTGCGAAACGGATCAGTACGACCGTTTGCCAAAGAAGTAACGAACACCAACAGCTGCGGCGAAATTCAACTCCGTCTTGTCCACCAGATCCAGAATGGGAACAACCTCGCCAAAAAGGTCTACCGGGGCACCCTCAAAGAGATAATCGAGACCCACCGGAATACGAATCCCAACCTGTGTGTCGTTTGCAAACTTGATGCGACCGCCAAGACCGAAGTAAACCGCCATGCTTCCCTTTTTGACGTCGATCAATCCCGTGTTATAGAAAAGGTAGTCCGAGTGGATGAGAAACGCGTCTTCTCCACTGCCAAACGACCACGCAACCGCGGCATCGATCGCCGTATTCTCCGTCAGCCACATCTCCCCGCTCAACCCCGTGGGTTCACCCACGATGGCCCCAATGCCAAACCGGCCATCCGCAGCCAGCGCACTCCCCGATATCAGCGCGAGGCCCAGAATGGTTACTAGTGCTGTACGTATCATTCGCGCACCTTCCTTGTTATAAGCGTCTGCCGATCGACGTTATTTTCATACGACAATCGCGCAAATGGCGTCTACTATTATTTTTTCTGAGGGCTCGGGAGGATGATCTTGACCTTGCGGCCGCAGTCGTGGCAGCGAAGCGCGCTTCCGCCAAACGCCGGAGATAACTGGATCAGCCTTCCGCATTCACAAGAGAATGTCTCCCAACCACTTCCCTTCCTCGCATACTCGAGATCCCGCGATCTGAAGGGCGCCGGATCGCCCGATGGCGCGGACGTCTGGTCGGTGATGGCAGCCCCGACTATTGCGGCGAGGGGAGCCATTTCGGCCACGGGGATCTTGTTGCCACGGCCACAACGAGGACAGGCGACGGTCGAGTCGGATGGCATCTCGGGGGGAAGCTTCATCTTGAGCCCGCACATGCAGACGATAAACGCGTACTCGTTGACCGCCCGCATCAGATCCATCACGTCCCGTGTCGTTTTCTTGTTGCTCTTCGGTACCTGGTCATCCAGTGTGGCCTCTCGGATATCGACGTGCTTGCTCTTGCGAAGCCCCGACGGAGGTATGATCGGCATCGGTTTGCCCCGCATTCTCGAGTAGGCCTTCTGATACGTCGCCAGATCCGCGCCCCGCGTCATAAACCGCAGGATCTTGACCCGCTCCTCGATGGGCGGATGCGTGCTGGAGAGACCGGAGAGTTTCGCGGCGCGCTTCAACAGAGGATTGATGATGAACATCGGCGCGGTGACCTTGTTGGCCGATTCGAGCTTTATGTCCACAGACGATATCTTTTCGAGGGCGGAGGCAAGACCTTCCGGATAACGGGTCAAGCGAACGGCGCTCGCATCGGCAAGAAACTCCCTCTTCCTCGAGATCGCAAGATAGAGCAGGTTTGCGAATATCGGTGCCAGAATCGCGAGCAGGATCGCGAGCCCGATCATCACAAGTTGCAGCTGCGGACTGCCGCCGCTCGGTCCCTTCGAGCGATAGCGCCGGGAACCCGACGGGATGAACCACCAACTTCTTAAGAATACCTGCGAGACGAGCACGATACTCCCCAACATGATCCCAGCCACGGTCATGAGCTGCGAATCCCGATTCATGATGTGCGCTACTTCGTGCGCAACAACACCCTGGAGTTCGTCGCGGTTGAGACGCTCGAGCAACCCAGCCGTTACCGCAACGGCGCTTTTCTCAGGCTTCAGACCGATAGCAAATGCGTTGGGTGCGGGTTCATCGATGATAAAAACGCGGGGCATCGCCGGCAGACCGGCGGCGATTTTCATCTCTTCGACGACGTTGAACAGTCGCGGGTGGAGATCCCTCCCGACCTCTTTGGCTCCGCTGACTCTGAGCAGAATGTCGTCGCCGGAACGAAACGTCAGGGCTGTGAGGAAAATGAAGATCCCGACAGAGATCACGATACCCAGAACTCCGCCACGCTCGGGATCGAAAACGTTCCCCACCACGAACCCGAGGAGCACGAGCAGCGTAGCCATTATGGCAAACAGCCACATCGACTTTCTTCGGTTCTGACGTATCAATTCCCACATCACGGTGACCGGACCTCCGGGAGCGGGTTACTGGGTAAAACTGACCTTCGGCGCCTCGCGCTCTGTCGCGTCCTCGATCTCGAAGAACTCTTCCTGATGGAAGTTGAAAGTGTTGGCGATGACGTTCGACGGAAACATCTGGATCTTGTTGTTAAGAAAGTACGCCGAGTCGTTGTATCCCTGCCGCGAGTAGGCAATCCGGTTCTCAGTCGATGTCAGCTCCTCCTGCAGGGCCAGGAAGTTCTCGTTTGCCTTCAACTCGGGATAGTTCTCGACGACCAGCATGAACCGACCCAATGCGCCGCTGAGGCCGCCCTCCGCCTTCGCTTTCTCGCCCACTGTACCGGCATCCATCGCCCGGCTGCGAGCCTTTGTGACCTCCTCGAAGGTCTCACGCTCGTGTTTCATATAGCCCTTGGCCGTTTCGACGAGGTTTGGAATCAGATCGTGCCGTCTCTTGAGCTGGACATCGATCTGCGACCACGCGTTCTTGACCGCGTTGCGAAGCCGGACCAGTGTGTTGTAGATACCAACACCCCAGATCACCAGGGCTATCGGTACCGCCAGTAGGATCCATCCAATCATCTTTCGCCTCCTATCTCCAGGGCTGAGCTTACATTGAGCAAGCCCGCTTTGACCTCCGGCTGTCGACGAGCCCATCAGCCGTCGCTGCCGGCGAACACCTCTTTGATCAATTCGTATATACGTCGGTCCGCGGCGAAGTCACCCATCTTGATCACGTCACTTAGCTCACCACGGTCAAACCACAGTCCATCGTTGCGGGGGCAGACATCGAGCATGACCCTGTCGCCCTCGCCGTACATTACCTTGTCCAGGCTCTTCGAGCAGATCGGGCACCGACGATCCTCCTCGGCGGCTCCCCTGTGGTTCGCAAGACTGGCCATCAGTGCGTCTTTGTTTGCCGCGCCCTCGAGCAGCAGCTCGAGCTCGCCGGAATCGAGCCAGATTCCTCCGCAGGCCGTGCAGTGATCGATCTCTACGTTCTCGATCTCGATCGCTATCAGGAACTCTCCACAAGTCGGGCAGCGCAACCCATCGCTCCTTTTGCTCAATCTTCAGATGGGATCCGACCACAGAATAGCAAAACTGCGGCCAAGCTGTAGAGTGAACTTGTTGTTTCCCACCCATCTCCCGTGCGTTCGCCGCCTCCGGCGGACTCACCACTGCTATCCGTACAAGAAATCGCGGCGCAATATTCACCACCTGCCATATCACTCACTGCAACAACAGGTTAGATGGAGATCGTGCGTGCGGCGGCGCTTCCCGGTCGGTCACTCGAGGCCTCACGAGCACCCCAAAAAGCCAAGGGGGACGACGCCGTCCGTCGGCATCTCCCCCCAAGTAAACGCTTCGCAAGTGAACGCTAGTCGGTCGCTCCCGAGTAGATATCCATGATCGTGTGCAGAAACTTGATCGCTTCGTCCCGCGGACGCTGGAACGAGTTGCGGCCGATGATCGACCCAAACCCGCCGCCGTCACGAATCGCACGGATATCGTCGAGTAGCGCGTCGTCACCGCGCTTGCTTCCACCGGAGAAGATGACGATCCGGCGGCCGTTGAACGCGCTCTGGACGACGTGTTTAACACGATCCGTCATGGTCGCAACGGGGATCTTCTCGGCTTCGTAGACCTTGCGCGCCGGGTCCTGCTCAATATAGTCGCTGGGCAGTTTCACCTTGATGATGTGCGCACCCATCTGCGCGGCGATCTGAGCGGCATAGGCAATAACATCGATACCCGTCTCGCCCTCTTTGCTCAGGTTCGTGCCGCGCGGGTACGCCCACACGATAACGGCGAGACCGCAGGCCCGCGCTTCTTCGGCGACTTCCTGTAGCTGTTGAAACATCTCGCGCCACATCACCGAGCCAGGATAGATCGTAAAACCGATTGCGGCACAACCGAGGCGCAGCGCGTCGCCGACGGTGCTCGTCTGCGCCGGGATCGGATCCCTCTCGCCGCTCAGCGAGTCGTGGCTGTTGACTTTGAGGATCAACGGCAATTCTCCGGCATAGCGATCCGCGATCGCGTCGATAAAACCGAGTGGTGCCGCGTAGGCGTTGCAGCCGGCGTCGATGGCCAGTTCGGCATGATAGAACGGATCGTAGCCGGGTGCGTTGGCCGCGAAGCTCCGTGCCGGTCCGTGCTCGAAGCCCTGGTCGACGGGCAGCACAACGAGCTTACCCGTGCCGCCGAGACGCCCGTGGTTGAGTATCCGAGCGATATTCGCCCGCGACCCCGGATTATCCGATGGATAGTTACTGAGTATTCTCTGCACAACCTCCGTCATGTTCTCCTCCTGTTTTGGGATTTTCTGGTTTGGTTTGCCCGCGTCACCCGTCTCATAACCAGGGTTGGTTCGGAGTTCTCGGGTGCTGCTCTCCCCGGGTGAAAAACACAGGGGCAGGCCGCGCTCATTCTAGCCCGAAACCGAGTATTTCTCCAGTGAAGACTTGCTCAATCCACCGCCGGCGCCGGAAGTCCCGCTGCCGGTGAGGCGTGTAGCCGTCAGCCGCCGCTGTGGCGGCTGATTTCGAACCCGTGGAGCTGCGACTCGTCGACCCTGGAAAAGGCCGCCTCGTCCAGCCACCAAACGAGCCGGCCATCCACTGGTTTCACGGCGCTCGCCGGGCACCCGTCCGCGTCCGCCGGCTCACTCAGAATCCGTCGGATCGTCTCCGCCTTTTCCTCCCCGGACACCAAGAAGAACACGGCGGCGGCCGCGTTGAGCACGGGAAGCGTGAGCGTCAGACGTAGCGGCGGTTCGGCGGGCGTCTCGACCGCCATCACCCACCGGTCCTTTGTACGGACTGCCGGAGAGCCGGGGTAGATGGACGCCGTGTGCCCATCCCTATCTATTCCGAGAAGAACCACATCGATACGCGGCCATTTTCCGCTGAACACTGAACGCATGAAGCGCTCGTAGTCGAGTGCCGCGTCGGCCGCACGTTTTCGATGAGTGGGCATCGGGTGAGTGTTGACCAGGGGAACGTGCACGTCGTAGAGCAGCTTCTCGTGGAACATGCGAAAGTTGCTGTCAGGATCACGCTGTGACACGTAGCGTTCGTCGCACCAGTAGAGATGAGCCTTGTCCCACTGCAGTCGGTCGATGTAGTCGCTCGCGAGGATCTCGTAGAGGCGACGAGGAGTCTGCCCCCCCGCAAGACCGATCGAGAAATCGTCTTTGCCTTCGAGCGCCATGTTCGAGAAATCGACGATGCCTTCCGCGACCGCCCAGCTCATGGACTCGTGATCGGGGTAAACGCGAACCTCCGGCATCATTGGCTGCGCCACCTTTCCCCCCCGGGTTGAGCAGAGCGCCGCGGGCTAATCCAGCTCAAACTCGTCCCGCCACTCCTTCTCTTCTTTCCATTCGGGCTGCCCCGTCTTGCTGAAGAGATGATCGCCGACAACCAGATAATCCATCTCCGTACGCATAAAACAACGATAGGCATCTTCCGGTGTGCAAACGATCGGCTCACCACGCACATTGAAACTCGTGTTCACGATCACGCCGTATCCGGTGTGCTCCTTGAACGCGTTGATCAGGCGCCAGTAGCGCTCATTGGTGTCCTTGTGCACGGTCTGAATTCGTGCGGAATAGTCAACGTGGGTTACTGCGGGGATGTCCGACCGGAGGATATACAGTCTGTCGTACATCTCCATCTCGTCGTAGTTGTCCGGGAGAGGTTTCCATCGCTTCTCCTGAACGGGCGCCACGAGGAGCATGTACGGAGAGGGGGCGTCCAGGGCAAAATACTCCTTCATATCCTCGACCAGTACGGAGGGCGCAAACGGCCGGAATCCTTCGCGGTACTTGATCTTGAGGTTGAGCTTTTTCTGCATCTCGGGGTGACGGGCGTCACCCAAGATGCTCCGATTCCCCAACGCGCGCGGACCCCACTCGAGACGTCCCTGGAACCAGCCAATTACCTGACCGTCGGACATGAGTTTGGACACATCCTTGCACAACTCGTCGAAATCATCGTAGCGCTTGGACGAAGCATCGTACTTGCGGCACATCCGTTCCACGTCTTCCGACCCGAATTTCGGTCCAAGAAGCGACCCGCGCATTTCGTCTCTGCCGTTACGGGGTTTGCGGGTCCCGCCTTTCCAGAGATACTCGGCAACATAGGCAGCCCCGAGGGCACCTCCCGCATCGCCCGCGGCCGGATGGATCCACAACCCGTCGAACTCCCCGGAGCGGAGTAACTTGCCGTTGGCCACACAGTTGAGCGCAACACCTCCCGCCATCACCAGGTTCCGGGACCCGGTCAGTTCCTTCGCCGTTCGCGCAAGCCGCATGACGATTTCTTCGGTGACATCCTGGATCGCCAACGCCATATCCATGTAGGGTTGGGTGAGTTCACCTTCCGGTGTGCGCTTTGGTATACCGAAAAGCTTCTGCCACCTTGCGTCGTTGACCATCCGCAGACCCGTCGCGTATTCAAAATGACTCATGTTGAGAAGGATTGAACCATCCTCACGAATGTCCACGAGCTCATCGAGAATAACCTGCTTGAGCTTTTTGACTCGCTCGCTTCCCTTGTTGCCGTAGGGGGCAAGCCCCATCAGCTTGTACTCGCCGCTGTTCACCCTGAAACCACAGTAGTATGTAAACGCGGAATAGAGCAGTCCCAGCGAGTGTGGGAATAACAACTCGCGGAGAATCTTCACGTTTTCGCCGTCACCATATCCGATCGTCGACGTCGCCCACTCACCCACACCGTCAACGGTCAGAATTGCCGCCTCTTCGAACGGCGAGGGATAGAACGCGCTTGCTGCGTGAGACAGGTGATGCTCGGGGAATAACAGTGGCGGTTTCCGGTTGAGTTTGCGTCCCTCGACCTGCTGCAGTTCATCCCACAGCATCCGCTTCATAAAGAGCTTCTCTTTGATCCATACGGGGATCGCGGCCATAAAGCTCTGCAGACCGCGTGGCGCGAACGCGTGATACGTCTCGAGGAGCCGCTCGAATTTGAGATAGGGTTTGTCGTAGAAAGCGATCGCCGTCAGGTCGGAGATATCGAGACCCGATTCATCCAGCACGTACCTCACCGCGTGGCTCGGAAAAGCCGCATCGTGCTTCTTGCGGCTGAACCGTTCCTCGTGCGCTGCGGCCACGATCTCGCCATCCACCAAAATGGCGGCGGCACTGTCGTGGTAGAACGCGGATATTCCCAGAATTGCGCTCTTCAAGACGGGTCCAATGGCACTAGAAAAGGGTATAGATGAACGGTGCCAATGCAGATCCGCTGGTGAGGACTATCAGCACGCCGAACAGGACCAGAAAAATGACGATTGGAAAAAGCCAAAATTTCTTCCTGACTCTCATAAATCCCCAAAGATCCTTCAAGAAATCCATGATGCTCTACTCTTCCCTCTGAATTGCTAGTACGGTCGCTCCAGATCCTTCGCCGCGAACACGTGATCGCGCTCCTCGAATACAGATTCCGGGCCGTCCTTCCACTTCTTCCTCTTCATCGAGTCCGCCCCTAAGAGTCGCCTCAACAACCCGATCGGCGTGACGATCACGAGGAAGAGGACGGTCAGAAGGATCGAGGAGACGACCTTGCGCAGGATATTGGCTAGCGTGAACCAGACGTAGGCAGCGGGCCGGAAACAATTCGGCCAAACCATGTCCACGACCAGAACGATGATCGCAGGCGCAACAAGGCCTGCGCTGTCCCTGAAATGCGCGATCAGGAGCAATATAAGGACAGCCGCCAGACCAGTATCCCTGGCCTGAGCGTTGGTAACCTTCCTTACGATCACGGGTTGGATACTCCTACGGTTGGATCGGAGAGCCCCTCGCTGCCAATTTCAGCTCGGGGTATTATAACACAATGGGCGCAGCTGGCAAGGCCCGAGCCGCCGCGCACGCACAAACCCCTTTGGAAATGAAGACGATGCAAGCTCCGTTCCTCTACGCGCCCGGCCCAGCAGGTGAGCCCCCGGCCTTGGCCTCGAGGGTTCCCAATAGATCGTCGAATGATTTCGCAAATGACGCTACACCATCGACTTGCAGCTTATCGGTGATGGCGTCGAAGTCAACGCCAAACGTCTTCAGCTGATCGATCTGCGCACGAGCCTGGTCGACGTCCTGGGTCAGCGTGGGGCGAACGACACCGTGATCCCGGAACGCGTCGAGTGTCGCCGGTGGAAGCGTGTTGACCGTGTCCGGGCCGATCAGCTCATCCACATAGATCAAGTCATGATAATCCGGGTTCTTCGTCGAGGTGCTCGCCCACAACGGGCGCTGCACACGCGCGCCGCGTGCCTTCAGCTCCTTGAACGGCTCGCCATAAAAAATCTCCTCGAACCGCTTGTATGCGACCTTTGCGTTTGCCACCGCGGTCTTGCCGCGCAGCGCCAACGCCTCATCCGATCCGTTGGCTTCGAGCGCCTTGTCGACCATCGTGTCGACGCGGCTCACAAAGAAAGACGCCACCGACGCCGTTTTTTTCGGATGGCTGGCCTTGCTCAACCCGCGAATATACGCCTGCGCCACGTTCTCGTAGTGCTTGAGAGAAAACATCAACGTGACATTGACATTCACGCCGTTGGCGATCAGTGTCTCGAACGCCGGCAAACCGGCCGGGGTCGCGGGCACCTTGATCATCAGGTTCGGACGTTCAACGGCTCGCCAAAGCCGTTCCGCCTCGGCAATCGTCGCATCGGTATCGTTTGCCAGTTCCGGCGATACCTCGAGACTCACATAGCCATCCTCCCAACCGGTACCGTCATACACCGACCTCAGCGCATCTGTCGCCATCTGGATGTCTTCGATTGCCAACTTTTCGTATACGTCCTTGACCTCCAGCCCACCGCTCTCCTTCTGGATCTTGCGGAGGCTCTCGTCGTAATCGGGCGTGCCGCTGATCGATTTTTCAAAAATCGTCGGATTACTCGTCATGCCCCGCAATCCGTCTTCGTCGATGAGACTCCTCAACTCACCACTTGTCATCAGGCTTCGGCGGATGTCGTCGAGCCAGATCGACTGCCCGTGATCACGCAACTGCCTCAGAGGGTTCATCCAACAATCCTTTCTTTGGTGCAACGGTTATCCACGAGACAACCTGTCTTCGAAGCAAAGCCTACCCGCCAAGCAGGGACAACGCCACCTCTATCACACGATCGACGTGAAGACCGAGGCCCTCCATCGCAATGTTGCCGGGTGCGGACGCGCCAAAACGGTCTATTCCCATTATAGCACCTCCGTCTCCGACGTAGTCACGCCATCCCCGTGAGCTGCCCGCTTCGATGGCGAGCTTGGGGACATCCGGCGGCAGCACATCGTGACGGTATGTTTCCGGCTGGCGATCAAAGAGTTCCCACGATGGCATCGACACGACCCGTGCTTCTCTCCCTTTTTCGACAAGCACATTCCGAGCCTGCAGCGCCATCGATACTTCGGAACCACTCGCGATCAGGATAATCGCCGGAGTACCCGATGGCGCCTCGCTCAATATGTAAGCGCCTCTTGGAACGCCGTTGGCGATCGGATAGAGCTGAGGGTCCAGAACGGGAAGCCCCTGCCGGGTGAGCACCAGGGCTGCCGGCCCGTTCTGCTCGATCGCGATTTGCCAGGCGACGGCGGTCTCGTTGGCGTCCGCGGGACGTAGCACGATCAGGCCGGGTATCGCCCGCAGACTCATCACGTGCTCTATCGGCTGGTGTGTCGGGCCGTCCTCGCCCAGACCCACGCTGTCGTGCGTGAACACGAATATCGAGTGCGCCTGCATGATCGACGCGACTCGAATCGACGGTCTCATGTAGTCCGAGAAAACCAGAAACGTGCCACCGTACGGAATGATACCGCCGTGCCGCGCCATCCCGTTCAGTATGCCGGCCATAGCGTGTTCGCGAACCCCGAAGTGGAAATTGCGTCCGGCAGGCTCGTCTGCGGCGAAGACGGCGCCGTCCTTCACTGTTGTCTGGTTCGAACCCGCGAGGTCCGCGGATCCGCCGATCAGCGTCGGCAGTTGCTTCGCCAGCGCGTTGAGCACCACACCGGACGCCTTGCGTGTCGCCATCTTTTCTTCGCCCGGCTCGAACATCGGGATGCCGTTCTCCCAGCCGTCCGGCAGCCGGCCGCGAATCACCTTCTCGAGCTGCTCCGCCCGGTCCGCATCCCGCTCGTGGTAGGCGGCGAGCCGGCTCTCCCACTCATCCTCCATCGCGCGCCCGCGGTCGGCCGCCCCACTAAAATGCGTTCGTGCCTCGTCCGGCACATAGAATGTTTTGTCCTGCGGCCAATCCAGGTTCTCCCTCGTTGCGCGCATCGCGTCCGGCCCGAGCGGCTCACCGTGCGACTTCTCGGAATCCTGCTTCGGACTGCCATAGCCGATGTGCGTTCGAACGCGGATGAGCGATGGCTTGCTGGTTTCCTCCCTAGCGGCGCGAACGGCCGTCTCGATGGCATCGAGATCGTTACCATCCTCAACCGCCAGGACCTGCCACCCGTATGCCTCGAACCGGCGCGTGACATCTTCGGTGAACGCTAGCTGGATGCCGCCATCGATCGTGATGTGGTTGTCATCGTAGAGATAAATCAACCGGGCAAGCCCGAGGTGCCCGGCAAGCGATGCTGCCTCAGAGGCGATGCCTTCCATCAGGTCTCCGTCGGATACAATCGCGTACGTGTAATGGTCGATCACGGGAGGAATATCGTCGGTCGGGGGTGCGAACAGACCGGAAAGGTATGTCTCCGCAATCGCCATACCGACACCCATCGCAAAACCCTGACCGAGAGGACCCGTTGTCACCTCCACACCCGGCGTCATGCCGTACTCGGGATGCCCCGGTGTTTTGCTCTCCCACTGGCGAAAGTTCTGGATCTCCTCCATCGGCAGGTCATACCCGTACAGATGGAGCAGCGCGTAGAGCAGCGCCGACCCGTGCCCTGCAGAGAGAACGAACCGGTCACGGTTGAACCAGTTAGGATTCGTCGGGTTGTGTCGTAGAAACCGGTCCCACAACACATAAGCCATCGGTGCCGTACCGAGCGGCATTCCCGGGTGACCGGACCGGGCCTTTTCAACCGCATCGACCGCCAGGAAGCGGATGGTATTGACACAGAGTTGATCCTTCGAGCTGTTTGGCATGGGTTCCCCTTGAGGAGTGTCGAGTGGCTATATTATGAGGAGCAGATCGGAGCGAGCGAGACTCTTCCTTGGCGGCGTCACCGCGACCTCCCTCACACCGTCAGTGGCTGACTCGTGTTCATTCCCGCCGGATTGTCTCGGATCTTTCCTCACCGGTCTCTATCGGCACACCGACGAGATTACCCCACTCCGCCCACGATCCATCATAGTTCCTCACATTCGGATAGCCCAACAGGTGTTTGAGAACGAACCAGCTGTGGCTCGAGCGGTCGCCGACCCGGCCATAGGCGATAATTTCTTTGTCCGGCGTGACCCCTTTTTCGTCGTAGAGCGTTCGTAGCTCTTCGGCGCTTTTGAAAGTACCATCATCGTTGCATGTAAGGGCCCACGGAATGCATCTCGCACCCGGTATATGACCGCCTCTCTGGCAGGTCTCGGGCGCACCGGGAGGCACGAGCCATTCACCCGTAAACTCCTCTGGGGTGCGGACATCGACCAGCGCGCTGGCCTTGCCCTTGACCGCGGCTTTTACCTGCGGGAGCAGGGCGCGCAGGTCCTGATTGAGGGCCGTCGACCTGTACGGGGCGAGTCTCGTCTTGGCAACGTCCTTCACGAGCTTGCGGCCCTCCGCGATCCACTTCTTGCGACCGCCGTTGAGGATGCGGACATCCTGATGACCGTAGATCCGCAGCTGCCAGAACGCCCGGGTCGCGTACCAGACATCGCTCCCGTAAAACACGACCGTCGTGTTGTTGCTGATACCGCTACTACCAAGCAGTTTCTCGAACTCGTGGAGACCGAGAATGTCACGGCGTCCCTTGTTCGAGAGGTGCGTGTCCCAACCCCACGCGACCGCACCGGTGATGTGTCTCTCCTCGTATTCCCTCGTGTTCACGTCGACCTCGACGACGGCTAAATTGTCATCGCCAAGATGCTTTTCCAGCCAATCGCAAGACACCAACGAATTCGGATTCGCGTATTCGCTCAATGGGGGCCCCCTTTTCTTGCGAACTGTGGATGCGACAGGGTTGTCGCTCGAGTTCCAGAACCAGACTATTTAAGCAGATCAAGTGGCCACGATCCCGGCGTCATGATGCCGGGTGATACCTGTTCGCGACGGCTGAGTTGGTGATGCTGGAACCAAAGCACTGGGCAGGAGCAATGTTGACTCAACGGATGTTTGTTATACAATCATGAAAGTAACCAAATCACCGATTTGATTTTCAAGCCGCGCAAAACAAGAGGTATTTTCATCCGTGCCCGCACAGTCTACTTCAACCGGGTTTGAGTGGCAAGCCTATTGTGTCTGGAGGCATGGCAAAGATCCAACGACGACATGAACGTCGCATTTTTTCGGTCCGGAAGAGGAGCGTGCTTCATGA
Source organism: uncultured bacterium (assembly GCA_965372355.1). Classification (GTDB taxonomy): domain Bacteria; phylum Krumholzibacteriota; class Krumholzibacteriia; order WVZY01; family WVZY01; genus CBDVBZ01. Next base: position 1,738 of record CBDVBZ010000003.1, on the reverse strand, counting down.
ATCTCACAGCAGTCCTTGTATTGATACTTGTGTCAACGGCACTTGACGCTTACGGATACGATCGGATCACCGGTCGTCCGTTTGCTTCGCGCTCGGAGGTGATCGCGCCACAAGGCATGGCGGCAACCAGCCACCCGCTTGCTACGCAGATTGCGATCGATGTTCTCAAACGGGGTGGATCCGCGGTGGATGCCGCGATCGCGGCCAACGCCGCGCTCGGGTTGATGGAGCCAACGGGTTGTGGAATCGGTGGCGATCTATTCGCCATCGTCTGGGACGCCAAAACAAAGAGACTCCACGGCCTCAACGCCAGCGGCCGGTCACCGGCCTCGTTGACGCTCGACCATTTCGAACAACAGAGATTGGAGAGTGTGCCGCCCTACGGGCCGCTCCCCATAACGGTTCCGGGGTGTGTCGACGGCTGGTTCGAGCTCCATTCGCGGTTCGGGGCCCTGCCGATGGCAGAAGTCCTCGCTCCGGCTATCGCGTATGCCAACGACGGGTTTCCGGTCACCGAGACCATTGCCTACTACTGGGAACTCAACGTTCCAGAGCGCAAGGAGTGGGCGGGTTTTGCGGAAACGTTCATGCCGAACGGCCGGGCACCACGCAAAGGCGAGGTCTTCAAGAACCCGCGACTGGCGAACACCTATTTCATGATCGCGGAGGGTGGCCGCGACGCCTTTTACAGGGGAGAGATCGCCCGCACCATCGACCGCTTTGTGAAGAAGCACGGCGGGTTCCTCTCCTACGACGACATGGCGGCGCACCGGTCGGAATGGGTCGAACCGGTCTCGACCGACTACCGGGGCTACCGCGTGTGGGAGCTGCCGCCAAACGGCCAGGGCATCGCCGCCCTCGAGATGCTCAACATTCTTGAGGGATACGATATCAAATCGATGGGGTTTGGCAGCCCGGAGTACATCCATGTTCTTGTCGAGGCCAAAAAGCTCGCCTTCGAGGATCGCGCCGTGTACTACGCGGACCCCGATTTCAACGAGATCCCGGTGGAGAAACTCATCTCGAAACGTTACGCGGGTGAGCGTCGCAAACTCATCGACCTTGAGAAGGCATCGAAGCAATACGACGCCGGTGAACTCCATACGAGTGATACGATCTACCTGACGACGGCGGACGCCAACGGCAACATGGTGTCGCTCATCCAAAGCAACTACCGCGGTATGGGATCGGGGCTTTCCCCAGACGGGCTGGGTTTTGTACTCCAGGATCGCGGCGAGCTCTTCGATTTGACCGATGGACGCTTCAATACCTATGCGCCGCGGAAACGACCCTTCCACACAATTATCCCCGCGTTCATGACCAAGGACGACAAACCCCTGATGAGTTTTGGCGTCATGGGTGGGGCGATGCAGCCGCAGGGTCACGTGCAGATCGTGATCAACATGGTCGACTTCGGGATGAACGTTCAGGAAGCCGGTGACGCGGCAAGGGTGCGTCATTCGGGTTCGTCACAACCGACTGGAGAGCGCATGGCCGATGGCGGGACGGTCTATCTCGAAGCGGGTTTCTCCGATAAGGCGATCGAGGCGTTGAAGCGAATGGGACACAAAATCGGCACCATGCAGGGCGGGTTCGGTGGTTATCAGGCGATCTTTCTCGATGCAGTGAACGGCGTCTACATCGGCGCATCCGAGGCGCGGAAGGACGGTCACGCGGCGGGATACTAGGTAGCGTAGGAGTTTGGGCCACCTGTGACGGGCCATTGACTACTCCACCA
>CBDVBZ010000002.1:0-95706 GCA_965372355.1 uncultured bacterium | reverse complement strand
CTTCATCCGACTCCAGGACGACAGCCGCCTCATCGGTCTCGGGTACAGCGGCTCCCTCGTCCGCCGCCTGGCTCGATTCTTCCCTTTCCAGCAGCGCCTCCAGGTCCTCCATGCTGGGCAGGTCCTTCACAGAATTGATACCGAGGTATTCGAGAAACTCCTGCGTCGTCCCGTACAGAAACGGAGCGCCCAGGACTCTGGCCTTGCCGACGATCCGGATCAGCGTTCTTTCCATCAGCGTTGTTATCACGCCTCCGCAACTCACGCCTCGGATGTTCTCGATATCCGCCCGGGTGACGGGCTGTTTGTACGCGATGATCGCGACCGTCTCGAGCGCGGCCTTGGAGAGCCTCTGCTTGCGCCGCCCCGAGTAGAGCCTCGCAATATAATCGGCATATTCGGGATTCGTGGACAGCTGCCATCCCCCGGCAACGCTCTCGAGCTTGATGCACGGAGACGTCACGCGAATTCGATCGCCGATCCTTTCTATGGATGCCCGGATCTCGTTCGTATCCACATCATCAACGATAGCAGAGAGCTTTCGTGCCGAGAGCGGTTCGTCGGAGGCAAAGAGCAATGCAAGAACAACGTTGTCGAGTTCTGTGGCTTCCATCCGTTTCTCCTGGGCTGTGCTCCGCTCGTAGGTCGCTCGCGCAAGGGTCCCACGGAAACCTCGACTTGCTCCCTACTCGGCACCCGGTTCTTCCGCCGGGTATATCCAGATCTCGCCATAGGCGGCTTCCTGGCAGACCTTCACCAACAGTCGTTTCATGAGTTCGAGCATCGCAATAAATGTAACGATCACCTCGAGGCGGCTCGACATCCCCACGAACAGATCACGAAACCTGACCTGGCCGTCTTCGGCCAGCGAGGCCTGGATTGCCTCGATCTTTTCCTCGATCGTGAACGCCTCTCGCTCGAACTCGTTGACCGGATCGCCATCGAGCTGAGCGGCGATCTCGCGAAACGCGCGCATGATCTCGAACATACTCAGATCGAACTCGACCTCGCCGCGATACTCCTTCTCGTTCTGCGGGACCGGTCGCGTATATACCTTGCGCCGCTCTTCCTCCATCGACTGGAAACTGCGCGCCGCCTCCACCATTTTCTTGTACTCGACGAGGTTCCTGACGAGTTCCTGGCGCGGGTCATCCTCCTCCTCGTCGCGTCGCAAGAGCATCTGAGCCTTGATGCGCATCAGCGTCGCCGCCATCACGAAGAACTCCCCTGCGAGGTCGATCTGCATCCCCTCCATCAGATCGAGATACCCGATATAGTCCTTTGTGATTTTCGCAATTGGAATGTCGTAAATATCGAGGTTGTCCCGCTTGATCAAATAGAGAATGACCCCGAGCGGTGCCTTGACACCCTCCAGTGCTGCCTTGTATCGCTCGACTTTTGCTTCTCTCAATGTGGCCTTCAATGCGTTTAGTGGTCGTTTTCCGCGTTACTATGCCCTGTTGCCGTATACGTGTCAACGAATTGTTCGTGGGTGCAAACGTGTTTTGACCAATGACTTGGCCCGATCTCACGCCCTCGGATGAAAGGCGCGATGGACTTCGATCAGGTGGCGCGTATCAACCGTCGTGTAGATCTGCGTCGTCGAAATGTCGGCATGCCCCAACAGTGCCTGGACGTAGCGCAGGTCCGCGCCGCCCTCGAGAAGATGCGTGGCGAACGTATGCCGTAGAACGTGAGGACTGATCTCCATCTGGATACCGGCGGTTCTGGCGTGCTGCTTCATTCGCTTGAAGAACCCGACCCGGGAGATCGGTCCCCCTCGGTGGTTGAGGAACACGTGCGGGTCGATTCTCGAGGCGGACAGATAGGGACGGCTGGCCGACAGGTACCGCCCCAGGGCCCGGCCGGCCGGCTTGCCATACGGTACCATCCGGCGTTTCTGACCCTTGCCTACCACCATGACCAGGCGCTCCCGCTCATGCACCTCATCGAACGTCAGACCGCACAACTCGGACACGCGGAGCCCTGCGGCGTACGCGAGCTCCAGCATTGCCCGGTCGCGGATACCCAGCATGTCCTCGTCCGGAGCCGCAAGCAGTCTCTCGATCTGGGCCATGGTCAGGACCTTCGGGACGCGTTTGGCGCGCTTTGGGCTTGCGATCTCCGCCACCGGATCGCTGGTTGTGGTGCCTTCGCGCAGGAGGAAGCGGTGGAAATGTCGTATCGCCGACAGCGCCCGCGCCCGTGACACCGCCGCCAACCCGCGCGTGGACAGCCGCACCATGTGGAGCTCCAGCGCCTCTCGCGGGATACGGGCTGCCGTAGCCACGCCGCTGTCCTCGAGCGTGTCGACATAAGCTCGGAGATCACGTCCATACGCATCGACGGTTCGCGGGAGCAAGCCCTTTTCGCTGACCAGGTAGTCGAGGAATCGATCCACAGATGTATCCAGCGTATCTATCATCGCTTTTGCTTGACTTGAGGGACGGCCGATGTTACGTTTCCAGCCGATTCTATTTTGGAGGGAATCAATGCCACAACAAAAATCAGCAAAAAAACGCGTAAAAATCGGTCTGAGAAATCAGGAGCGCAACCGCGCTGCGCGCAGCACGTTGCGAACCCGACTCAAGCAGACCGCGGAAGCCAAGCAAACCGACCGCGACACGGCCGTTCGCGAGCACCAGTCGGTCATCGATCGTGCCGTCAAGAACGGTCTGATACACAGAAACCGAGCCGCCCGATTGAAGTCCAGGTTCAGCTCAAAGAGCTAATTTATTGTAGTACAAATAGTTGGTAAATCGGAGCCCGCCGCTAGCGGCGGGCTTTCTGCGTGGATGCGTAGAACCCTTCCAGCACCCCGGTCACCGCACCTGGGTTGACAAGATCCGAGCGATCCTCCAGCCGATAGTAGATCTCGATCTTGTTGTTCTTCAGATTGCGCTCGCCTAGAGTGATTCTCAGGGGCACGCCGACGAGATCGGCGTCCTTGAACTTGAACCCCGCCCGCACATCCCGGTCGTCGAGCAGGATGTCCCACCCGGCCTCACGGAGTTCCTTGTAGAGCGTCTCGGCGACCTCCATGGTCCGCTCGTCACTCACATTGATCGGCAGAATAATCGCGTGGTACGGGGTCAGCGCCGGCGACCATCGAATGCCCTTCTCATCGTGATTCGCCTCTATTGCCGCCGCGACCATCCTCGAGACGCCAAAACCGTAGCACCCCATGATGAAGTGCCGCTCTTTTCCTTCGTTGTCGAGGAACGTCGCGTTCATCGCCTTGCTGTATTTGACATCGAGTTTGAAAATGTGACCGAGCTCGATACCACTGCGCGTTGTGAGCCTCGATTCTCCGCAGCGCTGACAGGTGTCTCCCGCCTCCGCCAGGCTCACCTGTTCTGTGATCGTGGGCGTGAAGTCGCGGTCGAGTTTTACACCACGGTAATGGGCATCCGTCTCGTTGGCGCCGACGATCATTCCCTCGTATCGATCGAGAAGCGTGTCGGCAATGATCTTTGTGCCCTCCGGCAACCCCACGGGTCCCGCAAAACCGACCTCCGCGCCGGTCAGCTCGAGTATGTCCTTATCGTCCAGTGGATCGACCCACGGATCATTCAGGAGCTTGGCGAGCTTTGTCTCGTTGAGCGTACGCTCGCCCGGGATCAACACGGCGACGACGTCATCGCCCGACCGATACAGAAGCGTCTTCACGAGCTGCGAGGGAGACACCCCGAGAAAGTCAGAGACCTCAACAACGCTCTTCATCCCCGGTGTTTCGACCCTCTGTGGTGCATCGAGCACCGGTTCGATCGCCGACAACGACGCACCGGCGCTCTCGGCGCGTTCAGAGTTTGCCGCGTAGCCGCACTCGCACACAAAGATCTTGCTTTCCCCCTCATCGGCGAGAGCGACAAACTCATGGTTTACATCGCCGCCTATGGCGCCCGCGTCGGCTTCGACCATCACGTGTTCCAAACCACAGCGATCGATGATCGCCCTGTACGCCCCGGCCATCTCGCTGTACGTCTCGTCGAGAGATTCGTGTGACTCGTGAAAGCTGTACGCGTCCTTCATGATGAACTCACGCGCTCGCATCACACCGAATCGCGGACGGATCTCGTCACGGAACTTCACCAGAACCTGATAGAGACACTGCGGCAGTTGTCGATAACTCTTCATCTCGCTACGGGCGATATCGGTGACCACCTCTTCGTGCGTCGGTCCGAGCGCGAACAGACGCTCCTTGCGGTCCTTGAGCTTGAACAGCTCGGGCCCGAAGTGCTTGAAACGACCGCTCTCCTCGTAGAGCTCCGCGGGATGCAGGATGGGCATGAGTATCTGCTGACAACCGATACGATCCATCTCCTCGCGAACGATCTCCTCGACCTTTCGCAACACCCGGTAGCCCGTGGGAAGGAATGTGTATACGCCCCCTGTGAGCTTCTTGATCAGCCCGGCCCTCATCATCAACTTGTGGCTGGGGATTTCGGCATCAGCCGGGCTTTCCTTATAGGTGGGCTGATAGTACTTCGACCACCGCATCGCATACCCCGTTTCTGTGTTTGTCTCGATCCGAGTCGTCCGAGCAGAGCCGCTATCCACCGTATGCGATAGATCTCGCCTCGATCGGCACGCGCGACGCTGTCGTGGAGTCAGCGGCGCGCCTTAGTAATTGTAACCGATGAAGAGTTCCCAGTCGGTCACGGTGGATATAGTACGAAAATTGGTCATCCGTGTAAAGTTGACACGAATGATTGGTGCGTAACCCAGATTGAGCTCGACACCCGCTCCCATCGACCCGAGCCAGTCCGAATCGTAGATGTATCGATTAACCCGGCCGGCGTCGAAAAAGAGCGATCCGCGCATGAGGGGCGTCTCAATCGTTCCGAATGGGAGTCTCAAAGCGAAGTGGTCGATTAGAGGAAACCGGAACTCGTTGTTGAACAGATACGTGCTCCGGCCAAAAAACTCGCGGAAGTTGTAGCCTCGCAGGTCCCATGGCCCACCGAGGTAAAAAAGTTGAAAGTCACCGCCAAAGCTATGTCTCGTGATGAATCGCTGGGCGAAAACGATCCTCCGGGTAACCTTGTGGTACTTGCGGAGATCCAGCTGAAGGGTCGTGTTGTCGAATCCGCGGTCGCGGAAATCGAACGTGTGCCCTGCCGTCACGTTGTATCGCCAGCCTTTGAGCGGTCCCCCGACCGTCCATTGTGTGTTGGCCACGGAATAGCTCAAGAACGCCGACGCGATCATGCTCTTTTTCTGGTCAAGCAGGGTGAAATCCGCTTGCCGCTCGACAAAACGAAAAACGAGCGAACCATCGACTCTCGAGAACTTGCTAAAGGGATACCGGATACCCGCCGCCACGCCATACCGGCGTTCCTCGCGGTACGAAGATGTCAGATTGCCCGTTCTGCTCGTCAGATGGAATACACCCAACGAGTAATTGATCCGGTGCGACAGATTGACGTAGTTCAGCCCCAGGTTGAGCGTCTTGAAAAAGTTGCTGCTGACTTGCGAGGATGTGTTGCCAAAAAAAAGATAATACTGGTGATTGCCCAGGATATCCGACATGACGATCTGGGCCCCATTGCCCAACGAGCCAAAATCGGGATCGATCGCCACACCCACCGCGGCAAAATCCAGACCGAGTTTCTGTTTATAATCCCGGCTCGCATACGCGTACTCCCGGGGCTCCTTGCTCACCCAGCTCATGTGCGTCGAGTCCATCCGGGCCACGGTAGTCGGGATGGCCGGTACGTCGGTCTTCATCGGAAACTCGAAGAGGTGATACTCGCCTCGATAGTACCCCGCCGCCACAAACCCGTCGCCATCGGGTAGGGCCGCCGGAGCGTTGAGACCACCCATCACGCTCGTCTGCTGCATGATCATTCGCGTCGCGTACGCGAACGTGTAGGCGTTGAACGCGCCGTCTCTGTCAGAAGTAAAGAGAAACGAATTGCCATCGGGCATCCACTCGGGGTGCGAGTCCGAATGGCTCCCGCACGTCAATGCCGACACCACACCCGTGTTGACATCGAGCTCATAGATCCCCTGGAACTTCGCGTTCCCGTTCTGGCAGCGGTCCGAACTGAAGAGAACCACATCCTCGTAGGGATGGTAGTCCGGGTCCTCGTCGGCGTACGGATCGTGTGTCAAACGAATCAAACGGTCCTCGTCCCGATTGTACAGAAACAGATCGCTCAATCCCGCCGCGTCGATCGCGCTAAAAACGATCTTATCGAACCCGGGCGACATTGTCGGCGAGGAGATGACGCTAAGCCCCGGAAACGTGTACCAGTCCAGCACCTTTCTCCGCTCGATATCCCAGAGGTAGATCGCATCCTGGCCGTGCCGCTTGGCCACGAAGACGAGCGTGTTGCCGTGCACCTCGATCTTGCTTCTGAAGGCAGGAATCGACTCGAACGAGGTCGAGCGGCCACCCTCGATGAGGGTCTTCTGCTTGAGCTGCCCGTGTTTGTTCACGCCGATGCTGCAGATACTGATCAATCCATCGTAGGCAAAGAGCGAATAGATCGTACTCGTGCCGTCCGGTCCTTTACCCACCGCAGGGCGCGAGTGAAACGTTCGCGGCTCGGTCAACTGAGCACCGATATCGGGCGCAAACTGCCGGTGCATAATCTCGGGGTAGTATCTTCGCTTGAGACTCTTCATGAACTTGTCGCTCAATTCGGCGAGGCTCATGTTGATCGTCTCCTGGAGAACCAATGTGAATTTATCCGCCATCCACCAGTTTTCGAGAATCTCAATAATCGCATCCTTACCAAAATTCGTCGCGATATAACGGACGACGGCCTCGCCCTCCTTGTACATCATGAACGAGCCTTCGATCTGCCAGATATTCAGCAAATCCGGTAGCCGGCCATGGATCAACGCATCGCGGATAAACATGTGGCTTCGCGTGTTCGCATTGCTATCGGCAAAGTACTCGGCCATTCCCTCCACGAACCAAAGCGGCGGGTGCGAATAGGTAAAGCGGCTCGCGCCGCTCATCACGATGGCGAGCTTCTCCAGCATAAACGCGTGGACCATCTCGTGGCGGATCACATGACGAAGTTGCCAGAGCGACCCCGTCATGGGAATGGCGATGCGCCCCTTCATCAGATCGGTGAAGCCGCCCGTATACTCGGAGATCAGCGACGGGATGATGTTGGTTTGTTGAAAGTCATAGTGCGAACTGTAGAAGACCAGGGGGAGTCGATTGCGGAACTGGATGTCGAACAACTCGGCATACTCGGCGTATGTGTCTTCCACGAGCGGAGCGATGAAGTTAACCACATTCTGCTCGCTGGGATAGTAGTAGACGTCAACGTGTTCGGTGGCCAGGACCTTCCAGTCCCTGCTCCTGTAGCTCACCTTGTTCTTGCCGAACGGATACTGCGCCGAGACGAGCGTCGGCATCGCCAGGACAAAAAGAAGCGCGATAAGCGTCTTCCTAGCCATTCTCCAGCGCCTCCACGAGATCATCCATCGTGTAGAGCCCCTTGTCACGACCCACGATGAACTGTGCCGCGCGGACCGCGCCGCGGGCAAAGACCTTGCGTGACAGTGCGCGGTGGGACAACGTCACCACCTCGTCCGCCATGGCGAAGTAGACCTGGTGGTCGCCCGGGATGCCACCCATCCGGACGGAGTGGATGTGGACGCGATCTGCCTCCGGCCCCGCGGCCTCGCCGCGGCCGTCGACAGTCGGCTCATCCGGGCGTGCAACCCGGGCCAGCGCCGCCGCGGTCCCACTGGGGAAATCGGCCTTTCCGCGATGGTGAAATTCCACAATTTCCATATCCGCCACGCCCTCGAACATGAGGGTTGCTGAGCGTAAGAGTCTCTTAATCACCGATATACCGTAACTCATATTCTCGGCGTAGAATACCGGGCTTTCTTGAGCATACACTTCAAGCAATTCACGTTCCGGCCCACCCATGCCAGTGGTTCCACATACGATCGGCAAGTGGGTCCCCGATAACGCCTCGACCAGCGACTTCACCCCGGCAGGGCGGCTGAAATCGATCACCACGTCTCCCGGCTCCGGCCGCGCGGGCAACTCCTTCAGCACCGGCGGGCCATCCGGCCCCGGCACGGGTCTCTCCACCCCGGATCTCAGTTCGACCATTCCCGCTATGGAGACTCGATCCGTCTCGCCCACAACCTCGGCAACCGATCGGCCCATTCTGCCCCTTGCCCCGTGAAGAAATATATTGATCGACGGCTCCGCCACCCTAGACGCTCCCCACCGAATCAAATGCTTCCAGCACGCCGCGGATCGCCTTCATGCTCGCCGTGCTGACCGGCGCAAGCGGCGGTCTGAGCTCGTTCTCGATCATGCCTTTCGCCGCAAGCATTGCCTTTATCGGTGATGGGTTCGACTCGATAAACGCCGCGCGCACAACCGGCAGCAGACGGAAATGGAGATCAGAGGCCCGTTTGAAATCTCCCTCGAGGGCGCCATTGACCATTTCCCGTACGATGGCGGGCATCAAATTGGACACGACGGACACGACACCCCCACCCCCGAGCGCCATCATTGACACGGTGAGCGGATCGTCGCCCGAGAGCACGGTGATGTCGCTCGCCGCGCGTATGTTCGAGAAGGCATCCATGCTGCCGCCCGCTTCTTTGATTACGGAATAGCGCCCCGTCTCGTACAGCCTGGCGATCGTATCCGGGGCGAGCGTTACCCCAGTGCGTCCCGGTACGTTGTAGAGCATGAGCGGCAGATCGGTCGCGTCGGCGACCCGGCGGTAGTGATCGTAGAGGCCTTGCTGCGAGGGTTTGTTGTAGTAGGGTGTGATCAGCATCGCCGCGTGGGCACCAGCGGCTTCCGCCTCTTTTGTGTTTGCGATCGTCGTATCCGTCGAGTTCGTCCCCGTCCCCGCAATCACCTGGAGAGAATCGCCGACGAGCGAGAGAGTGGTATCGAGGAGCTTCCGGCGTTCGTCTGCGCTCAGCGTCGCCGCCTCACCCGTGCAGCCGCACGGTACGACACCGGTGACACCAGCCCCTCGCTGGGTTTCGAGCAGGTTTGAATATCCTTCGAGATCAACGTCGCCGTTCTTGAACGGCGTCACAACGGCGGTGTACGTCCCCCTAAACTCCATCAGCGCTCCCTTCGTTAGGCAAGCTCGACGGAACCCCGGAAATTCAGGGCAGCAGGGCCTTTGAGCAACACCTGCCTCGCCCCGGCGGGTTCCAGGACAAAAGCAACGGTCAGTTCCTCCCCACCATGTGTGATCATTGTGACGGGACTGGGGACACCGTTCAAGTGGGCAGCCACGACGGCTCCGGCTACAGCTCCAGTCCCGCAGGCAAGGGTTTCGCCCTCGACGCCGCGCTCGTAGGTGCGAATCTCGGCAATGCCGTCGTCCGAGACCGACACGAAATCTACATTCGTACCATCCGGCGCGAAGCGCTTGTGATTCCGGATCGCCCGACCGCGTTCCAGGATCTCGCCATCAGCGATGGCATTCACTCCGGCCGCCTCAATGACGACGTGGGGTACACCTGTATTGATAAAATGCACTATTTCCGTCCGATCCGCAACCGCCAAGGAAATGCTTTTTTCAAAATGGGTTGCGTCGGTCATCCGGACGGCGACCTGGAGTCCCGCGACCTCGGCCTCCATCGTCCCGGGTGTCGCCACGAACCGGAGCGTGACCCCGCCCTCCCACCGCTCGCCGAGCCCCAACGAACCGGCGAACCGAGCGGCGCAGCGTGCGCCGTTGCCACACATCTCGGCCTCGCCTCCGTCGCTATTGTAATAGCGCATGCGAAAATCGACTCCAGCCTCTAATTCCACCAGAATGACGCCGTCGGCCCCGATGCCTCGGCGCCGGTCGCAAAGCGCCCGTATCCTCGCTGGCGACAACAGGATGTCTCCCTTCCGGTTGTCGATCATGACGAAGTCGTTTCCCGCTCCATTCATTTTTTCGAACTCGATCCTCATGGGGCTACTCCTCTTGAGGCGGTGGAGACTCGAGGACCAACGGCTCCTCGAGGTCGATTTCCTGGCCCGGCCGTATCGCGAGCGTATCCGGGTATAGCCGGCAGGGCTCGATGCACTGCCGTGTCGAGTCCTCCGGACACGGATACGCGCCGCAGAGACTATCGGGGGAGAAATCCATGAATGCCCGGAGCGTGTACCGGCCCTGGAGGACCTGTGAAAACTTGAAGTCTCCGTCGGGACCCACTATTGAGACGTAGGTCGGAGGCATCGTGTCGGACACCTCGTGGATGGTGATCATTACCAGAAACGTATCGATACCGGTCGAGTTGACGACCCTTCCGGTGATCTGCCCCGGTTCCTTCGGGTCGACGATGAAGATCGTCAGATCGTCGACATTGGGGTTCCCGGCATCCAGGGGCACCGTGTCGGGCCTCTCGATGGCAACGTCGCTGTCGATCACGAAAACGCCGTTTCTGTCCGTGTCTTCGAAAACCCAGACGAGGAAGTCGCGGTCATCACTCGGAAGATAGTTGAAGGCGAAATCACCCTCCGAACCCACTACGACCTCTCTGTCGGCCACAGCCCCCTCCGGTGTAAAACCGGAGTCCGTCGGCATGACAAACAGACGGAGGACCGCATTCTTACTGGGCTTACGGCGAAACAACACATGACCGGATATCGATCCGCTGTCGATGGCGGCCGATGTCGCAAAGGCGAAGCGAAACGGCTCCGCGTTCTGAATACCGTGCGCATCGGCAAACCCCGACTTAAGCTCGACGAGATAGGTCGTGTCCGGGTGCAGGGGGTCCTGAGGCTGCAGGACGAACGTGTTCTTTTTCCAGCCGGTCTTGCCGACGGTGATCCGCGGGCGCGCGGTTACGAAACGCTCGAAACGGGTTTTCGTCATCGCCTCATCGAATTCCACCAGAATGTCGGTCTCTGGATCGACACCGGTTGATCCGCCCGCCGGAACCGTAGAGAGAATGCGTGGTGGTTTATCGTCGGTGGGGCCACCGGGTGGGGCCTCTTGTATGGCGCACGCCGAGAGCCATGTTGCTATCACGCAAAGGGCGACGCCAGTTCTCAACCGCGCCCTCCAATGGGTTGGACGAGCAGTGACAGGAGCGCGCGCTGCACGTGTAGGCGATTCTCCGCTTCGTCAAACACCAGGCTTCGTTCCGATTCGATCACGCTGTCGGTGATTTCCTCATCCCTGTGAGCAGGCAGACAGTGGAGAACAATCGAGTGATCGGGCGACTGCGCAACGAGCTCATCGTTCAACTGAAACGCGGCGAACTCCCGTTTGCGTTTTGTCGCCTCCTCTTCCTGGCCCATCGATGCCCATACATCGGTGTAGAGAACATCGGCACTCTGTACGGCTTCGCCCGGATCATTGATCTCGCGATACAGGTCCTTGCCCCCCATCGCCTTTTCCACGAACTCGGGCTCGACGCCATAGCCCTTGGGACAGGCGAGAATGACGCGAATGTCGAGCTTTGCGCCCGCGTTGATCCAGCTTCTCGCAACGTTGTTGCCGTCACCGATAAACGCAACCGTGAGATTATCGAGATTGCCCCTGTGTTCCTGGATTGTCATCAAGTCGGCGAGTATCTGGCATGGGTGAAGAAGATCGGTCAGCCCGTTGATGACGGGAACCGTCGCAAACTTTGCCAACGTATCAACGATCCCCTGGTCGAACGTTCGAATCATGATGGCGCTCGTGTATCGCGACAAGACTCTTGCCACGTCCTGAGGCGCCTCGCGAGAACCGACACCGATCTCCTTGTCGGTCAGATAGAGCGAGTCACCACCCAGCTGGTGCATCGCCACCTCGAAGCTCACCCGCGTGCGCAGCGACGGTTTGTGAAAAATGCACGCCAGCGTCCTGCCCTGGAGCGTGGCGGGAAGCCCTCCCCTTTTGAGCTGCGCTTTTTGTTCTATGGCCAATCCTATGATTTTCTCGAGTTCCTCCCTCGTGTAGTCGGCGATCGACACGAAGTCCTTTTTTGAAAGCGTCATCTTGTACACTCCGTTGATGTTTAGAGAATGTATCGGGTCAGATCCTCGTCGGCGAGAATCTCGTCGAGCTTTGACTTTACATCCGCGTCGGTGAAAACGGCACGCTGTTTTTTGGATTCCGGCAGCTCGAATAAAACGTCCTCGAGAAGGGTGGCAAGCACCGTCTGAAGCCTGCGGGCGCCGATGTTCTCCGAACGCGCGTTTGCCTCTCCCGCGACGCGGGCGATCTCGCGTATCGCCTCATCCGTGAACTCGAGCTGACAGCCTTCCGCCGCCAGCAACGCCTGGTACTGTTTGATCAACGAGTTGTCCGGCTCGCGCAAGATACGCTCGAATTCCTCCGGCCCCAATGAAGCGAGCTCCACGCGGATCGGAAACCGCCCCTGAAACTCGGGTATGAGCTCCGACGGCTTTGCCACATTGAACGCACCGGCGGCGATGAACAGGATATGATCGGTCTTGATGACGCCGTGCCTCGTGCTGACCGAGGACCCTTCGACAATGGGCAACAGATCCCGCTGAACGCCTTCGCGGGACACATCGGGTGCGCCTCCTCTCGCGCTCGCGCCGGCGATCTTGTCGATCTCATCGATAAAAACGATTCCGTTCATCTCCACCCGCTCTTTGGCCTCCTCTACAATCTTCTCCATGTCCATGAGCTTGTCGGCCTCTTCCATGCGAAGTTGCTCACGAGCCTGGCGAACCGTGAACTCGCGCTCCTTGGGCCCTTGAGGAGCAAAGGGGTTGATGTTACCCGGAAACTGTATCCCCATATCTTCTACACCGCCCTTCGAGAAGATCTCGATCATCGGAGACGATTTGGGCTGCGATCGAATCGTTACCTTGCTGTCCTCGAGATCGCCCGCCCTGAGCCTTGCCCTGAGCTTCTCACGGGTTCTCTCCCGCCGCTCCTGCGTGTCCAGATCCTCGTCACCCGGCGTTTGGGATTTGGGCATAAAAAGATCGACCAGGCGATCCTCGACGAGTTTCTCGACACGGAAGCTCACCCGCTTCTGGTGCTCGGACTTCAACATTCCGATTGAAACTTCGACAAGGTCGCGGATGATACTTTCCACGTCGCGTCCGACATAACCCACCTCGGTGTAGTTCGACGCCTCGACTTTGACGAGCGGTGCACGCACGAGCTTCGCCAGCCGGCGCGCGATCTCCGTCTTACCGACGCCGGTCGGGCCAATCATCACAATGTTGTTGGGCAGTATCTCATCGCGCATGTCGTCCGCCGCCTGGTGGCGTCGCCAACGATTTCTCAACGCGATGGCCACGGCTTTTTTCGCGTCGCCCTGCCCCACGATATGGCGGTCCAACTCGATGACGATCTCTTGTGGAGTCAATTCTTCCATCGGGGGTATCACTTCCCTCTCCCGATCAAGCGCTGTCAGAGCGTCTCAACGGTGATGTTCGTGTTTGTATACAGACATATCTTGCCGGCGATCTTCAGGGACTCGCGAACGATCTTCTCCGGGTCGTCATAACCAGCGACCAGAAATGCGTTGGCTGCAGCGAGTGCGTACGGTCCGCCGGCACCAAGCGAGACAATGTCGTCGTCCGGCTCGAGCACATCGCCCGTGCCCGAGATAAAGAAAGATGCGTTCTGGTCCATCACGGCGAGCATCGCCTCCAGACGCCGCAGGATACGGTCGCTCCGCCAGTCCTTGGCCAGCTCGACGGCCGCTCTCCTGAGATTGCCGCTGTACGCCTCGAACTTGCCCTCGAACCTCTCGAAAAGCGTCAGGGCATCCGCCGTGCTCCCCGCAAAACCGGCGAGAAGTTTACCCCCCCCCAGCGTGCGTATCTTTGTGGCGTTCTGCTTTATGATCGTGTTCCCCATCGTCACCTGGCCGTCGCCGCCGATCGCGGCGCGCTCGCCGATGCGAACACCGAGTATCGTCGTACCGGTAATCTTCAAGGGTGCCTCCTTACGATCGAGGATGCGCCTTGCGGTAGGTCTCCCGTAACCGTTTCGGCGTTACGTGCGTGTAGATTTGAGTGGTCGAGAGACTCTCGTGTCCGAGCAGCTCCTGGACGGCACGAAGATCCGCACCGTTGTCCAGCAGATGTGTCGCAAACGCGTGACGCAGCACGTGTGGGCTGACGGTGGCCGACAGCGACACACGTCTGAGATACTTGCCGACGATCCTTTGAACGGTGCGGGGACTGATCCGTCCCGTGTCCACGCCCGCCGAGAACGCTGCACATTTCCTGTGCTGTTTCAGGCGTCGCTCGTCAAACTTTCCCCGTCCACCAAACCGCTTCGTCTGATACAGAAAGAACCATTTTCTCGCCTCACCACCCCACGGCACCAGCCGTTCCTTGCTGCCCTTGCCAAAAACGCGCAGCGTTTCCCCCCCATCAATAAAGTCCGCGATGTCTAGCGCTACCATCTCGCTGAGACGAACGCCCGTTCCATACAAGAACTCGAGGATCGCCTTGTCACGCACTCCGGAGAGCGTCGAGACCTCGGGCAAAGTCATCATCTCACTAATCCGATCCTCGCTGACAAGCGTCGGCAGCGACTCACGCTTCCGCGGCGATGACAGGTTCAACGTCGGGTCCAGCGGGCAATGCTGCCGTTTGACGAGGAATCCAAAAAAGGACCGCAGCGATGATATTTTTCTCATCATCGACCGGCTGCTCAAGCCCCGGTCGACCTGTTCCCTCAAGAAAGCGCGAATCTCGAGGAGCCCCACGCGATCGACACCAACGGATGACTCGACGCGTTCCAGAAACTCGGCGAACTGCGCCAGATCGGTCGCGTACGCCTCGATGGTGTTTGGAGAGAGACCGCGTTCAGCGTTGAGGTAAATCTCGAACTTCACTATGGCTTTGTCGATATTCATCGAACGAAGGCCTTTGCATTCAAGAGGTTCCGATAGAATATAATGTAATGCGCGTAATTGATTAAGCGAAATTTGCCCGCTCGTCATTCGGCCCGGACGCGCCGGCCGGCGGGAACAACCCGTCGTTGTCAGCGCGGAAGCGCCTCATTGCGCGCTCGGCCCGCTGCGCCACCGCGAGATAGCGGGTCTTGCGGGGTCCTTTTGGCCTTGGCGTTGCGGGGACGACACCCATATTGGCGTTCATCGGCTGGAAATTCTTCGTGGGGGTGTGGATATAGTTCATTAGAGCCCCGATCATGGTGTCATCGGGGAAAAGCGGCATGGGGGCTCCCACTCCGTCGGCGTATATCGAGAGCGCCGATACCAGCCCGCTCATGACGCACTCGACGTACCCCTCGACACCGCAGATCTGCCCGGCATAGTAGAGCCCCGTTACGCTGCGATCGCGCTGGTAACGGTCGCAAACCACGGGG
Organism: uncultured bacterium; assembly: GCA_965372355.1. GTDB lineage: Bacteria > Krumholzibacteriota > Krumholzibacteriia > WVZY01 > WVZY01 > CBDVBZ01. The sequence goes on along the minus strand of CBDVBZ010000002.1, from coordinate 80,434 downwards.
AGGTTGAGGAAGATGTTGCGGTGGATCGACCCGAACCGGAGTATCCTGGCCTCCTCCAGACCGGGGATGGACCGGACCACTTCCTTTTGCGCGCCATACGTCATTCGCGTCTGAAACCCAACCAGCCCCAGCAGACCGCCGCTCTGGCTTTCCTGTCTCAACTGGATCACCGCATAGGGCTCCTGGCCCGTTCGCGGGTCCGGGAGACCACGGGGCTTGAGCGGGCCAAACCGCAGTGTGTCTCGGCCGCGTCTGACGATCTCCTCGACGGGCAAACACGACTCGAAGAATTTCTCGTCCTCGAACTCGTGGGGCCGAACCGTCTCCGCCTCGCCGATCCTGCCAACGAGGTCGGTATACTGCTTTTTCGAAAGCGGCAAGTTGAAATAGTCCGCCTCACCCTTGCCGTAACGACTCGCCCAGTAGCCGCTGTCCAGGTTGAGGGTTTCCACGTCGATCGACGGCGCAATGGCGTCATAAAAATAAAGGTGGTCACTCGTGCAGTGATCCCTTAAGCGTTGCGAAAGCGTATCGGCGGTTAGAGGCCCGGTGGCGATGATTGCCGGCAGCGGCACATCGAGGTCATCCTGGCGGCGCCGGGTGACATCGATGAGGGGGTGGTTCTCGATGGTCTCCGTTACCGCTCCGGAGAAGATCTCGCGGTCGACCGCCAACGCGTGTCCCGCTGGCACCGCCGCGCGTTTCGCCACACCGAGCAGACGGCAACCCAGGATATCGAGCTCGGTCTTCAACAGTCCCGAGGCGGTCTCGGGAAGTGTCGACTTGAACGAATTCGAGCAGACGATTTCCGCCAGACGATCCGTGCGATGCGCACCGGTCGGCTCGTGCGGGCGCATTTCGATCATCCGCACAGGCACACCACGGTCGGCAAGCTGCCAGGCGGCCTCGCAGCCGGCGAGTCCCCCACCAATAATGTGAACGGTTTTCATGAATCAGTCGGAGGTGACTTCTTCTTTGCACTCCGGGCACTTGAGATAGATGCCGCGCTTCGTCGATGTTTTCTCTACCACGTACGCGTTCTGACACGCAGGGCAGGGAGTGGGGATCGGCTTGTCCCATGCGGCGAACGTGCACTTGGGGTAACGGTTGCAACCGTAGAAGCGTTTGCCGCGGCGGGTGACCTTTTCCACGACATGCCCATCGCAGCCCTCCGCCGGGCAGGCCATGCCGATCGGATACGCCTCGGTATGTTTACATTCCGGATAGTTCTTGCACGCGGCGAAGCGACCGTAGCGGCCGACCTTGGCCACGAGATCGCCGCCGCACTTCGGACATGTCAAATCGAGCTGGACGGCTTCCGCCTCTTCCTCGAGGGGCCTGGAGAACTTGCATTCGGGGTAGGCGGGGCATGCGAGAAACTGCCCATTCCTTCCCCATTTCTTGATCAGCTTCCGCCCACACTTCTCACACTCGAGATCAGTGGCTTCCTGCAGTTCACTCTTGATGCGTTCCTTCTTGTCGTCGATCTGATCGAGCGCGCCCCGGAACGGCGTGTAAAAATCCTGGACGACCTTCTGCCAGGTGTCCTCACCACCCTCTACCTTGTCGAGCTCTTCTTCCATCAGTGCCGTGAACGACTTGTCAAATATGTCGGGGAAGAAACCTTCCAGCGTGAGCCACACCTGTCTGCCGAGTGTCGTGGGCTTGAGTCTTCCCTCTTCCTTGACGACGTATTCGCGGTCCTGGATAATCGACACGATACTCGCGTATGTGCTCGGTCTACCGATGCCGCCGTCTTCGAGTTCCTTGATCAGCGAGGCCTCGCTGTAACGCGGTGGTGGTTCCGTGAAGTGCTGCGAGCCGTCGATCGACTTGGGATCCAACTTGTCGCCCTTCGCCATTTCGGGTAGCTCGGTTTCATTCTCCTTGCGAGACTCATCGTAGACACTCAAGAAACCTCTGAACTTCATCACGCGGCCATTTGCCTTCAGACGGTACTTGCCCGCCTCGATCGACACTTCCGTCGTATCGTAAACCGCACTCTCCATCTGCGATGCGAGAAAGCGCCGCCAGACGAGTTCGTAGATGCCGTACTGGTCCTTGGTGAGAAAGCTCTTCACGGATTCCGGAGTCCGCGAGACATCGGTCGGCCGGATGGCTTCGTGCGCGTCCTGTGCCCCCTTCTTCTGTTTGTAGATCCGTGGCTTGCCCGGTATGTACTCCTCGCCGAACTCGGCGCTCACGTGCTCACGCGCCGACTTGACTGCCTGTGGCGCGATCCGTACGGAATCGGTTCTCATATACGTGATCAACCCGACGCGCTCGTCCTTGCCCAGATCGATGCCCTCGTAGAGCTGTTGGGCGAGCATCATGACTTTCTTGGGCGAAAAGCGAAGGCGTCCCGCCGCGTCCCGCTGCAATGTACTCGTGATGAACGGCGGCTGCGGGTTGCGCTTTTTCTCCTTCTTGACCACGTCGGCAACATCGAACTCGCTCTTTCTCAACTCGGCGAGAACCGGATCGACTTGTGCCTTGTTCTTTAGCGCCGCCTTGTCCTTTCCGATCTGTGTCAGCCGGGCTGGAACTTCCTCACCCTTCTTCGTGAGAAGCATCGCCTCAACCGACCAGTATTCCTCCGACTTGAAGGCCTCTATCTCGGCCTCGCGCTCGCAAACGAGTCTCAGACCCACGGTCTGCACGCGCCCCGCGCTCAAGCCATAATAGAAAATCTGCCAGAGGATCGGACTAATCTGGTAACCGACGAGCCGGTCGAGGATCCGCCTGGCCTGTTGGGCATCCACCTTGCGCTGGTCGACAACCCCGGGGTTGTCGATGGCCTCTTTGATCGCCGTCTTGGTGATCTCGTTGAAGATGATTCGCTTGATGTTCGATTGGGATTTCTTGATGGCCTGCTCGAGATGCCAGGCGATCGCTTCACCCTCCCGATCCATATCAAGGGCCAGATAGACTTCGCCGGCAGCCTTCGCATCCTTTTTTATCTGGCTCAAGACCTTCTGCTTGCCCTTGGACACGACGTACTTCGGCGTGAACCCGTTCTCGACATCGACGCCGAGCTCGTTTTTCGGGAGATCCATGACGTGACCGACAGAAGCCACCACCTTGTAGTTCCTGCCGAGAAACTTCTTGATGGTGTTCGCCTTTGCCGGCGACTCCACAATGACCAGAGATTGTTGTTTTGCCATGTCTTTTAAAAGAAGAAACGCGCAGCCCCGGAGGCTCGCGATATCTCAGTCGTATGTTTGTTGTCTGCCTGCCTGCCGTTCGAGGACACCCGCACGAAGTCGGCCTCGACCGGCATCAGATTTCACTGCACTAGTTTAGCTGAGTGCCATCATCCAACATATTAAGCAGCTCGTTCTCGAACTCATCGCCACCCAGTTCGAAAATCACCGATCCGGCCAGCGCCTTGATCTCGCTGACCCCGACTCTCTCGCCACGAAACGGCACGATTCGATACATGATCCGCTCGAACTGGTCGTCGTCGAGCAGCCCCAGCGCCTGCAATCGAAGGAGATAGCTGTACGCCTCCGGGTCGAGCACCGTGCTCTCCCACGGGCTCAAAACGCGGATGGGCATACCTCCACCCTCACCCACCAGACCGTGTTCCACACGGTGCCACTGGTTGGAAACCCACGAGAAGGCCTGCTCGATCTCCTCGGAGGAATACCCGAGGGAGATCAGCTCTTTGTCCAATTCACCAAAGGACTTATTGCTCGTCCGGGTCATCTCGACCAGGAGAACCACGAGGTCCATAAATCTGTCGACCATGCTGGATGCCCCTCCATGGGACGATATTACAAGCAATTAGCATGCTAGGTCAAATCGGCATAGAAACATAAACCCAGTCCGCCTGACGATGCAATCCTTATTTTTCTAAGGATGGGATTAGGGGCCACGGCGCCCGATGTGCTGTCTAGCCTCCGCCGTGGCACTTCTTGTACTTTTTGCCGCTCCCGCACGGACATGGGTCGTTGCGGCCGACTTTCTTCACCGCGCGCCTCTTGGGCTGGCTCGGGGCAGGCTGCTTGAGGGCTTGATCCATCGCTTCCGACGTCCCCATTCCCCCCGCCGGTTGCATGGCGTAGACCCCCGTATCCTGATGGACCGCCTTCGCTGATGCGCCCAGGTCGCGGCGACGCTCGCGCGCGGCGATCCTTGCGTGGAAGAACGCCTGCAGGGCATCCTGGTCGATCGTCGCGTTCAGCTCGCCAAACAGACCAAACGCCTCCTTCTTGTACTCGACGAGGGGGTTCTTCTGCGCGTATGCCCGAAAATGGATCCCCTCCTTCAGATAATCCAGCTCGTGGAGATGATCCATCCACCGCTCATCGATCGTCTGAAGCAAGACGTACTTCTTGAACTCATCGACCACCTCGGAACTGCCCAACTGTTCGAACAGAAAGCGCTCGCGCGACTCCAGCGCCTCGTAGGCCAGCGCCTTCACGTGCTCGCGAAGATCCTCTTCGTCTAGATCCTGGATATCACCCGCGGGCGTTGGAAACGCGTAGAGGAACGTCGCCTCCAAATCGGCCAGCAATCCGGCGAGATCCCAGTTCTCCGGCAGCTCGGATAGGTCGATGTAGCCAGCGACCTTGTCCTCGACGACGTCATCGACCATCGCCTTGAGAATATCGGTCAGATTCTCGGCCTCGATGATTTCATCACGGCGGCCGTAAATGGCCTCCCTCTGCCGGTTCATCACGTCATCATAGTCGATGAGCCGTTTTCTGATCTCGAAGTTGTAATTCTCGACCTTCTGCTGTGCACGCTCGATCGCCTTCGTCACCAGCCCGTGCGTGATGACCTCACCCTCCTCGAGACCCATCCGATCCATCAGCCCCGAGATCCGCTGCGAGCCACCGAAGAGCCGCATGAGATCATCCTCGAGCGACAAAAAGAACAACGAGACGCCGGGATCTCCCTGACGCCCGGCGCGCCCCCGCAGCTGGCGATCGATGCGGCGCGCCTCGTGGCGCTCGGTCCCTATGATATGCAGACCGCAGGGAACGTCCTTCGCGCACTCGACCGGGTTGACCTCTACCTCGTCCCGCGTCTTCCAAGAGGTCTTTTTTGTGCCGATACCACACCCATCGCACTTGACGACACCCGGGCCAAGTTTGATATCCGTCCCGCGCCCCGCCATGTTTGTGGCGATCGTCACCGCACCCGCCTTACCCGCGTCCGCCACGATCTCGGCCTCACGCTGATGATGCTTTGCGTTGAGGACGTTGTGATTGATACCCTTTCTCTTGAGTAGCCGGCTGATAAGCTCGGAAACTTCGACCGATACCGTGCCCACAAGCACCGGGAGGTTTTTCTCCTGGAGACGCGCGATCTCCTCGACGATGGAATTGTACTTCTCACGCTTGGTCCGGTAGATGCGATCGTCGTAGTCCACGCGCCGGACCAACTCGTTCGTCGGAACCACCGAAACATCGAGCTTGTAGATCTTGTGAAACTCGGCGGCCTCCGTGATGGCGGTACCGGTCATACCGGCGAGCTTTTCGTACATCCGAAAGTAGTTCTGAAGCGTGATCGTCGCCAGTGTCTGCGTTTCACCCTCGATCTTGACGCGTTCCTTTGCTTCGAGGGCCTGATGCAAACCGTCGGAGAAACGTCTGCCTGGCATCAGTCGCCCGGTAAACTCGTCGACGATGACCACACGATCGTCCTGAACCACATACTCGACATCGCTCTCGAATAGCGTGTACGCCTTCAGAAGCTGGTTGAAATTGTGAATCGCATCTGATTTCTGTCCGTAGTCTCGGTAGAGTTGGTCTTTCCTCTTTACCCTCTCGGCGGGATCGATCGACGTGTCGTTGTCGATCCTCTCCATCTCCTCGCCGATATCGGGCAGGACAAACTGCTCGCGGTCCTGTGGCGCCAGAGCCTCGCGTCCCTTGTCCGTCAGGTTGATCGTGTTTCCTTTTTCGTCGACCGCGTAGAACAACTGCTCATCGAGCTCGTGGAGCGCCTTGTCCCGCATGAAGTCCGCTTCCTTCCTCGCGATCATTCTGTCGACACCCGGCTCCTTCTTGAGCTTGAGAAACCGCGAGTTCTTCGGATCGCCCCGGCTCACCTTGAGCAGCGCGATCGCCACTTCCTCGTCCTGATCCTCACTCTCGAGGTTCTTCTCGGCGAACGAGATCAGCGTGTTGATCATGCGTGCCTGCAGCTGCACGGCGCGCTCGACCTCGGGGCGCAAACGCGCAAACAACTCCGACGACTGGCTCGCGGTCACCGGCCCCGAAATAATGAGAGGGGTTCGGGCCTCGTCGATCAGCACGCTGTCCACCTCGTCGACAATCGCGTAGAAGTGCTGTCGCTGGACCTTGTCCTCCACCCGTGTCTTCATGTTGTCGCGGAGATAATCGAACCCGAACTCGTTGTTGGTTCCGTAGGTAATATCGGCGCCGTAGGCCGCCTTGCGTTCCTCGTTGGAGATATCCGCCTTGACACACCCAACCGTCAGCCCGAGAGTCCTGTAGACCTTGCCCATCCATTCCGAGTCACGCTGGGCCAGATAGTCGTTGACCGTGATGAGGTGAGCGCCCTTGCCGGAGAGCGCATTGAGATACATCGGCATCGTCGCGACCAGCGTCTTGCCCTCACCGGTCGCCATCTCCGATATATCACCCCCGTGCAGAACGATCCCGCCAACGAGCTGGACATCGTAGGGGACCATTTCCCAACCGATTTCAATGCCGCACACATCCCAGGTTTGGCCCACCAGCGCACGGCACACCGACTTGACAAGCGCAAAGGCCTCCGGGAGGATGTCGTCGAGCGTCTCACCCGCCTTCAGACGGGCCTTGAACTCCTCGGTCTTCGCTGGAAAATCCTCCGGCCGCAAGGCAGAAAACGTCTCGGCAAGCTCGTTGATCTTTCTAACGGTGTCCCGGTGACGGTTGTAGTCCCGCTCGGACTTGGGTTTGAATATCTTGCTCAGCAGAGTCTTTTTCATGGTATTCACGCAGTCGTGGACGTAGGGAACCTAACAAATGTCAGAGCATTTCGCAATACTGGCTATACCACGCCTTACGGCGCTTCCCTATAGCCTATCCCTGGCGGGAACGAAGATGAGTTGATCGAGAATCAGATTTTGTGGACGTTGACCGCCTCTACCCCGTGCTGCCCAACCTTGACGTCAAACCAGACTTCCTGGCCCTCCTGCAGGGTCTTGTAGCCGCCTTTTTTGATCGCGGAGTGGTGCACGAATATGCTGTCTTCCCGGTCACTCTCGATAAAACCGTAGCCTTTGCTCTCGTTGAAGAAACTGATCATTCCTCTGGGCATACCTAAACTCCTCCTTTTCGTATACCCTTTATAACGCTTTTCCCACTCGGTGTTTCAAACAAATGAAGTCACCGCTGTTGTTGCCGAAATAAACCGAACGGTCATCCACCATCGGCGAAGAGTAGATTTTGCCGTCACTCTGAAACCGATCGATCAGCCCGCCCGTGCGGCGATCCAGACAGTAGAGGTAGCCGTCATACGAACCTATGTAGATCGCATCACCCTCGATGCGGGGACGCGACAGTACCTGGTCACCCGTCTCGTATTTCCAAACCACAGACCCGTCCGCCGCATTCAAACAGTACACATGTTTGTCGCTCGACCCGACGAATACAAAGCGCTCATCGACAGCCGGAGACGATTCAACCGCGCCACCCGTCTGGAACTTCCAACGCTGACTGCCGTCCCCTACTGCGACGGCGTGGATGCTTCCATCCGGCGAGCCGATGATCACAAGATCGCCGTGCACTGCGGGAGCGCTTTCGAGCTTCCCTCCAACGGCGAATCGCCATTCGACGGCGCCCGTTGACACCGACAACGCATAGAGGTACCCGTCGTACGAGGCCACAAAAACTCTCCCGCCCGCTGCGGCTGTTGCCGCGCGGATCCTCGCACCCGTCCTCTGCTTCCACAGGACACTGCCGTCATTCATCGATAGGCAGTAGGCAAACCCGTCGTAGCAACCCACGACAACGCGGTCATCGATCACGGTTGGCGAACTGACGATCCGCATCGGAAGCTTCTGTCGCCATTTTGGTGTACCCGAATCCGCGGTCAACATCGAGACGCCGCCGCCATAGTCCGCCACGACAATCATGTCTCCATGAACTGCTGCCGAGGCTCCCACCCCCTCCAACGCGGCGGTCATCCACAGCCGCTCGCCGGTCTCCCGGTCGAGCGCATAGACATTTCCATCCCTGCAACCGAATAAGACTCGCGGACCGTGGATCACCGGTGACGATGTGACCGGGTCGCCAAACGACCTCTTCCACCCAAGCGTGAGCTGAATCGAATCTCCCGGCACCACTTCCCCCACCCCCGGTGCCCCACCCGTTTCCTCGACGGCCAGGTCGGCCATTTGAGAGGGCCTCTCGAGCGCGGCGCGGTGCTCTTCACCGGGCAGCAGCATCTTGCCAACCCACAGGGCAAGCAGCACGGCGATGGCCGTCGAACCCAGCCCGACGGCGAGTCGCAGTGCCCCACGACGCTTCGACCCGAAACGGGCCGCCGTCACCTCTCTGTCCACAACATCGAAGCGCAGCGCCAGAACCCTTCGGGTTATAAATCTCGATGTCACCGTGTTGCGCAGAACACTGGTGCCCAGCCATAGCGGTCCCGACAGGGCCTCGAGGACCGTGCTCTTGTCCTCTTCTCCGCAGCCAAGCACGATGTCGCGGCCTCCGAAGTGCTCGGGGTCGAGTCTGAAAAGAAGAAACCCTTCTTTCAACGTGCTGGGAAACAGCTCCTCCTGCAACGTGGTCCCGTCGAAGTGGACCCGTTCGACCGCCTCCGGTGGCAGCTGGGAAAGCGACAGCGTCTCACCGTCTTCGTAAACGAAGATATCGTCATCTCGTGACACGAACAGGTAGTAGGCGTCGCATGCGCGCAGCAGTACGTAGAGACCCATCGATTTAAAATCATCGGGAGTGATCTGCGTCGCTTTCGACAACTTGTCGAGACGCCCGGCGAGCTCCCTGAGAAACGAAACCGGCGACTCAAGGTGCGTCGCTGACGAATAACGGGAAACGATCTCGCGGTATGCTTCCAGCAAGAAGCGGTATTGCGGCGCGGAATTATCCTGCAGCAGGACGTGGATACTGCGATCTTGGCTGGTGTACTCGGAATACAGTAGATCCCGCGTACGCTCGATCTCTGGATAGAAGGTGAGCTCTCTGTGCATCGTTTTCTCGGGTGTGGCCCGAGACGATTTAACAAAGGACGGCTCTATGCTGTCAACCTAAGTTTTGAAGGAGCTGTAACGATCTAATCGACTGGGGGTTAGGTCTTCTTTGGAGAGGACCTCTGGGCGCCTTTCCCCATGATGAAGTCGATGACCTTCTGCAGAAGATTCTTGGGCTTGGCCTGACCGGTACCGTGGACGTACTTGCTGGCCATCGGGTGCTGGGGGTCCCACTTTAGTGCCTCTGCAAAACTCTCCATTGCGGTGCTCTCTAGCCCCGCCCGGAGGTATACGTATCCGAGGTTGGCGTGATAGTCGGCGTTGTAAAACTCTATCTCCAGCGCCTTCTTGCAGACGTCCCTCGCCTCGTGCAACCGGGTCTTAAGGGCAGCCAACGCGTAGCCGTACCAGCTGAAGTACGCCGCGTTGCTTTCATCATATTTTATCGCGCTCTTGAGGAGCACGGCGGCCTTATCAAAGCGATTGTGTTTCATCGCGGTGCGTGCCTGCTCATAGGCGAGGTGTGCCGATCGCCGGTCGGCTGCCGGTTTGGCGGCCTTCTCTGCTTTTGGCCCGCGCTTCTGTCTCAGCTTTTCGTCGAACTCTCTCCGCTTCGCGGGATCACTGAGCACGGCGTAGGCCTCGTTTATGAGCTTGAAATCAATGCTGTTGTCTCTTTCCTCGCCCGCCGCCTTGCTCGCGACATCGGGGTGATACACCTTGGCAAGGCTGAAGTAGGCCTTTTTAATGGCGCTTTCGGACGCCGTTGGCCAGGCGCGGAGCACCTCGTAGTAATCGATGAATTTTGCTTTTTTCTGAGCCATGGCCTCTCTACTTCCCGCCACTCACCGCTTTGAGCTCTTCCTGGAGATTCCGGGCGAGTTGATTATCCGGCTTCACACTCAGCACCCGCTCGATGTGGCTCTGCGCCTCGATATAGCGGCCGCAGTCGTACAGTGCCAGAGCAAGGTTCAACCGCGCCTTGAGATAGTAGGGATTGATTTTGAGCGAAACCTCGAACTCCTCGATGGAATCATCCACCATGGCGTTGTTTCCGTATGCAATACCGAGGTAGTTGTGAAGATCCGGATAGTCGGGGTTGAGCGCTATCGCCTTCTTCAACTCACGGATCGCTTCCGTGAAGTTGCCGTTGTGGATCGCCTCGATTGCCACCTCGCGACTGACCTGAGCGGAGCTCGGTCGCTCCTCCAGGATCTCGTGAAAGGCGCGGCGCACTTCCTCGTTATCCTCATCGATGCGTATCAAATGGACGAGGTCGTTGAGATTCTGTTTGTAGAACGTCGGGCAGTGGTCTTTTGCCTTCTCCAGCTGATCCATCGCCATTTGACGATCGCCCGCGGCGTAGTGCGCCTGAGCCAGATCCGCGCTTGCCTTGAAATACTTGGGATTGATTTCCAAGGCTCGCGCGAAGTTGTGCCGCGCCTCGTCGAAACGGCTGACTTCCATATGCAGATTGCCAAGCGTGAATCGGAGATCGGCGAAATTGGGCTTGAGGTCGACGGCGAGTTCCATCTCCCGACACGCCTGTTCCATGTTGCCCTCGTTCATGAACTCGCGGCTGAGCGCCACATGTGACTCACACGCATACAACTCGACCGTTGGCACATCGACGTCATCGCCCGGCTCGTACTGGGCGAGTTGTCTATCGAACATCTTCAGCGCTTTTCGATAGTGACCTTCGTTGAAGAGATCGAGGGCGCGCGAGAATTCATTTCTTGGAATGAAGCTAAAGAATCGTTTGAGAAACATGACCAACCCCTAACGCGAAACCGGAAAAACGCCGGTACGACCTGTGACCATCCGCCTGGATGAGAGTCTTCCGAACCTGTCCGGCTGCCACTGCGCTGCCCTCTGGCTCGTTCCGTGCCACCGCCGCTCGGGGAAAGCCAGCAGCGTCGAGGAAGACCCGGGTCGCCGTTAAGAGGACGTGTCCTGCATATATCGTGTGCTCACAATAACTTATATCGAGCCACATCCCACGAGATCGCGGCGACCATGGTCAATAGTAGCAATAATAGGGCCAAGGGTACGATCCGCCTCTCTCGGGAATTTAGGGGTACAACGGGGAATGCCAGAGGCAATCGGCGTATCGGAAAACTCGAATGACCGTGGCTGGTTGCGCGATTCGTCCTCAGGAACGGTGATGGTGGGGGCTAGTAGCCTCTGACCGGAGCACTTCGGTTGACGGAGAAGTACTCGCGCGAGGAATACGTCGCCCGCGCCTCGATGGTCACATGGTACCCGCAGTCTGCGAGCGGGCAAGGGACTTCGTCGACGTGATACCCGAGCTCGCGTCCTCCCGGTTGCATCAGGCGCCTGTCGGCGATCGTCTCCACCACGGCGCCGTCTTCTGATTCCAACCGGATGGTCACCGTCGAGCGTTCCGTCAGGAGGAACCGAACGCTGAGCTCGAGCCCATCCCCGCTTTGCCTCGCGCTGCAACGGAGATTCTGGACATCGGTGCCGACCCAGAAGTAGCTGGCGCCACGCTTTTCCGTTACGAAGACCTGTCCGTATCGCCGATAGATCGTGATACCTCTCGGTTCGACAAGATCATCCCCGGATCCGCTGCCGCACCCGATACGTGTAATGTAGTTGAGCTGGCGATCGAACTTGTAAATGCACCCGCCGATTGAATCGGTTACGTAGATATTGGAATAGTAATCGACAGCCACGAAGAAGAACCCACCGCGCGAGTCCGAAATCTCTCCGTAACGCACCGATTTCAGAAGGTCACCCTCGAGTGACAGCATCAGAAGGCGCTGATTGCCCGAATCGGTCACAACGATAAAGCGAGAGCGATAGTGGTTCCACTCGTCCGAGACCAGAGCGGCGATTCCAAAAGGCTCCGATAATCCCGCTTCGCTGCCGATGGTCTCGACGTACCGCCCGTCGAGGTCTGACTCGACGATACGATTGTTGCCCGTGTCCGTCACAAAGGCGGCTCCACCCTCCAGGACGACATCTGTCGGGCGCTGCATGTTGACTCCGGAATCCGCACCATCGAAGCTGCCTACAACACGGAGATGTTTGTTCTCGTCGTTGCGCAGTCGGACGACCCTGTTGTTGCCGCTATCAGCGACAAACACGTTTCCTTCCCTGTCCGCGGCGATTCCTACCGCATCACGAAAAATCCGCTCATCGTCTGCTTCGCGACCGAAGAACCCGAGGCTCGTCATCGACTTGTTGTAGAATATCTCTCCGCTCCCCCGGTTCACCCCGTAGACGGTGAGCTCGGCGTCATCTCCCCCACCCTCTTTATCATCGAAGTCGTGCTTGATTGCAACGACACCCTGCGGCTCTGCGAACTTCTTGCGGTAGCCAGAGTAGATATCGAGATGGAGTTGTTTGACCCGACGGAGACCGAGCGTGTGCTTCCACGGCGGTGCGACGAGCGTCGTTGACGCCTCGGAGCCAGCTCCCGCCCACCGGGTACTAGCGAGCAGGATCGAGATCAGGACTATCAGCGTCGAAGTACAGCTTGTGATAAACCCTCGCGGACTCGACGATTCGTTTGACATAGTCTCTGGTTTCCCCGTAGTCGATGCCGTCGACCCTGACAACCGCGGCAGTGCCGTCGCCTCGGCGAAACCAGCGCCTTGCGTTGCCTAGCCCGGCGTTGTAAGCCGACAGCATCATCAGGAGATCACCATCGGTTCTGGAAAGCAAGTGTGCCGCGTACCATATCCCGAACGTCAGGTTGATTTCGGGCACAAAGAGGCGATCGTGTCCCTCCTGCGGAAAACCGAGCCGACCGGCTACGTGGTCGCTGGTTGCCGGCATCAGCTGCATCAGGCCCATCGCCCCCGCCGAGGACACCGCATTCAGATCGAAACGACTCTCCTGTCTCATCATCGCATAAACGAGGTGAGGCGGCACACCGTTGCGAAAGCTGTTCTCGATGACCAGCGCCGGGTACGGCACGGGGTGCGACAGGAGATCGAAATCCCACTCGAGCGGATGTCGGTCATCTTTTGACAACGAATAGTAGACTCTCTGAAACGCCCGAACACTTCGCCAGTGCATCGCGAAGTCATCGTAGAGAACACCGAGCTCGAACCAGTACCTCGGTGGGAGTTTGAAATCGGATTCTATCGCACGCAACTCGGCCTCTCCCCAGTCCCTGAAGCCCATCTCCAGAAACCGACGAGCCCTTTCGAGATGGCTCGAACTCGCGACGAGCTTGTCTTCCGGCTCGGGCAGTTCATCGAGTGCCCATCGAATACGCGCGTAGGCCCGCTCGCGCTCGCGAAACACGCGTTTGAGGAACGCCAATAACCCGCGATCGCCGTAGAGCTCGGCCCGGCCGTTACTCCCGAGAATCGGCTGAGCAAATCTAGCCTCCACATCCGCGCCCAGGTAGAACGACATCGGATCCAGTTCGCTGAGTTCGGCGATCACCGAGCCGGCCGCCTCGTCATCTCCCATCCGGCGATACGTATCGGCGAGGTAGTAGAGCAGTTCTTCGTTTCGCCTCCGCGATCGCTCGACGGCATGCGACAGGACGGCGAGGGCACTGGTATAGTCATCACGATCGATATGCTCAGCAGCCATTCTCCTCACTGCCGTGCGTCCGTGCCGGCTGCTCGGGTATATCTCGGTGATCATCTCCAGGAGTTCCAGCGAGCGCGCCCGTTTGCCGGCGCGCCGATAGAGGCTGGATGCCACGAGCAGCGCTTCGGACGCCTTTGCGTCATACGGATACTTCTTCGCGAATGCCACGTACTCCTCGGCAGCTCGAATCGTCTGTCCGGTTTTTCGGTAAATACGCGCGCGCAGCAATGTGGCCCTGCGCTCGAGAGAGGCGTCGGCAAATTTGTCTCGAATCAACGCGTAGGATTTGTTGTATCGCCTTCTCTTGTAGTAGCGTTCCGCGGAGAGCACGGCGAATTCGTCCGCCGGCGGTCCTTCGAGCTGTCGCTTCGAGAGTATCGCCATGGTCCCACCGGCACCCACCAGATTGCCACCCGCAATAAGTGCACCGCTCAGCTCGAGCAACGCTCTGTCCGACAGGCTATCGAGCTCTGCTTTTTCGAGTACGGATTCCGCAATAGTTACCGAGTGCCGCCGGGTGCGTCGGTCGCGCAAAAGCGCCACCGCCCGGTCCACCGCCTGGACGCTGTCACCGATGGCGAACAGGACGTCGACTTCCCTCACGAGAACAACGGCCATCGCCGAGGATTGTGCGCGACGGGCCTTGACGACGTCGATGAACTGGAGCGCCCGCTCGAAATCCTTCCCACCGACGTAGGCGTCGAGGAGCAGTTCCTCGAAACGAGGCGAAAGGGACGTCGGAATACCGACCGCAACCCGTGCCTCGGCCACTCTGCTGGCTTCTTCGAATCGGCCCGCCTCGGTCAGACAATCCAGCGCAAGGTAGTCCTTGTACGGGTCAAGGATCGGTAGCGACAGCGTGTCGATCATCGCGAGGAACTCGAGGGCGCGATCAACATCACCCGCCATCAGGTTGAGGCGGGACCGCTGCAGACAGTGTCGGTAGAACGTTCCCTCTTCGCGCGGGTACGATTGAAGCGCCAGAACGCTGTCCGCCCTTTCCACAAGACCCATCTCTGTCAGCAGCCGTGCCTCGAACCGGCGCTTCTTGCCGTCGACCGGCTCGCCTGCCGGGCGTGCGCGCAAAACGTTGTATGCCAGTCCGCTCTCCCCAAAGTGTGCGAGCAGTCTCGCGCTGTTGCATCGGTCTTCGAGATCGATGGGTTGCCCGCGGAGGCTTTGATGCGGTCGATCGATGAGAAGGTCGACAAACGTCGAGCTAGCGGATGGAGCAATAGAAAAAAGGCAAGCTGTTGAAACCAGGAGGACAAAAAGCGGTCTGCGTGTCATCGATGCTTATCTCAAGAATGAACGGCAAGGGGTCGACCAGGGTTTTGAGAACCGATCGAGCTACCGAAATCCGGGCAAAATCGCTCATTCCCACTCGATGGTGCTGGGTGGTTTTGAGCTGATGTCGTAGGCAACCCGATTGATCCCCGTCACCGAATTAATAATACGATTCGAGACTTCCTGCAAGAATGCGGTATCCAACCTGGCCCAATCCGCCGTCATTCCGTCGGTGCTAGTGACCGCCCGAAGAACCGCCGCGTTCTCATACGTGCGCGCATCACCCATCACACCAACGCTTTGCACTGGGAGCAGTATCACTCCCGCCTGCCAAACCTGATCGTACAGATCCCAGCGCTTGAGGCCGTCGATGAATATCCTGTCCGCTTTTCTCAGGATGGAGAGCCTTTCCTCGGTCACCTCTCCGAGAACCCGAACTGCAAGACCCGGGCCAGGAAACGGGTGCCGTCCGAGTTGCTCCCTGGGCAACCCCAACTCGGCGCCGATCTCGCGCACCTCGTCCTTGAAGAGAGACGACAACGGCTCGATGAGCTTGAAATCGAATTCCTCGGGTAACCCACCGACGTTGTGGTGTGTCTTGATGGTGGCCGACGGCCCGAAGGTCGATATGCTCTCGATCCGGTCCGGATAAAGCGTCCCCTGAGCGAGAAACTCGAACGGTCCCTTCTCGCGGCTCACCTCTTCGAAGATTTCGATAAACAAATTACCGATTCGCTTCCGCTTCTCTTCGGGATCGGTCACACCCCTCAAGCGTTCTAAAAACCTCTCGCCCGCATCGACGACGACCAACGACCCGCTGAGCTGCCGGTTGAGCAGATCCACGACACCGGCGGCCTCAGCGTCGCGCAAAAGACCATTGTCGACAAAAACGCACACAAGGCGTTCGCCAACGGCACGATCGACAAAACACGCGGTGACCGAACTATCCACGCCACCGCTGACCGCGCAGATCACGCGCCCATCACCAACGGTGTGTTTGATGTTCTCGGTGGTCTCATGAATGATGCTACCCGCAACCCAATCGGGCGAACACCCGCAAACCGCAAAGACGAAGTTATCGAGTATCCGCTCACCGCTCTCGGTGTGGTGCACCTCGGGGTGAAACTGTACGCCGTACAGCTTCCGCGACCGGTTTACAAAGGCGGCCACAACGCTCTCCTCGGACGACGCAATCACATCCGCGTCATCGGGGGCCGCCAGAACCTGGTCGCCGTGGCTCATCCACACCCGAAGCTGGTGCGGTACGGCGGCAAACAGCGCATCGGAGTTGTCCACCGTCAGGCTGGTGTGCCCGTATTCGCCCACCGGCGACGACTCGACCGGAGCACCCATCTGCCGCGCGAGAAGCTGCATCCCATAGCAGATACCGAGAACGGGAATGTCCACCGATTCGAACCAATCGGGCAAAACGGGCGCTTCGGCTCCGAAAACGCTCGATGGACCACCGGAGAGCACCAGCCCCCTGGGATGCGACCGGAATACGCGCTCCCGGTCCACAGTACAGGGCAGGATCTCCGAGTAGACTTTCTGGGCGCGGATGCGCCGCGCTATCAGTTGCGTGTACTGAGACCCATAGTCGATTATGACGATACCGTTCTGCGCCATCGCTATCACGCGTGCCGGAAGTGACGACGCCCCGTAAAGAGCATCGCCAGGTTGGCCTCGTCCGCCGCGTCGATCACCTCTTGATCTCTTATTGAACCGCCTGGCTGTATCACCGCTGTGATACCGGTTTCTGCGAGGGCGATGACGCCGTCGGGAAAAGGAAAAAATGCATCGGATGCAGCGACCTTCCCCTCAAGGGAAAAGCCGGCTTCGGCCGCCTTGCGAGCCGCGATCTGCGACGAATCGATGCGGCTCATCTGTCCCGCCCCCACACCCACCGTGCCTTCGTCGTCCGCCACCAGAATCGAGTTCGACTTGACGTGTTTGGCGACCTTCCACGCCATCTGGCATGAGAGCAACTCGGCCTCCGTCGGCGCGCGTTTTGTGACCGCCTGTGCCTCTTTGAGCTCGGGAAAACCAGCGTCGGCATCCTGGTAGAGAAACAACCCGTCCGTCAAGAGCCCAAACTGACCCGCAGGCGCTTTCTCCCACCACGCGTCATCGAGACTCACGACGCGCAGGTTCTTCTTCTTGGCAAGAATACGAAGCGCATCATCTGTGAGCGATCTCGCAATGATCACCTCGAGAAACATCTTGTTGAACTCTTCCGCGAGTTCCTTTTCCACGGTGCCGTTGACGGCGACGATACCACCAAAAGCGCTGACGGGGTCCGTCTTGAGCGCACGGCGAAACGAGGGCAGCGGCTGGCCGCACCAACCCACTCCGCACGGGTTCGTGTGCTTCATGATCGTCACACTGCCCTTGCCCATATCGCGCGCGAGCGAGAACGCGGACACGAGATCGAGATAGTTGTTGTAGGAGAGCTCCTTGCCCTGGTGTTTGGTCACAGAGAGAATTGCGGAATCATCGCTCGTCCGGTACACGGCTGCATACTGGTGCGGGTTCTCCCCGTAACGAAGATCATCGACCTTGTCCAGCGCGAGCGCCATTTGTCGGGGTGTCTTGTCGGCGGGCAGGTTGCCCCTGAAGAACGCGTTGATCGCGGCGTCGTACGAGCTCGTCAACGCAAACGCATCCCGCGCGAGTCGCCGCCGTGTATCCAGAGAGACGGCACCCGTGTCGGCGATCTCTTTGGCGATTCCTTTGTACTCGCCGGGATCGGTTACCACCGCCACGTGGTGAAAATTCTTGGCTGCGGCACGGATCAGTGTGATTCCGCCGATGTCGATGTACTCACACAGCTTCTTCTCGGACAAATCACCGCTGCGGTACTTCTCGACAAACGGGTATAGATTGACCACGACGAGATCGATCGGCCGTACGCCGTGCTCATCGAGCTGCTGTAGATGCGAAGCCTCGTCACGATCGGCCAGGATTCCGGCGTGTATTTTCGGGTGCAGGGTCTTGACGCGGCCACCGAGCAGCTCCGGGCTCGCCGTGTAGATCGAGATCTCTTCCGCCTCGAATCCCTTCGACTCGAGAAACTTCATCGTCCCGGAAGACGAGAGCATTCCATAACCGCTGTCTTTCAAAACCGACGCGAACTTTTCGAGCCCGCTCTTGTTGGTGACGCTGATCAAGGCTGTACGCTTCGGGTTGTCGTTCACAGGTACTTCTCCAGTTCTATGTTGGGAAATAATTGTTGGCACGCCTCGCGATACTTCTCCAGAGTCTTATCGATAACATCCTTGGGAAGCACGGGCGCGGGCGGGCTGTGATCCCACCCGGTCTCATCGAGGTGATCTCGCACGAACTGCTTGTCAAAGCTCTGCTGGGATCTGCCCGGCTGGTACAAATCGGCGGGCCAGAAACGTGAGGAATCGGGCGACAACAGTTCATCGATCAATATGATCTCGCCGTCGAGTTCGCCAAACTCGAACTTCGTGTCGGCGAGAACGATGCCGTTTCGGCCGGCATGGCCGTGAGCCTTCTTGTAGATATTGAAGCTCAGATCCCTTAGCTTTTCGGCAACATCGGCGGGAACAATCTCCGTCATTTTCTCGAAAGAGATATTTTCATCGTGGCCGTCCGATGCTTTGGTCGCCGGTGTGAATATCGGCACGTCGAGTCGTGACGCCTCTACCAACCCGGAGGGCAAAGGAACACCGCAGACCGATTGCGACTCCTGGTACTCCCGCCACCCCGACCCCGCGAGGTAACCGCGGACCACGCACTCCACATCATACCGGTTCGCCTTCTTGACCAGCATGCTCCTGCCCGCAAGCTCCTCCCGCCCCGCAAACATCCCCGGAAACTCGTTGTGATCGGCGGTGATAAAATGTGTCTTCAGATCGCCGAACAACCCGTACCACCCGAGTGTCATTTGGGTGAGCAGAACACCCTTACCGGGAATGGGATCCGGTAGGATCACATCGTAAGCGCTAACACGGTCGGTCGTAACGATCAGCAACCGATCGTCGAGGTCGAAGATGTCTCGAACCTTGCCGCTGAAATCCGGTTTCAGTCCGTGATCATTTGTGTTCATCAGTGTCGTCATCGTCACCGTTCCTTTGCGTGCTGCTCTAAGATTGCTTGTCCAGTATTCTCACCCGTCTGCCCTCCTGGCGCAGCCGACCTTCGGCAAAGAGCTTGACCGCCAGGACGTATATCCGGTGCTCCTCTTTGTGCAACTTCTGCAGAAATGACTCCTCCGTGTCGCTCTCTTCCACGGGCAACGCCGCCTGCTGGATGATGGCACCCCCGTCCACTTCGCGATCGACGAAATGCACCGAGCACCCCGCTATCTTGACGCCATAGTCGATCGCCTGCCGGACACTGTGCAGTCCCTTGAAGCTTGGAAGCAGCGATGGGTGGACGTTCATGATCCGCCCCACGTATGCATCGAGAAGAGGACCCTTGAGAATCCGCATGAACCCGGCCAACGCAATCAGGTCGACATCGAGGCTCCTGCAAACATTCACGATTTCGTTCTCGGTTTCGGGTGGCAGACTGGCTTTTTTCGTGGGTGGTTCGATCACACGGGCTTCGACACCGCAGGCTCGAGCCAAATCAAGCGCCGGTGCCTCAGGTTTGTCGGAAATCAGACATGCCACACTCGCCGGAATCTCTTCCCGTTGACACGCCTTGGCAATCGCCCCGAAGTTGCTCCCCGTCCCCGACGCCAACACCACAACGCGACAACGCTTTACATTCAATGCATCCCTCCTATGTGCGAGTGGAAGCGCTAATATAGCACCTCCTTTACGCGCCTGCACCAAGAATTTACCGGAGAACCGGCAGCCATGACACGATCAACACGAACAGACCCGCGACCCCGAGCCACGGGCGCTTTTGCGACATCCACACCATGGCAAAACCGCAATAGTAGAGGTACATGTTTGGCGCAACGACCTCGGTTGGGGCGGGAGTGACCTTCACCACCAACGCGAGGAGCGCCTCGAAGATCACCGTCGCTCGTTGCACCGTCTCGAATAGCCAGAAGCCGACAACCGGTGACACCGTTCCAAACAGGACGGCAAGCGCCGAAAGAGCAAGAAGGACCATGACGGGTCCGACAAACACGGCGGTAGTGAGCGGCGCGGCCAGACTGATCTGCCCGAAATAAACGAGCAGTACCGGTGCAAGGACCACCTGGACAACGGCGCTTATCTCGACCGTCGAGCGAACCCAGTACCAGGCCTTGCGCAGCCGCCCTTGTACCGGCGCGGCCGGCAGCCGCCTGACAGCGATCAACACGGCCAGTGTGGCGACAAATGACAACTCGAATCCGACCGAGAAGAGCGCGTACGGATACAGGAGAAGCATCAAGAGGAAGGCGCTTCCCAGCGCGGTCACCGGACGCAGGCGCCGATGCATCGCCCTGGCCCAAATGAGTATCGCCACCATGATCAACGCCCGATACAGCGACAGTATGAAACCGACGAGTGCAACATAGCCCCATAAAGCCACGAGGACGGGCCAGCGTCTCTTCACCCTTGTCAACCGCAGCAACAGAACCAGCACGCCCGCGACAAAGCCAAGGTGAAACCCGCTCAGGGCCAGGAGATGAGATATTCCCAGCGTGACGAAGGATTTGCGAACCCGCCTGTCCAGCGCGCCGCGCTCTCCGAGCAATAACGCCATCGCAACACCGGCCCGCGAACCGACACCTTTGTGAATATCACAACGCAGGCGGTGGTGAAGGGGCCAGAGCACTGCCCGTTTGAAACGGGTCCCACCCTTACCGCCGAGCTTCTCGACCGTTCCGGGTATCGCGCGCGCCGTGCCGCACCAGCCGCGGCCGAGCAGATACCCGTACCTGGGGCGCTTCGACCGGTTCGTGGAGTCGAGTTCGAGCAGCATCCTCAGGCTGTCCCCGTAGTCGATCGTGAATTTCTTCGTCCGAACCCACAACCGGTGCTCCGCTGACCCCATCGTGGTGACGAACTCGAACCGCGTGCCACCGTAGCTGGGCTGCGGATAACTCGCAACCCAACCCTCACTCCACAACGGGTCCTCGCGCACACTTGCGAAAGCCTCGAAGTGCATAATGTGTCGATGGACGGAATCGATCGCGCGATGGCCCTGCGCATAGAGGAACAGAACGAGCAGAACTAGAAACGCCGCGTGGAGACGCGGCATCTTGCGAGCGTGGACAAAGCAAAGCAGCCAGAAAAGCGCAGCAGCCAGAAGCAGAGCGTTTTGAAGTATACCCGCGACAAGCGCCGCGGCCGGTCCCCACACCACAACACATCCCCCCCCACCGGTGATACTCCCCATGCCGATTGAGCGGCGTCCATCGTGGGTCGTCCTTCCCGCACGGGCGTCAGCCTGTCCTGGAAGGGCCACAATCGGCATCCGTAACGCGGCCGCAGGGCCGCGCTACCAAACCTTAACCCTCTTGATAGAGCTCGACTCGGTCCTTGCCCCTTCGCTTGGCTCGGTACAGGGCCGAATCCGCCTTCGAGAAAAGCTCCTCCTCTGTGCGGGCATGGTCGGGAAAAACCGCCGCGCCGATGCTGACGCGGACCGGGATGGTCTCCCCCATGTCATCGGTCAGACGATCGACCTCGGAAATAACCGCGCGGAGCCTCTCCGCCGTATGAACCGCCTCCGCAGCGGTCGTTCCGGGCAACAGTATGACGAATTCCTCGCCCCCATAGCGAAAGGGCTGGTCGATCTTTCGCAAATTCCTCTTGATCAACTCGGCGACGAGCGAGAGGGCTTCGTCGCCCTTGCGGTGCCCGAATGTGTCGTTGATCCTTTTAAAATCATCGATGTCCAGGATCAACATGGACAACTTGCTCTCCGAGCGCGTCGCTCGCTCGATTTCGATCGGTACCTGTGCTTCGTAGTGATTACGATTGTATACGCCGGTCAGCTTGTCTATGGATGTCAGGTTCTCGAGCCGCACGGTGTTCTCGATGATCTGCTCGATCATACCGGTAGCGACCTCGACCCTTTCCCGCATGCGCCGCCCGTCGGGCAGCTGCGGAAACCACAACTCGAGAATTCCCCAAAACTCCCCCGCCGAGAATATCGGGGCCACGGCCACGGAGGTCTCCGCACCGTTGCCCGGATGTCCCCGTGTCGGTTTTGAGATTCCGAGCGCGTCGGCAGCGTCCGCCTCGAGAAGCTCGACACCGCCCGATCGGCGGCACCGCTCGTATACCGCGCGTGTCAACACCACACGCTCGGGAAGCGTCGTCACGAGCGCATCCTGGTCTTCGTGCTGTCCCAGCCGTTCCTCGTTGAGCAGCAGCTTCCCCCCCGTGACATTCAACCACTGGGGCAACAGCCGCATCACCGATTCGAGCCGTTCAAACGTCGATTCGGGTCGGCTATCGATGTAAAGCGACCGGATGATGTCGGGGAGGATGGCAAACGTCGCATCGATCGGCTCGGCCGTCGGCGGCGCCACTGTCGGTGTGTCCACCGTCGCCTTTGGCGGGATGCCGAACGTCCGCCACTGCTCGTGCGGCACTCGGACCCTTACCTGATAACGACCGTTGTTGCGGACGTACGTGGCCACCACGGTCTTGCCGAGGACCTCGGTGCCGACGCGGCTAAAAGAGCCGCTCTCGCAGAGCTCTTCCAGGGCTAGAACAGCCGCCCGTCTCATCTCGGCGGGCGCGCCACTACGAATTGCCCTCTCGACACGCTTGCGCCGCTCGATTCCGAGACGGTGCTGAGGAATCAGATTGAGGAGAAGGTATTCGTAGTCTCTCTCAAAGGTGCGCATAATCCAATACCTTCTTTGGCTACTTATGCCTATCTATTGATTATACGACATTTCTATTGATCCCATCTACCGCAATTACTATTGATGCTTAATAACAACCTACTGTTCGGTCAGTTAGGGCGCCGGCGGATTTGGCTTGCATTTTGCTCAAAAGCCGCCTACACAGAGTATTCGACCTGCGCCTGCCCGGTCACGGGTGCCGCGCGCCACAACCGTATCGAAAGAGCCCCGTATGAAACGACTATCCGCCTGGTTGCTCGTGTTATCGCTGCTGGCCCTGGGTTGTTCGACCACTGGTCGGAAACAATCCCCAGCCGGGCCCGATCCGACACCGGATCCGGCTCAGGAAATCGCTGCTGAACAAGGTCACGGCACCCTCGATGTGGACGAAGGGATGGTCGACCGGCTGGACGCGGCCGTTGACTCCACCGAGGCGCTCTATGGATTCGGCGACATTGCGGATTTCGTGAGTGCGAGGGATTCGCTGAGGCGGAGCGTCGATGCACTGGCAATATCATATCCTGCAATACGTTCCAACCCGGACTTCAAGCAACTTGTCAGGAACCTCGATAACCTTGACGCGATGTTCCAGAGCCGGTTCGAGTCGCATAAGCACCTCAGCGAGACGGACAGCCTCGCTCTGGCCGTTCTGAGCTGGCCGGACGACGATACGCTTCGGACCGAGATCAGTGTGTCCGAAGACGGCGACACCCTTTTTCCCGCGCTCCGCAACGATCGCATCGACTTCTGGATGAGGTATTTCACCGGGCCGGGCAAGGAGCGTTTTGGCAGAACGCTCTATCGGATGCAGCTCCATCGCCCCACGGTCGAGCGCATCCTCGAAGAGCTCGAGCTGCCCCCCGAGCTGATTTGCGTGGCGATCATCGAGAGCGGGTTCTACCTCAAGGCGCGATCACGAGCACGGGCTGTTGGACCGTGGCAGTTCATTGCCGGAACGGCTCGCATCTACGGTCTCCGCGTCAACTGGTGGTACGACGAACGGCGTGACATCGTCGCATCGACCTATGCTGCCGGCAACTACCTCAAGGACCTTTACGGGATCTGGGGCTCGTGGCCCCTCGCGCTGGCCAGTTACAACTGTGGCGAGTACCGCGTCGCCCGCGCCGTGGCGATGCAAAAGACGACGGATTTTTGGAAACTCAGATTGCCCAAACAAACCGAACGCTACGTACCGAAGTTCCTCGCCGCCGTCTACATCCTCAGGGATCCCGAGCGCTACGGTTTTACGCTCCCCGATGTGGAACCTATCAAGTTCGATGAAGTGCGCATCAAAGACGCCACGGATCTCAAGCTGATCGCCAAGTCGGCTGACACAACGCTCGAGGTTCTGCGCGACCTCAATCCGGCATTCATACAGTGGGCAACACCGCCCAAGATGACCGTTCTGGTAAAGGTTCCCGAGGGCATGGGAGAGACGACCACAGAGGCGATTGCGGCCGTCCCGCCCGAGCAACGTGTGACGTGGCGCAAGCACCGCATCCGCCAGGGAGAAACGTTGTCTACCATCGCGCGCAAGTATGACACCAGCGTTTCAGCGCTCAAGCGCCTCAACGGCATCAAGAACGCGCACCGCATCCGCGCGGGCAAATATCTCATCGTCCCGGTTCCGGCCAGCCAAACGGAGGTTGCATCGAGGGAACCCAACTACGAGAACACGAGACGCAATCTAACCCGCGAAGCCCTCGAGAAGTACGCGGCCCGCTACGCCGCACCGGCAAACCACAAACGAGTGGTCCATCGGGTAAAGAGCGGTGACACGCTCGGAGAGATCGCGGAGCTCTATCACACGCGGGCGAGCAGGCTTCGCGCGTGGAACAACCTGAGTTACCGCTCGTACATCTACCCCGGTCAGAACCTCGTCATCTATGTCCCCGACTCGTTCGATCAGGCTAACGTGTCCTCGGCGGGTGCCAAACCCAACACCAATGACTACGCCGTCCGCACGTACACGGTCAAGAAGGGTGACACGATGTACTCGATCAGCCGCAAGTTCAACGTGAGGATGTCCGACTTGCTGGCCTGGAACGACAAATCATCGAGATCCACGATCTACCCGGGACAGAGAATCGACGTCTGGCAGAAGAAGTAGATGAGGGCGCGGTGAGTTCCGCAGCGTCGCGCAGCGGGTGGCGCCGAACGGGCGCCCGCGAGAGCGCAGCGCTATCGAGCACTTGTGGGCTGTTTGGTGACCCCCTCCGGGGACAGGCAGGACCCGCAAGCGGCGCGGCTTTCTTGGACTAGAATTCTACGAAGGCTGAGATCCGATTCGTGGCCTCGAAAGAGTCGTGGTGAAGATAGGCGTAGTCGAACCCGAAGAAACCGATCTTGAATCCTGCACCGGCTGTCGGGTTCTCCGCATCGAACCCGCCGCGGACCATTACTTTCTCCTGAAAGACCAGCTCTACACCCAGATGAAAATCGGCGCTGTAGGTCTCCACCCAAAACTGTGACGCCTGCTTGCGGTCTTCGAAATAAACGTCTCCATCCGCAGCCAGAATCATCTTGCCGTTGAGCCTCGAGGATTCGATCGTGTATGCGGCGCCAAGTTTAACCGAAGGCGCAATGTATTCGTTGTGTCCGGTACTCCAGCTGATGTACGTACCCGTGATGTCCTGCAGCTTCACTGCCACATCGAGATTCGGCAAGACACCCCGATAGAGATACCCCAGATCCAGCCCGATACCGGTCGCGGATCTGCCGTCGATCGTACTCGTGAAGAGAAGCTTGAGGTTGCTCCCGATTCGCCCCCACCCTGTCTTCACGGCAAAACTGCCGTACAGCGCGTAATCATTGTGAGACTCCCACCTGATCTTCCGGAGTTCCTCGTCCGGGATGCGGTCTCCTTCTTCAGGCTCGAACACCCCGTCACCATCGACGTCAATAAACTGTAGATGGTTGGTAACGGCATTCTCGTCGGCACCCATGTGTGCCAGCGCGATCCCCCAGGTGCCCTCTCTTTCTTTCGACACGAGGCCAGTAGGATTGACGTAGGAGCCAAAATTGTAGTTGATCAGATCGCCGAACTGCTCCGAGTGCATGAGCATCAGCTGACGCTTCTCGAAGCCTGAGATCCCCGCGGGGTTCCAGTAGATCGTCGACGCATCACTGGCCACGGCGCTGAACGCACCACCCATTCCGAGCGCCCTCGCACCTGCCCCAAGGGCCATATAGTCGCCGGCGAATTTGTCCGCTGAAGCCGGGGCCACGCAGCTAATGAGTATCAAAACCGCCCCAATGGCGGCCGGAAGTGTGGTTCTGGTGGTCATTTGGCGCTAAAGTTCCTCTACTCGAGTTCTCCGTGTCATGGGGGCAAAAGGATCACCGCAGAAACCAGGGGGGTCAATACAGAGCAGGCCCGTACGATAAGAGTATAATATCGCCGTTTTCCCCTGTCAAAAAGTTATTTAGAGGAGTCCGTACTCCTTGATCTTGCGATACAGGGTCCTCTCCGAGATCCCCAACTCCTCGGCCGCCTTTCGGCGGTTGCCACGGCTCATTCTGAGCGCTTCCGCGATCGCCGCCCGTTCCAGGGCGGCCAGATTTCGAAACGGCTGTGCCTCATCCGGGGTATCGGTGAAAACCTCCCTCATGCTCTCGAGCGGTTTCCCGACCGCGCCCTCCCTCAGCAGCGAGAGTATCTCGCGAACATCGTGGTGTAGCGCGAGAATCGACGCATAGATCATTTCCCTCTCGGCCTCGTCCTTGGTCCGGTTGAGCGGCACGGGGAGGAGCGACGGACCCGGGCCCACACCGCTGGCCAGCTGCGACTCGACGAGCGCCAGTGAGATTCTACCCGTTGTCGACAAAACAACCGTCGTGTCGACCATATTGCGGAGCTCACGGACATTGCCAGCCCAGGGGCTCTCGACAGCCTTCCGCAGGGCATCCGCATCGATGCCCTTGACATTCTTTTTGTGTCTGACATTGGCCTGCGTGATAAAGTGATCGATAAGGAGCGGTATGTCATCCTTGCGCTCGCGAAGCGGCGGCAGGTAGAGACTGATCCCCCTCAGCCGGTAGTAGAGGTCCTGCCGGAAGATCCCTGAGGCCACATCCTCGCCCAATCGGCGGTTGGTGGCGGCCACGACCCGCACATCGACATTGAACGGCTTGACCCCACCGACGCGAAGGACTTCCCCAGATTCGAGCACGCGCAGCAGGCGTACCTGCATGCTGGGGCTCATCTCGCCGACCTCGTCGAGAAACATTGTTCCTCCATCCGCCCGTTCGAAGACACCGGCCCTCTGACCGACGGCACCGGTGAACGCCCCTTTCTCGTGTCCGAACAACTCGCTTTCGAGCACGCCCTCAGCGAGGGACGCGCAGTTGATAGCGACATAGGGACCCTCCCACCGCAGACTGGCGTAGTGGATCGCCTGGGCCACGACATCCTTGCCTGTCCCGCTTTCGCCCTCGATGAGTATGGGGACTTCAGTGGGCGCCAATTGGAGGATCGCCTCGATGATCTCCTCGATCGCATCGGAGCGCCCGACAATGCCCGCTTCTGTTTTCACACGGGCGATGTCCAGACGATGGCCAATACTGCGCTCCAGCGTCTTTTTCTCCAGAGGTCGCTCGTAGTAGTAATCGACGCCCTCGCGCCGCTCTGTGATCCGAACATCGTCCGCCTTGGGACCCCCGACGACCATCACCACGACCGACGCAAACCGTTTCCTCACCTTTCGCGCCATCTGGACATAGTTCGAACCCACCGTCGCCTCGTCGAGCAGCAAGAAATCCACGGCATCCAGATTGGCGGAAAACACGTGCGCCGCCTCCTCGAACACCACGATGCTCCAACCCTCGCGGGCCTCGCGTCCTTGCAACGCCTCACTTAATGCCTGATCGGCAGTAACTGCAATAGCTTGTAGGGCATTCTTATTCAATGACTTCACCAAAAGTCACGATAATACCCGACTGACAAAATGTCAAGGGGTGGGACTCGGGCGCAATGCGTATTCGCTTGCTCCCCAAGAAGCTCACTTACGCGTGGACCTCGGCAGGCTCTTCCTCGCGTTCGCGGTATTCACGCAGTTTGTTTCTGAGTGTCCGTACGCTGATCCGCAGCGTCATCGCCGTGTGCGTGCGGTTCTGTTCGTGATCGCCCAGGCGATGCTTGATCATCAGCTCTTCCATCTCCCGGATGGAACCGGAACGGAATGTCTTCTCCACGCTCAAGAGTCCGCGGTCACGCCCTCCATCAAACTGCAGACGATCTTCATCCAACGTGGCCCCTGGCGACAGGATCACCATGCGCTCGACGATGTTCTCGAGCTCGCGAACATTCCCGGGCCAGTCTGCCTCGCGGAGCGCACTCATCGCCCCGTCGGTCAGCCGAACGGGCGCCTTGTTGTCGCGTTGACTATACACGTCGATGAAATGGTCAACGAGCAGCGGGATATCCTCGCGCCGGTCGCCAAGTGTTGGTACCACGATCGGCACGACGTTCAAACGATAATAGAGATCCTTGCGAAATCTCCCCTCCTGAACTTCCGCAGTCAATGGTCTGCTCGTCATCGCGATCAAACGCACATCGACGGCGACCGGCTCACTGCCGCCTTCGCGCGTTATGTGCCCGTCCTGCATCAACCGAACCAGCTTTGCCTGCGCTTCCTGTGACATCTCGCCGATGTCGTCGAGCACAATCGTTCCCCTGTCGGCCATCTCAAACCTGCCGCGTATCGTTCGTTTGGCCGCCTGTCCCACAACCTCCTCCACGCCGAACAGTTCCCTGTCGAGCAACGAACCGGGTAGCGCCGCGCA
Source organism: uncultured bacterium (assembly GCA_965372355.1). Lineage (GTDB taxonomy): Bacteria > Krumholzibacteriota > Krumholzibacteriia > WVZY01 > WVZY01 > CBDVBZ01. The sequence goes on along the minus strand of CBDVBZ010000002.1, from coordinate 51,842 downwards.
ATTGACCAGAGCGAACGGTTCCTCGCTGCGACCGCTCAATCGGTGAATCTCTCTTGCAACAACTTCCTTGCCCGTACCGCTCTCACCGACGATGATCACGGGTACATTGGTCTCGGCAATCCGCCGCACCTGCTCTCTGACGTACTGAATTGCCGACGAACTCCCCACAAGTGACCGTGCTTGTTCACTCTCTCTAACCCGTTTTCGGAGTTTCCGGTTCTCGTCCCTCAGCTCGTTGTGACGGAGAGCCCTTTCAACGCTGTGAACGATGCGTTCGGCAGATGCGGATATTTCGAGGTAGTCATCGGCGCCCGTGGCCAGCAACCCGCGGGTGTCCTCAACGCCCCAACCATCTTCAACCAGTACGATGGTCGGCACCTGAACGTCCGCCATCGCGGCCTGCTCCCCCTCGAGCCAACACGCTCGCCCTACTATCATCGCGCCGCATTCGGCGTCTCCGATCTGCCTAAGTGCGTCGGTCATCGTGGCCGTCACACACACATCGTACCGCTTCTCGAGTGCGTCCATCAGAGAAGCTCTTTCCTCAAAAAGATCTTCGGTAATCAATACTCGCGCGCGTCTCAACTCAGCCTCCTTGTTTTGCCTGGTGGAGTGTGATGGGTCTTCTCCCACTGCCCCACCAGGGCAAGCGGCATGCCAGCACTAGGCAATTTGATCGCGAGTCGGTAAATATTGCCGTTGAAGCGGATTGGCCCATCGCGCGTTCGAGAATCCCGCCGGCTCACCAGCGGCCAAAAAAAATATTTGCCAGACACGCTGGCAAATATTTTTTCGGTACACCAGAAATCTCGCCGCACTCTACGTCTTCGCAGCCCGTAGCGCGTCTGCGCTATTGAACCCTTTCACTTTCTCCCGGAGCGTCTGCCGCGATATACCCAGTATTCCCGCGGCCTTCGACTTGTTGCCGTTCGTCTGCTCGAGCGTTCTCTCGATCTGGATGCGCTCGACCTCCCGAAGCGTCATCGGGAAAAACGACGTCAGCACATGCGCCGTTTTGTCGACGCCGCTGCCGGTGGACTGCGCCTGATGGATCTCCGTGGGTAGATGTTCGAGAAAGATCTCGTCTTCTGCATCGAGCAACATGGCTCTTTCGATGACGTTTTTCAACTCGCGCACGTTGCCCGGCCAGTCGTACTTGACCATGACCTCCATCACCTCTCGTGAGACCGGCTTGACCTTCTTGACGAGTTCCTTGTTGAAACGCTCGACGAAGTGATTGACAAGAAGCGGGACATCGTCACGCCGCTCGCGAAGCGGCGCCACATGGACGGGTATCACCTTCAATCTGAAATACAGATCTTTGCGGAATGTTTTCTCCACGATCTCATACTCCAGGTCGCGATTGGTGGCTGCCACGATACGCGTATTCACGCGAAGATCTTGAATGCCACCGACCCGGCGGAACGTCTTGTTCTCAATCACTCTGAGCAGTCTGGACTGAAGCGTAATACCCATCTCACCGATTTCATCCAGAAAGAGCGTGCCACCCTCCGCCAGCTCGACGAGCCCCTTCTTCCGTGTCTTTGCATCGGTGAACGCACCTTTCTCGTATCCGAACAGCTCGCTCTCGAGAAGCGTTTCGGGCACCGACGCACAGTTGATCTCCATAAACGGACGTGTCTCCGAATAACTGCATGAATGGATCGTTCGAGCAACAAGCTCCTTGCCAACACCGGTCTCGCCCGTAATCAGTATCGTGTTGGCCTTGCTCTTCCCGATCTTCTTCAGCTTCTCGAATATCTCGTTCATCACCTTGCTTTGCCCGATGAAATCCTTGAAATCGCCGCGCCGCGTGTTCCGTTTCAAATACGCCAGCTCGTCCTTGAGATTTCTCGTTTCGAGAGCGTTGCCGATCGTGATCTTGAGTTTTCCGAGAGCGAAAGGCTTGAGCACGAAATCGTAGGCGCCGGCCTTCATCGCCTCGACAGCCGTTTCGACCTCGCCGTACGCCGTCATCATGATCGCGGGTACGCTTGGATCGTGTTCTTTGATCTGCTTGAGAATCTCGATACCGCTCTTGTCGGGAAGTTTCAGATCGATAAGAACAAGGTCTGAGGATTTCTCCCGAAAAAGATCCAACCCCTTCCTTCCATTGTCGGCATCGATCACGTCGTAGTCGTCCCGCAGGGCTTCGCCCAACGACCAACGAATTGTTTTTTCGTCGTCGATTACTAGAATCGTCTTCGACATTCTGAATCTCCCCCGATCAGGTTTGAGCACCGCCATCGGCCCGCTTCTCGCGGTTGATCGGCAGTCTTATGGTAAAGCAGGTTCCCTTGTCCAGGAACTCACAGCTGATTTTTCCTTGATGCTCTTCGACTATCTGCTGACTGATCGCCAATCCGAGACCCTTTCCGTGTGTTTTCGTCGTAACAAAGGGCTCGAACAAATTTCCGCGAACCTCCACCGGCACCCCAACACCGTCATCCATCACATCGATTCTTGCGAACGCCCCGCCCCTTGATCGTGTATCCCCCTCGTTTTCCAACACGATCTTGACGTGGTCACCGCGTTCACACGCCTGTATCGAATTGATGACCATGTTGAGAAGCACCTGGGTGAGCTGGTTGATGTCCGCGCTGCACATCTTGTGGGTAAGCCGGTCCTCCACCTCTAGATCGATTCCCTTCTTTCTCGCCTCGTCGGAGAGCAACCCCGTGACGCGCTCCGACAAATCCACCAGGGCAAGCTCCTTGATTTGCGGCCTCGTTGGATGGGCAAAGTTGAGAAGGTTGCGCACGATCCCGTCGAGACGATTGATTTCTTCCATAATGACACCAATGTATTTGGTTGCCTCGGGCTCACCCTTAATCTTGCTTCCGAGCACCTCAACGGTGGTCGCAATGCCCGTGAGCGGATTGCGGATCTCATGCGCAATACCGGCGGACAGCTGCCCCAGAACGCGAAGACGATCGTTGCGCCTGATTTCCTTCTCCAGCCGCTTCTGCTCGGTGAGATCCTCGAAGATCGCCACGACCACCGTTCCGTTCAGGTTGTCGTCGTGCATCTTCGCAGTGCTCAACCGCGCCGGAAATCTCGACTCGCTCCCACGGTTGCATTCCACGCTGAGAACGTGCGTGTCCTTGGACGACCGAAGAACCTTCTCGTAGAAATCGTCGCCAAAAGCCTCGCTCGCGAATAGTCTGTCGAAGTGCACCGTCTCCCGCCCCTTGATCTGAGGGCATATGGACGCGGCCTGCTCGTTATAGAAGCGGACGTTTCCTTGCAAATCCGTCGTGATCACCCCGCTCTTTATGTTGTCGAGGACCTTATGATTGAAACGGCTCAGTTGCCGGAGTTCGCTAATATAGGAGGCGTTGACGACTTCCTCGGCAAGAATTGTCTGTAGTGTATTGAGAAACTGATAGTCGCTACGGAAGGACCGCCGTGAGCCGTAGAGTTTGTCGATAGCAAGAAACCCCAGCGAGCGACTGCGGTGCTTTAGCGGTATGATCGTGAACCGCCAGGACCGGCGGCGGTCGAGACAGGCGTTGAACACCATTTCCCGGTAGCTCTCTACCGCATGGATCTCGTTGCCTCTCGGGTTGTCCCGCCAATTCTGCATGAGGACCTGGCAGGACTGCGAGAGAATCGCTGGGTCGATCTGGAAGTTCGACCTGGCGGAGAGTCTGGATTCCCCCTCACTAAAGAGCAGCAGGGCGGCCCCCTCCGCATCGATATAATTGACGAGCGCCATCAGAAAACGATCCAGCGCATCGCTCCAGTTCTCGTTCTCCGAAATGTCACGCCCCATCTGATAAAGAATTGTCAACTGGGAGACCTGTCGCCGAAGCGCCGCAACGAGCTCCCGCACTTTCTGGTTCGTCCGGAAGACCTCCCGGGATGCCTCCGTCCGTTTGTCGTCCGCTGCCATCTCCGTCGAGGGATCGGGAACCCGCATCTCCGATCCCTCATCGGGTACCACACAGACGGACCGAACGGTTTCACACAGCCGAGTGGTATTCACGGGTTTTGGGAAAAAGTCGAAAACTTGTGAATGGATCAGATCGAGGAGCAGCCTGCGCGTCGGTTCGGTGGCCATAACCAGGACGACAACATCAGGGCGGTTCTGGCGTATACTCGACAGGTAGTCCCCCACATGTTCCCCCATACCATCGGCATCGAAAACCGCGACCTGACAGCGCCACCCTTGCAGAGACTCCATCGCGGTTGCGGCCGACGGCGTTCGCTCGACGCCGATACCCGTGGCCGCAATCGCCGAAGCGAGTTGACTGGCCAAGCTTTCGTCCGACGTCGCGATCAGAACCTGGGGTTCCACGAGAGGCTTCTCGATTTCGTTGGCTGTCATAGCGCAGAGCGGCTGTCCGCGATCCCGTACCACGGCAGCCTGTCCCGCCTAGTTTCTTACCACGGGTTCAAATATTTCATCAACTAAAATGTTCTGGGGATAAGTGCTAAAACGCCAGTTGTTTCAGGATATACGACTCCAGCTTATCCTTGTCGGCACCCGATATCGATGTAAAATAACACGCGATCTCGTACTGTTCCTGTTCCGGACGAGGCGTATCCGGGTCGGTTCGAACCACGACACCGTCACAGACAACCTGTCTATGCGCCGGCTTGGGGCCCTCACCGTGCTGCGGAAGCATCAGGGTGATCTGAAGCCGCGTGAGCGGCGGGATGTGGGTTTTGCTGAAAAAATAAACCCCGTTTGCGCTGACGTTGATCGTCTCGGCCAAAGCCCGGTCACGGCCCCCAAGCTTGATCTCCATCGCCAGCTTGGCAGGCGCCCGCACGGCTCGTCTGCGTTCGTTGTCCGTCATTGAACGAATCTCTCCGGAAAGTGTTTGCTCTGACGTCGGTTCGGCGCGTCAGGAAAGACCGAACCCTCGGCTCACATGAGCTCGAGCTTCTGGGTCTGTCCTCGGGAGAAACACCACCACCCAAACCGGTGGTCTAGCGGTTCTTTTTCTTGTGACGATTCTTGCGAAGCCGCTTCTTACGCTTGTGCGTGGCGATCTTCTTGCGCTTGCGTTTTCTCCCGCAGGGCATCTGCTCGACCTCTCTACTCTGGCTTGTTGCCTGAACTGTTGACGCGCGACTTCAACTCGTTCGATGCTTTGAAATAGGGCACCAGCTTGGCAGGAACAAAGACTCCTTCACCGGTACGAGGGTTTCTCGCTTTGCGCGCGCGACGCTCCTTGACTTTGAAGCTCCCGAATCCGCGAAGCTCCACTTTGTCGCCCTCGGCCAGTGCTTTACAAATATTTCCAATGATTTCATTTACAACTATGCTGGTGTCCTTTTTGTTGAGTCCTGTCTGTCTCGATATTTCTTCCACCAGGTCCGCTTTTGTCATAGCCTTCACCTCATTCCGGTTTTCTTGCCACTACACAGGCATATCGCCCCCACCCGTTGATGTGACCTCCCGAGGTCATTCTTCGACAGCATGTGCACCGGGGGCAAAAAGAACAGAATTGTCCAGCCGAATCAAATTAACACACTAACGAAACGGTGTCAAATAATAGTTTACGGGATTATGTACTCCAAGCGCATCCGCTCGCCATGGGCCAGCGGCAACCTGGGGGTTTCCTGCCCCAGGATTCGCTCCACCAGCGACCGCTTCTTGCGCTTGCGAATCACCCTGGGCTCGCCTTCGATACCACCCATCGAGGCTGCCGTCTGGAGCGCCTGCTCGTACGTACCCAGACGGTCGACGAGACCCAGGCGCAGAGCCTGCCCACCCGTGTACAGCCGTCCCTCCGCGATCTCCGCTACCTCCTCGACCGGCATGTCCCGTCCGAGGCTCACCGCCCTCAGAAACTGCTGGTAAACGTCGTCGAGCAACCCGCCGAGATACGCCCGCTCCTCCTCGGTCATCAGCCGGTGCGGAGATCCGACGTCCTTGTATTTGCCTGCCGTGATAACAGTTACATCCAGGCCGATCTTATGGAAAAGCTCCTCCGTGTGGAGAAACGACGCGATCACGCCGATGCTGCCCGTGAGCGTTCCCTCGTGGGCGATGATCGAATCCGCCGCGCACGCCACATAGTACCCGCCTGAGGCGGCGACCGAGGCCATGAACGCGACCACCGGCTTCTTCTCTCTCGTGCTCAGCAGAGCCTCGTAGATTGCCTGTGACGCGGTCACGCCACCACCGGGGCTGTTGATAAAAACGAGCACGGCCTTCACCTTGTCGTTGTCCCGGTGGGCTTCGATCTCATCGATCTTCCACCGGTCGTAGTATATCTCTCCACGAACATCGACGACCGCAATGGCATCACCCAGCGCTACATGATCGGTCGAGAAAAATAGCAACCCGAGATACACCGCAACGAAGAGCAACGTCACCACTACGGCAGCGCCGAAGAGGAGAAGGAACGCCACGTTTCGCTTTCTTTCCATGAGACGATCGCGTTCGACGAAGCTAGAAACCGTTATCTCTTTTGAACGGGGCACCTCGCTGTGCCCGAGCGCGTCGGAACATAACAAGTCATTGCTTTCGTGTCAACGCCTATGGAGTTGTCTGTGTTAGCAATGAGACTATGTCCCCTGTAACGGCAATGAGACTATGTCCCCTTCATGGAGTTGTCGGAATGTGCTGGGAGGTGGTTGGAAGTGAGAGACAGAAGCCCCGCCTTGTCGTGTGCATGGACACGTCGAACGGCATTAACCTTGAGGAATGGGCCTACGCCATAGCAAGTCACGGTCAAGGCAGGGTTATTTCTGATCTCTGCCCTTCCATTATCAAGTAACATGCCACGGGCGAACATCCGCCGCCGGCCCGGGAATTACCCGGGTCGATCGGTTTTTCGTCTTGTGAAATAGTCACTTACGGAGCCTGCATTGAACACGCGTCTGCACGGGCGTGGATCTGCCCCGACCGAGCCTGGGCGAGTCTGCGCAAGCCTTGTATCGGGTAGTTCGTGGAAGCGCTTGTGCTGATGTCGGATACGTCGAACCGTTCGGAGACCCGGTGCTGTGCGTTATCTAGCGGACGGATAGCGCGTGACACCCGACTGTTGCGGATCGGCGACGACGGTGGCGAATGGTGTCGGGGTGTTCCCTGTCGTTTCGTGTAAAGGCGGAATGCTCTACACGTTCCTCTGACATTTCTCGGTGAGCTCGAAGATTCTTTGAAAAACACTCCGATAGACCTTATCGAACTTAACATTGCGCCGTTCCATGACGACCTGAGCGGTCAAAAGTGCCTTCTCGAGCTGATAGTCGGTCATCTCACCACTCTGTCCCCACGAGAAACTTGGCACGAACTTGTCAATGATCGTGCTGCCATAGAGGTTGCAGTTGAACCCGACAACGGTTCCGGAATTGAACAGCATGCCTATTCCTGTCTTGCTGTGGTCCCCCATGATCAATCCAAGAAACTGCCTCCCCGTCTGGCGAATCATCCCGGCGGACCACATGCGCACGGGGCTGTAGTTGTTTTTGAGATCACTGTTGTTCGTACCCGCCCCGATGTTCACCCACTCGCCGATATACGAGTGTCCGATAAACCCGTCGTGCTGTTTGTTGGAGTATGCGCCGAAAACCGTCTGGTCGACCTCACCGCCGATCTTGCACGTATCCCCGATCGAGGTACCCTCGAGTATCTTCGCCCCCGATTTCACAATGCACCCCTTCCCGATACACACGGGTCCGAGAATGGTGGCATTCGGCATCACCGTCGTGCCGTCACCGATGATGATCGGCCCCGAGGACGCGTCGAGCACAACACCAGGCCGAATAACGCTCGACTCACCAATAAAGATATCCTCCTCCCCAACCATCTTCACGCCGGGGTACACGATCGATTCCTCCGACTGGCCACGAAACGGTGACTTCTGAAAATCGTCCTCGATGGCAACCGGGTTCTCCTCGATGATCTGCCATGGGAACGACAGCAGCCGCACCTCCGATGTGTCCAGCCGGGTGAGATTGTGCTTATCGATAAACTGCAGCAGCCGCTGGGGCAGTTTTTCCGCAACGGCATCCTGACCCGTCGCGTGATCGTCCTCGAAAGACCCTTCGGCCGCCTCGGCCTCGGGAGCCTTCTTCTTTGTTTTTGCTTTGCCCGGCGCCGGTTTCTTGCCGCCGATCACATAGCCGCGGAGCTCCTCACAGAGCTGCTCGCTCGTTTCCTCCGAGATACGTCCGCGAATGTAACCCGCAAAGTCCTTCGCCACCTCCCCGGGAAGCTTCGCCGCAACCACATACCCCCCCTTGACGGCGATACCACCGTCCGGGATCTTGTCCAGCAGCTCGTTTAGCTCAGTGCCATAGCACAGCAGGCGTCCGTTCAAGAACACTGTGTCGCCATCGGGCAAATCGTTGACGGCAACCTCCGGGTCCTTGGCAGCCACCAACGCCGCGAGATAGTCCCTGCACAACACGCCAAACTTCTCCCCCCCGCTGTCCGTTTGCAGGCGGGTGCTTAAGCTTCGAGTGCCAATCCGCAGCGCAAAGACCGGCTGACTCAACGATAACGGAAAGAAGTTGGAGAACTTCTTGTCCTCGAATATGCATACGAGCCGCGTCACGTTTAGCCTCGATTGGTCGGAGCCGACATCAGTCGCGTTCCCTCGCTCAAAAGAACTAAGTCCCCGTTGCAGGGGACCCCGAGTTCACGCGCTATAGATATGGTTGTAATCATAGCATGGTGGAGTTGACGGGGATCGAACCCGTGACCTCTTGTCTGCCAGACAAGTGCTCTCCCAGCTGAGCTACAACCCCAAGCGCAAACACCTTATCAAATCGTTTCGGCAAGTCAAGCGAAAGGTGGCGCAAAACGGGCGAACGCCCTTGACAGTAGCCAGGTTAACTCGCTAACATCATTCCCCAAAACAAGGGGCCGGAGTGGTGAAACTGGTAGACGCAGGGGACTCAAAATCCCCCGGAGCCTGGCTCCGTGTCGGTTCGAGTCCGACCTCCGGCACCAACCCTCCCCACCCCGCAATCACGACATCCGTCGCAGACTCTATCGCTTCCCCTTCGAACTCCAGAACAAATACTCTCGCCAGGCGACGGGGGGCTGCTGGATCGAAAACCGCGCGTGAAAGCCGAGGAGCCAGCTCGGTCGCATCGGCTTCTTGAGCAGCTTGAGACCGGCCTCCGCAGGTGTCCTTCCGCCTTTCTTGCGATTACATGGACGACAGCAGGTGGCAATATTGGCCCACGTCGTCGAACCACCCCGTGATCGCGGGATCACATGATCACAGGTAAGCTCGCTTGGTCTCAGCTTCTCGCCGCAGTACTGGCAGCGGTACTTGTCTCGAGCATAGATGTTCTGGCGAGAAAACTTGATGTCCCTCTTTCGGAACCCAACGAAGCGAAGCAGCCGCACGACGGCGGGCACGCGCAGACTGTCGCTCACCGAATGTACTTCGCGATCCGTTTCTTCGAGCACCTCGACCTTCTCGAGGAAAATCAGTTTCAGTGCCCTTTTCCAGTTGATCACATTCAGTGGCTCAAAAGAGGCATTGAGCAGAAGGACTTGACTGAAGGCGTTCACTCCTTTGCTGAAGCTGCAAGTGTTATCCCGGTCAATCTAGACCAAAAACCGGGCTCGATCAACGTTTTTGCAAAGGTCGGGCCAAAACCAGTGCCGAACGCCCCCCCCCTCAGCGGCCGATCCGCTGAGGGGGGTGAAAAAATCGATTGCTTTGAGAACGTATTCCGTTAACATTAACTAAAGAAGAAGGTTTCGTGGTTTGAACAACGTAACCGAATCGTACCAGGTATTGCATGTTGACAGACGGCGCTCGAAATAACCGGCCCATCGCTTTCGGATTGTGCCTCCTGCTCTTCGCAATCGGCTGCCAGTCCCGCGACGCGCAAGCCCCCCTGCAATCATCTCCCGCATCAATTGACACGACAAGATCACGGGTCGTCGTACTGGGCGTTATCAAGGGGCCGATCGGCCCGGTTACGATGGGCTACGTTCAGAGAGTGATCTGGCGGGCCAACGCGGAGCGAGCGCAGTGTGTACTCTTTATGATGGACACCCCGGGTGGGCTCGACGCCTCCATGCGTGCCATCATCAAAGAGATCCTTGCGAGCCCGACACCAGTTGTCATCTTTGTCCACCCGGCCGGGGGACGCGCGGCCAGCGCTGGCGCGATCATCAGCCTCGCCTCTCACGTCGTGGCGATGTCACCCAGTACCAACATCGGCGCTGCACATCCGGTCCCGGTCGGCCAGGGAGAGATGGACGACGAGATGTCGGAAAAGGTGACCAATGATGCGGCTGCTTACGCGCGGGGTCTTGCGAAAGATCGCGGGCGCGACGTCGATTGGGCGGAGAAGATTGTTCGTGAGAGCCATTCATCCACGGTCGAGGAGGCTCACGAGATCGGCGTGGTCGATATCATCGCGACAGATCTCGCCGACCTGCTGTCGCAGCTCGATGGCTTCACCGTGGAAGCCGCCGGAGAGGAACTGACACTTGCGACGGCAGGCGCTCGTACGATCACGGTCGAACCTTCGCTTCGGGAGCGCTTCCTCGCGAAAGTGTCCGATCCCAATATCGCCTATCTGCTCATGCTCCTCGGGATATTCGGGATTTTCTTCGAGCTCCAGAACCCGGGAGCGATCTTCCCCGGTGTGATTGGTGCCATCGCCATTCTGATCGCCTTCTATGCCCTGCAGCTCCTTCCCGTAAACTACGCGGGTGTCGCTCTCATCCTGCTGGCCATCATTATGTTTTTACTCGAAATCAAGATTCCGTCGGGAGGTTTGTTAACCGTTGGGGGTGTTGTCGCCATGATCATCGGATCGATCATGTTTATCGATTCGCCGTTGCCCTTCATGAGAGTCTCGTTCTCCGTAATCATTCCTGCGGTGATCTTCACTGCGTTCTTCTTTCTCTTCGCGGCCGGGATGGGTCTCAGGGCGCAAGCCAAGAAGGTGGCTACGGGCGGTCGCGGTCTCATCTGCGAGGTGGGAACGGCCAAGTCGGACATCGGAGAGACCGGGTCGGTGTTTGTCCACGGCGAATACTGGAACGCAAGAAGTGATGAGCCCATTGCAAACGGCACGAAGGTTGAGGTCGTAGCGGTGGATGGTATGGTGCTGACTGTCAAGCCTTCAGAAAGGGAGGTTACCTAAGTGGGCATTCCCTTACTAGCGATTGTATTTGTAGGGATCATGATTCTGGCCAGCGCAATTCGTGTTCTGCGTGAGTACGAACGAGGTGTGATCTTCAGGCTCGGCCGACTCGTGGGCGTCAAAGGACCGGGGCTCATCATCCTCATTCCCATCATCGATCGAATGGTTCGCGTCAGTCTGCGTGTGGTGGCGATGGATGTGGCACCGCAGGACGTCATCACCAAGGATAACGTTTCCATCAAAGTCAACGCGGTCGTTTACTTTCGAGTAATGAATGCCGACCGTGCGATCGTCGAGGTTGAGGATTTTCTCTATGCCACAACACAGCTGGCGCAGACGACTCTCCGCTCTGTTCTGGGGCAGGTCGAGCTCGACCAGCTTCTTGCCGAACGAGATTCCATAAACCAACAGCTGCAACGCATCATCGACGAGCAGACCGACTCCTGGGGGATCAAGGTATCCCTCGTCGAGATCAAGCATGTCGACCTCCCAACCGAGATGCAGCGGGCGATCGCCAAACAGGCCGAGGCCGAGCGCGACCGGCGGGCAAAGGTCATCCATGCCGAGGGTGAGAACCAGGCAGCGGCAAAGCTCCTCGCCGCGGCCGAGACCATCAGCCAGAACCCCGTGACCATCCAGCTTCGGTTTCTGCAGACTCTGACCGATGTCGCGGCCGAGAAGAACTCAACGCTGGTGTTTCCGGTCCCGATCGACATCGTCGAGCCACTGACCAAGGCTCTCAAAAAGCTGGCTGAATAGGGTCTTGCGGGGTTGAGCCCCACGGGGCTTTCCGCTTGGTACAAAAGTTGCACGATTGGGCTGCGCCATGTCCAAACTTGCGACCGATAAGGTGATTGCGCGCTTCCGTGATGGAACCCTGCTCAAGGGGACCACGGACGACTTCGATTCGAACCAGGCCGCGTTCATGCTGAGTGGCGAAGACGGCCGTACCCACCACGTCACCCTGTGCGACTTGAAGGCCCTGTTCTTCGTCCACGAGCTGGACGGCAACCCCAGCTACCGCGAGCGCAAGGGTTTTTTCGCCGACTCCGATCTCACCCACAGGGTGCTCGTCGAGTTTTTCGACGACGAAGTGATCTTTGGTTACTGCCGCGAGTATTCCTCTCAGAGCCAGGGATTTTTTCTCGTGCCGGGCGACCCCAACTCGAACAACGTCCTCGTGTTCGTTGTCCGCACATCGATCCGGAAGGTCAAAGTCAAGGCAATCGACCAACCGCAGGAAGAGCCGCACGGCGAGCAGCCCCCCACCAGAACCCCAGTCGACGCGTAAATGCGCTTGCAAACCACACCGGTTTCCTCATAGCCTTTGTCGGTCATGAACATCGCACGGCTCTTGCTATCCATACTCGTTGTACTGTCGCTCGTCTCCTGCGGCGACAAGGCGCTGCGTTATTACAACCAGGGCCTCGACGCGATGGATGCCGGCGATCTCGACGGTGCTACAGATAGTTTTGAACGATCCATCGAGCTGCGTTCGGAGGATCCGGATGCCCACCTCAACCTTGGTGTCGCATACTATGCCGCGGGTCGTTACAAAGAAGCGCTGGCCCAGTTCAGGATTGCGCAGGAGCACTACCCCGACGATGCCGTTCTTCGATTCAACATCGCCGAGACCTACGCCGCCATGGGTGCGTTCCAGGCGGCAAGCAGAGAGTACGAGCTCGCCATCCGACTCGACGGTGAGTTTCACCAGGCGCTTGTCAGCTACGGCATACTTCATCTCGATCAGGGTGATTTCGAGACCGCTGAGGAACATCTCGTACACGCACTGACAATCAAACCGTCCTACAACCCGACATACGTCTACCTTGGATTACTGTACGCGCGCACGGAAAAGTACCACCAGGCGACGTACTATCTCTACCGCGCCTTGAAAAGTGATCCGTCCTCCGACGAAGCCCGGCTTGGTCTGGCTTACGTCTTCTACCAGCGCGAGCTGTACGAAGAGGCCATTACCGAGTACGAGCAAGTATACGTCCACGATGAGATGAACACAGGGGCCGTGCTCGGTCTGGGCTTGTGTTACCTCGCCCTTGGTCACGCCAAACAGGCCGAGGGTATGTTTGAAAAAGCGCTGGATATTAAGAGCATCTTTCCCGAGGCCTACAAGGGGTTGGGCGATGTTCATTTCCTGAACAAACGCTACGTGGCCGCAATGGCCAACTACCGCATGGCCGTCCAGCAACGGGATGATTTCCCGGAAGCGTACCTGAGTATGGGCAAGCTCTTCCTGTCCACGGGGCGGCTCACGGAGGCCCGCGAAGCGTTCGACAAGGCCCTCTACAGGCGACCCGATGACCCGTGGGTTCTCTACCACCTCGCGCTTCTCTATATCGAGCTAGATGACACCAACCAGGCGGAAGCGTATCTGCAGAAGTCACTCGAAAACGCCCGGGCGGACGGCGATCTAAAAGAGCTCGTACTGAAATCCATCAAATCCATCGACGAAAAGTAGATCGCTGCAAGGGACGTTTGAGGGAGCGCGCGAGGCCCTTCTGCGGCGTTGGCTGCGGGGTGGCGTCGTCCCGCAAGAGCGGAGCCCTGCGAGCACTTGTGGGGCAATCGACGACCCCCTCCGGGGACCCTCTTTCAGAGGACAGGCAGGCGAGGACCCGCGGCCAGCCCTGCGAGCTCTTAGTCGAAGACGAAGAGCTGTGGCGAGCCCACTTTCATCTTGCGCTTCATGCCGACGCGGATTTGGGTTGTCTGGGCGGGATGTACTGTGACCTGATTGACAACGAGCACCTTCGCCAGCGGACCTTCGGCAAAACTCGTTTCGTAACCCTCGGGCACGTTGTTCCGGATGAAGAGACGACACTCGTACGTACCCGGCGCGAGCGCGATCTTGAAATCTTGCGGTTTCATGTCGTTGCTGAATCGAGTTTCCGGTCCCTTGCGGATCGTCTTGTCGATCACCGAGTCGATCTGTGAGTAGACTTTGATGGAACCCGCGTACCAGGCGCACTCGATCCAGTTCGCGCGAAGGATCGTGTCTTCGTCCTTTCCGCGGTTGACGACGACCTTGCTTCTCAGCTTGACCTTGTCGAAGCCCACCATCACTGTACCGGGCACCGAGCGCTGCTGCGCAATCGCACCGGGCCCTCCGCCGGGCGGCTGAACGGATGGTGAATCGGCGAAATCGATCCTGGCCACCCGCGCTCTGGCAACGCGTATACTCGCCCCGAACGACGTCTCGAAATACAGCGTGTCGTTTACCAGCCTCTTGAGCTCTCCCTGAATCGCTGACCCGTCCTTCAGAAAGAGAACCTCGCTCTGCGTAAGAGCCGGCAGGAATAATAGTGTGCTCACCAACAGAAACATGCGAACGCGCATTTGTGATTCATTCCCTTCTTGAATAATGGAACTCGGTTCGTCGCTTCCCCATCACCTGACCACCACCGCCTTGCGAAGCCCCCAACGTTGGGGTGTCACGAGACGCACGAAATATACACCGGAGGCCACCGGCTGCCCAGTGTCATTTTTGCCGTCCCATGACAGCTCGTAGTAGTTCGGAGGCAGAGATCCAGCGTGGAGCGCACGGACCCTCGCGCCGCGGACGTCATAGACTTCCAGGGTAACGTTGCCGGCCTCGTTGTTCTCAAACGAGATCATCGTCCCGTCGTTAAAAGGATTCGGATACACGTTGAGACCGGGAAAGGCGCTGAGCTCCCGCGGCGAAACGGATCTCATGATCCACTCGTCGGGGTCGATGGCGAGCGCGAGAACCGGCTCGGACACGACGATCTCGTATTTCTCCACCAGCCGGCTGTTCCACAAAACGACCGTCGTGTCGCCCGATGCGAGCGTCAAACGCACCTCGATGGGCATCGATATCACCGAACCGATTTGCGTCTGCCATATCGACAGATCGACCGTACCGCTCTCCGGAAATTGTGCCCAGGCGTATTCGTACTGGACCGGCTGCTCGCATTCCAAGTCGCCGTCCGGGCACTCGTTCCATGAGAAGACCCACTGCTGGAAGAACCAGTCCAGCAAACCGCCGTAGTACTGCTCGCAGAGCGTCTGAAACTCGATTGTCGTCGCGTGCCTGTACGCAAAGCGGCTGTCCGCTGCGTAAGCGCGAAGCGCGTCGAAGAAAGCCGAGTCCCCCATCACACCCCTCAACATGTGCAGCACCCACGCCCCACGCCAGTACACGTGTTTGAGCGAGAACAAATCCTGCGGATCGTAGAGCGTCCCCCTGAAATCCCGTCTCCGCCCCGGTCTGATTATGTGTGTCCGGTAGGCCTCGGAGCCATGCACGTGCTCTTGCCACAACGCTTCCGAGTATGTCGCGAATCCTTCGTTCAGCCAGATCTCCGGCCAGTCCGCCGGCGATATCGAGTTGCCCCACCAGTGATGCGCGAGCTCGTGCGCCACCAGGTAGTCAAACCTGTGGTTCGTGTCCCCCGTGAGAAACACATGCCCATAGCTCGTGCACGTCTGGTTTTCCATCGCACCGAGAAGGTTGACTTCGGCCATCGCGTACTTGTCGTCGATAAACGGATACATGCCGAACCGATCCGAGAAGTACTCGAGCATCGATACCGTGTTCGAAAAATCGACGCGGGCCTTTGCCGTGTCTTCCGGATACACGTAATACTCGACAGGCATCGAGTCGGTCTGTGAATGGCGGAAATACTCCCTGGAAACCTCGTAGTTGGAAACCGCCAGGGAGACGAGATAGGTCGCGATCGGGTAGCTCTCGACCCACTCGTATTGCTTTCGTCCCCCGCCGAGATCGTTCTCGCCCGCCAGCACGCCGTTGGACACGACGATCAACGTGTCGGGCACGGTCACCCGCATCGTGGTCGTGGCTTTGTCGGACGGCACATCCTTGCACGGCCACCACGCGCGCGCAAAAAAGGGCTCGCTGATCGTGTAGATCGCCGTTTGCGTCCCGTCCCAGGGATGTACGCCAAATGCGAAGACATCGATGTTGAACTCGCCGTTCGTGACGCCGGGCGGTCCGGAGTAGCCGACGGTCACCGACACCGTGTCTCCGACCGCGTACGTCCCGTTCAGCTGGATTGTCAGAAGACCCGAGGCATGACTGAAGGATACCTGAACGCCCGCCTCCCGAACGTCGGCGACCGTCATGTTTTCGAGGAGATCGAGGACGAGATGGGTAAGCGATGGCACCGTGGAGACTACACGGCAATCGACGCTGCCCGCGATCGTCTCTGCGGGCACATCGATGTCGATTGTGATGTCGTAGTGGATCGCGTCGAACGACCCCTGCGGGTCATCCGCCTTCTTGATGCGCTCCTCCGCGAGGCGCTCACGGAACCTGAGATATCGCTCAAGCTCCTGTTTGGCGAGTGCCTCGGACGGACCGAGCTCCTCCTGGGCCACGCCGCGGCAGGGTGAACCGAGCGTCACCAACAGAGCAAGAGTTGTCCACAGCCATCGGGCTATCATGGAACACCGTATCGGGGCGGGTGTTATGGGCCTTCAGCACGTAATATTATAGAACCAGCGCCCGAATACCAAGGGATTCTTATCGCACTGCTAACCTGCTCCAAAACGGCTTGTTAGTATGCCGGTCCGCGTCCGGCCCTCGACACCGTGGGGCGAGATGTGGTACAATTATATGTGGCAAGCAGACATGGACCCATGGCGTATGCTATTGGTAGCAAGGTTCTGCAAGCACCACTTGATGTGACACTCTAAATAAGCAGTCATTTGCTTAGGATCTTCCTGTTCTAGCATCCTAGGTTTGCAGCATCGAAGGAGGTCAGTAATGACTCGCTTCAATCGTACGATTCTTCTCGCTGGGGCCCTTTGCGTCTTGATGGCGCTGCCCGCCCTCGCCGCGGATCCCACAGTAACAAAGAGCGTTGTCCCGACCGAAGACGGCTCCCCTGTAGTCGTCCTCAAGGTTTCCGCCGCCGGCAAGGCCGTCTATGGCATCACCGTGTCCGACGCCAGCGCGTCTATCGAGGATATCTTCGCACCCGACGGGTGGGTTGGTATCGCGACAGATGACATGATCATGTTTCGGACGACCGACAAGCCGATCGCATCGGGCAAGGCATTGTCCTTCCGCATCGTGACGAAAAACAGCGACGCGGCGTTGGGCGTGACGTTCCGTGACGAAAAGAAAACATTTGGTCCAAAGAAGGATGTCTAGGAGCCTGTAGAGCCGATTGTGCATGAGACGATGGGAGGGCCCTCGAACGAGGGCCCTCTTTTCTTTTGTCGCTCGAGTGAACCACGGGGGTTTATCGGCGCCAAGAGCCGTTGTATATTTCCTATGTACGCGGACCTTTCGGCCGCGTTACATCCGCCGGTTGGAGCCCTTCCACGACGCGTCGCAGCCCTTCCAGGACAGGCTCAACCGGCGTCCCCACGGGATAGGCGAGAACTGCGTGAAGCGCATTGTCATGAACCGGAACCGATTCATCTCGAGACTCCTCGTTGCAGCGGTTGCCCTCGTGAGTCTGCAATCCTGCTCGCTCTTTAAGAGGGACCCCGCGAAGCTCGAGGCAAGCGCCGATGCCGCTCTCGCCAGGGGCGACACCGCCCGGGCGATCAAGCTCCTCGACGGCGTCGTGCACTCGGGGCGCGCAGCACCCCAACGCTACGTGCAGATGGGGATCCTGTATCGCTCGGCCGGGACCATCACCGGACGTCTCCAATCTCAAAAAGTCCTGGAGCTCGGTCTCCAGCAGTATCCCGATCACGCGGGTCTTTGGCTCGAGCTGGGCAAGACATACTACGCGCAGACCTTCTATGGGGACGCCGCGCGGTGTTTTCACAAGGTCCTCCGTCTCGCTCCCGACAACTGCGAAGCGAGACTGTACCTGGGGCTCGATTGGTTTCGGAAATGGAAGTACATGCAGACCTACAAGGAGTACCTCGGAAAGGCGGTTCCTTATTTCCAAAACGTCGTGCAATGCGATCCCGACAACCCGACCGGATTCTATAAACTGGCATTCGTGAACTTCGCACGAGGCGACACGCTGAGTGCAATCGCCGCTTCCGAGAAATGCATGGCCGCGCACCCGGATTTCGCGGAGGCCTATTTCCTCCGCGGAACGATTGCCTTTCGACGGTTGGATTATGTTTTTTGTGATTCCCTGTTCGCGACGGCTCTGGGGCTTCTCGATGAGGATGAGCGAAACGGCTACCAGGATATCCGTGCGATACTCACCGACGAGGAGGCGTACGACTACCGCTTCGCACCGGATGAGAGGCGCAAGAGAATCGAACGGGTGTTCTGGGCGGAGCGAGACCCGGACCTCACCACACCGCTCAACGAACGATACCTGGAGCACGTCCAGCGCATGTATCTCGCAGATGCCTTTTACGACAGCTACACTCCGAGGCTTCGCGGCTGGGAGACGGAACGCGGCAAGGCCGTCATCAAGTTTGGAATGCCGGATGGCGTGGGGTCCACGCTCGCTGGAGGATCGCTCACCGGCCCCATGGAGATGTGGATCTACAACAATGAATTCGTCGGAATGACGCTGTGGTTTCGCGACGAGTTCTTGAATGGCAACTACATGATCCCGATGGATTACCGGTATCACTACGCCGCACAAGCCCTGTATCTCGACCCGCCCACCACTCACTACGTGTCCCCCTACTGGGAGATCCCCGGGTTCATGGATGTCATCACGTTTCGCGGGGACGCATCGTCAACGGATCTCTATCTCGCGATGAAGATCGATCTGGAAACGATGGGCAAATACATCGACTTCGCTCGTTCGGATCGATTCCTAGTGCGGACCGCTTTTCTCGATGAGGAATGGGTGAATACGGCTGTCTACGCGGATACGCTGTCTGGTATGGCTTTGATGCTTCCCGCAGAAAGAGGCGAGGAATCGTATCGAATGGTGCAGCAATACGACGTTCCTTTGGATTCCGTTCGCGTGGCGTTTTGTCTCGAGGACGCCCTGACCCGAGCACGAGCGCGACTCGATGGCAGAACGGACGCCGCCCGGTACCTCACCGACAAGCTGGTGTTGAGCGACATACTTTTCTATCAGGAGCCGCCGGCCGGGGGCGAGCGGGATATGATCCGGCGCGGTGGCAAGACGTTCTATCCAAACCCCGGCGGTGTGTGTCGGCAATCGGAGAGGCTCAGGCTCTACCTGGAGGTTTACAATCTCGATGTCACTCGATCGCAAAGCCAATACGAGATCACATACTCGATCTATGAGGCCGATGATCGGCCCAAGGGATGGGGGGCGAGACTCAGGCGCAACCTGAGAAACATGATCGGGCTGGCGAGAGGCCGCGACCCCGTCATATCACAGACCCTGCAGCGCCAGGGCGCACGCCATCGAGCGGAGGAAGATCTCGCCGTTGATATCGGCGCCCTGGATCCGGGCGACTACATCCTTCAGATTTCGGTACGGGATCACCAATCCGGCGAGGTGGCAGAACAACGACGGAGCTTTGCTAAGGCCCCGCTGGGGACGGAGGGGACGGCTGGGGAACGATGAACGCCGTCGGTGGGATTTCTTTGCCCCCTTCCTCCTTCGCGGGCTCGTCCTTGTCTCCCTCGAGAAAAACCTTGATGATGAAGAAAGCAGCGAATCCCGCCACGACCAACCACAGCGCCACGTCCTTCCACACCCCCTTGGCCTCTTCCTCCTCGGGAAATTCGTAGTCCGTCGTGTCACCGAACGCGAACGCGTGACCGATGGCACCGAACGGCGAAACATTATCCATGCGTAGGGCCGGCGCTGCAGCCTCGTCGGATGAGGGCTTGCCGGACGGGAAGCCACCGCCGCCAACCGCCGGAGAAGGCAGGGCCAGCGAGACAATCGCAATCGACAGAAGATACACGAGATATGTCTTGAGTAACGCTTTCATCCCCACCTTGTTAAAGATACGAATCAGGCCACGGCTTGACAACGGCTTTAATACAGAATAAGTTACTAGTGCTACCAGCCAATCCACTACGTGGAGGTAGCCAAAGGGGGTTTGTCTTGGTCGGCAACAGCCCCCTTTGCTTTTAGCCCCCACGCGGCGCTCCTCGGCGCCTGAAAAAGAGGCAACATCGGGGTTCGAGAGGGGATTCCGATGGCTATTTGAGGCTTCTGGAGAGCAGATAGCGCCCCGCGGATACATAAGACATCAAAGTGATCACAAGTAGTACAATAACCACCGGATAAGGCGAAAAAGAGAAGTCGGGCGAAAGGAGATAGGCGTAGCCGAGGATCCCAATTCCAGCGGCGCTCTGGACGACCATTTTGGCCTTTCCGAGGCCGTCGGAAGAATAGGTGCACCCGTGTTTGATCATGTGAACCGACCGGGAAGCGGTGACGAGCAGATCCCGGCCTGCCACGAGCGCAAATAGCGCCCAGATCGGGAACGTGTTCATCTTGACGGCGATTACGCCGTACACGACGGTCATCAGCAGCTTGTCGGCGAGGGGGTCGAGGAACTTGCCCAGTTGCGAACACTGCCCGAACTTCCGCGCGTACCACCCGTCGGCGACATCCAGGATCACGCCAACCAGACACAGAAAGACGGCGAGCACCTCCAGGCTTTCGGTGGCGAAGAGAACGGCGGCCGCAATCGCGATGACGAGCCTGGCCAGGGACATCAAGTTGGGGACGGTTCGCAGGGTGTCGAGAACGGCGGCGGTCCGGCTCGGCATCTGTCGCCACGACCGTTTCGGGAGATACACACTGCTGTTGACAAACGTTCGTTGGTGCGGACACATTTGTTACGGGACCTCAAACCGCCGGGTCGAGTAGACGCAGTAGTGCCGGATTGGTGGCAATGTCTTGCGTGCTTCAGAAAACAAGAAAGCCAAAGAGTGGTGGATCATCGTAGCCGTGGTTATCGGTCTCCACGCGGTACTTTTTATTTCCGTCCGTCCGGCGTTTTTCTCAATGTTCAAGAAGACGACTACCAGCACGGCGGAAGGCACGGGCGAGCCGTTCGCCCCCACGGCCATCCTGACCATTCCGATCGAGATCGAGGATCCCCTCCCCGACGAGGCGGAGGAACCCGTCAATGAGAACGCGGATCCAAAGCCGACCGAAACAAGAAAAATCGAGCAGAAGCCCGCCGTCGCGACTCAGGAAGCCGTCACCATCGATGAGGGCGGCCAATCCGACGCCCCGCTCGATGTTGATAACCTCCTCGGGGAATCCCCGCAGACACTTCCCCACAACATCGGTCCTGAAGAGGTCATGATCCCTCCGCGTGCTATCGAAATCACCTGGCCGGACACGCGCTCTCTCGGGCATTGCCTCGGCCATCACATCGACATGATGATACAGGTGGATGAGAAAGGCTCGATCATCACCATCAAGACCCTCGATTCCAACCACCCACAGGATTGCATAGACGCCGCCCTGGAGTCAGCCAGTCAAATCGTTTTTGAACCGGGCCGAGTCAACGGTGTACCCGCCTCGATGTGGACGCAAGTGCGTATCGATTTTCGAAAGAAAAGGTAGCGGTGCGCTCATCGCGTCCGTCCGCCGCAGCAAGAGATCCCGTCACTCGAGAACGCTATTCGGTGTCGTCGGCGTTTTCCCCTTCCTCGCTGAACCGCTTCAACCAGTAGTCCGTGTCACCCAGGTCGCGGCGTGTCTCACTCCGCCCACCGCCTCCCGCAGGGGACTCACTGGCGGCCAAGCGATCGAGAAACCGTTTCGATCCGATGACCTCGCATCCCAACCCCCTCGCCGTTCGCCCGATGTGGGCCATATCCGAGCTGACGACAACGAACGAACGGGGACTCGGTGACCGGCGGATCGTCGCAATGATGACTTCATCCGCCGTCTCATTGCCGGCGCTGAACAGCATCTGAAGCTTGCCCGGGACAACCGCCTCCGCGTTCGCCAACCCGCCGCGGCCGTCGAAGACAACGGTGATCTGCACACGGCGCCCCTCCATATACTGCTTCAAGAGCCCTATCAACTTATCGCGCGCACCCTGCAGATCCTTGCACGCCGTGCGCCTTAAGCCCTCGTCCGTGTAAATCAGATTGTAGCCGTCGATGATCACCTTCTGCGACTTTTCCATACCCCTCCAGCAATCACTCTCCGCCGTGCGGCTCGCTAACGGTACCTCCGCAGCAGCCCGGCGACCTCACCCAACACACGGAAGTCCATCCATCCAGTCACGTCGACACCTGCCACCGGCGGCTCGCGATCCGTCTCCGCGATACGCCGGAGAACGATCTCGTCACCCCCCATCGTCCCCAATACCAGCGCACCCGCACGCATCGAATCGGCCGACTCGGCGATCACCAGCGTATCATCGGCAAGAATACCGTACTCCGCGAACGAGTCATCACCGGCCGTGACAGCGAAGTCACCGGCGCCCGTCGCAAAGGCCGCCGGAACGGCGATCTCCTCCGGCGCGCGCAGCGCCTCGAGCCGTTTCCCCGTCATGATTCGGCCAACGAGCGGCACCAGGCGTGTCCATCGCCGGCACCCCTCCGCCATTCCGATCGAACGGGAGCGATTCCACTGACGCGACAGATAGCCCTTCTCCACGAGCAGACCCACGTGCTCGTGGACGGTACTCACCGCCGAGAGGCCCAGGTGGTCGCGGATCTCCTCCAGAGACGGAGGACGCCCCTCACTACCCACAAAAGCGGCGATGTAGTTCAGAACCCTTGTCTGTTGCGTCGTAAGCCCTGGCGACGGAGATTTCGGCTTCCGCGGCATACTCAGCCCCCTCACGCCCCTGATTTGCTGCCTCCAACGAGCCTACGCAAAACGCGCCCGGAAATCCCGCCCAATCTGAGTTTTCTGCCGGCGCCCACGCGGGCGAAAACGCTGGGGCCCGGGGATCAACTGGTTCTTTTTGGCACTTCAGGTGTTGATTATAATCTGATGTCGAATCGACCGTTACGAACTTTCGGGTTGACCGGTGTCTGCGCGACGTCCCCGCGTCCGTTCCTCCGTCGTCGAGGTCCGAGGTTGATCCCCGTGGGTCTCTCGCGCATCCGCAGGATGAGAATATTCGCGTGCGAGTGTTGCCGGCGTTCGTGTTTCTCAAGACGGTGGGGGGGCTTTCGGGAACACTGCACGGCAGGCCGGCGGTCTAGCGGGCCAGGCTCGGCGAATAGTACTCGATCACATCGATCAACCCCTGTTCGCAGACCTTGCAGAAGGCACGGTTCCCTTTCGAGAACATCTTGCAGTCCGTGGCGGGGCGATACAAGCCCTTTGCCGCGTAGCCTGCCCCTTCGAACGCGCCGATCGCAGCGGCGTACTCGGGATCGTCCTCCGGCGTCGGTATCGGTGTGCCGTCGTCGACAAAACGCTTCCATTTGAGGTCGTCGCGATCGAGCAGCGCCGTGATGTTCGGCTCCCATGGCTCGACGCCCAGCGGGTAGAACTCGTTGTACGCGACGGCCGAGGAGTAGTACTCGTCCCCCAAACCGCCGAAGCCGTGCCCGAGCTCGTGCACCGGCAGATAGTCATCGTATTCGTTGTCGCTGACAAACACTGTGTAGTGATTGTAGATTGCTCCGCCCCCGTAACGCGAGCTGTTCGCCATGAGCAAGATGGCATCGTGGGCAACGGTCGACACGGCATCATGGATTGCCCAAACCGCCCGACTCATGCAATACCGTGGGACCTCAAACATGTCGAACGTCATTCCAAACGCCGTATCCCGGTAGATTCCCTTTCGCGGCTCATCGACACCCGACTCCCCCGATGGCACGAATACCGCGCGCACGTTGAATCGGTCGTGCCGGCTTCTGAAGGGCTCGACCGCAAAAAGGGTCTGCATGAAATGTGCGCAATCCCCGTCAAACTTCACCCTCTCGTTCGGCGCGTACCCGTCACCCAGGACAACGAGATCAACCTTCACTGCAGGATCGCCCGACACGAGAAGTTCGATGACCTCTGCCCCAATCGGAACGAGCGGTGACCCGCCGATCTGATGATCCGACGGATCGATGCGCATCTCAAAGATCTCTGCCATCTCACCCATTTTCTTACGTTCAAAGACCGACAGACGGACACGCATCTTTGGAAATGGCATCTCCAGGGTCTCCTCGAACGCCCGCCTCACCGTCCGTGCCTCTTCGGTTGTTGTCCACTCCTGGAAGAGCGTGCTGAAACCATGCCGGTAGATGAGCTTCCCCGTTTTCTCATCCACGACGTCCAAGCGGTACGCCCCCCTGTCGTACGGCGGTACGCTCACCCTTGGGCCTCCCCACACCGGCTCTCTCACGACGCGCCGCACGGATATCTCATGGCTGTCGCGTGTACCCGAGTGAATGACATCCACCCTCAGCGCACCGTCCCCGAAGAAGTCATCGAAGCGCATCGTCTCCTCCGCTGCACTCGGTCCTGCCGCAACGGGCAGCAAACATGCAAGCCCCACGATTGCAAACAGAGCAGAGTATGCGTAACGCACGGTGACCCCCTTGATCTCGTTGTATGTGCGCGACAAAGCATAACAACATTCTGTGGCCAAACCAAGCGGACTTTGTTAAGCTAACTCCCATGCGTTTTCGTTCCCTTCTCTTAGCAGCATTGGCATGCACTGTTGTCGTGGCGCGTCCCGCGCTGGCCGAACGCCAGGTGGTTGATCCGCTCAAAACGCGCACGTTCCACGTTGCCGTCAAGGACAACGTCGGATATCTGTCCGTGACCGCGGGGCTCAAGATCCTCGATCTCTCCCAACTCGCCGCCCCGACTGTGATCTCGACGCTGACGTTGCCTCAGTCGGCCACGGGGTGCGCCGTTGGCGACGACGTCGTCTATATCGCGCAAGGACCGGCCGGCCTTTATCTGATCGATGTCTCCGACTCCGAAGCCCCCCGGGTTCTTTCGCACCTCGACACGGATGGCTCCGCAATGGCCGTAGATCTCAGTGGCGACATCCTCGCGGTGGCCGATGGCAGCGTCGGCGCACTGCTCGTCGACGTATCCGACCCCATGAAGCCGAGAATTCTCCGGTCGTTCCAGACCGCGGGCTACGTTCGGGGCGTGACGTTCTACTTTGGCACGCTGTACGTATGCGCCGGTTCGACCGGCGTCCTCGTCGTGGATATCGACGACACAGGCAACGCCGATATTGTGGCGACCCTACCCACGGCCGGTGACGCACGCGACATCGATTTCTATCGCCAGACTGCGTATGTTGCCGACGGTCGATTCGGCGTCAGCGTCCTCAAGCTGTCCGAAGACGTTGCGCTTGCGGCAACATATCCAACGAAAGACCTGGCACACGGCGTGGTGTTTCACAAAGGCTTCATCTTTGTCGCCGACGGGTTGCGCGGTGTCGCCGTGTTCGAGTTCAAGAAGCCGGCGACCCTCGAGCCCAGACCGCGGCTTGACACCCATGGGGGCTATGCCAACAAGGTGACCGTGTACGATCGCAAGCTTTTCGTAGCCAACGACTTTAAGGGAATGTCCGTATTCGACATCCATTACCCGCGTGAGCCCAAACCCATCCCATGACAAAAAAGAAATTCAACCCCGTAACAAAGGCAGTGCTGACACGTCTTGCCGAGGCCGTCGGCGCGGAAAACGTGCGCACCGATGACGAGGCCCTCGAGATCTACGCGTCCGATGAAACCGAGGATCTTGCTTTTGCACCCGAGGTCGTCGTTCTCCCGACCACCACGGATGCCGTGGCGCCCGTAATGAAGATTGCGTGGGAAGAAAACATCGCAGTGACGCCGAGAGCCGGAGGCACCGGTCTCTCCGGCGGCGCGCTGCCGCTCTTCGGCGGCATCGTTCTCGGCATCGAGCGCCTCGATAAGATCCTCGAGATCGACACCGACAACCTGATGGCCGTCGTCGAGCCCGGAGTCATCACACAGGAGTTGCAGGAAGCCGTGGAGAAAGTCGGGTTGTATTACCCGCCTGACCCGGCGAGCCGTGGCAGCTGCCGATTGGCCGGCAACCTCGCCGAGAGCGCCGGCGGTCCCCACGCGGTCAAATACGGGATCACAAGAGACTACGTCACCGGTATCGAGGCCGTTCTTGCCGACGGGACAGTCATCCACCACGGGGGCAAGCTTCTCAAGAACGCCACCGGTTACAATCTCACGCAGCTGATCATCGGCTCGGAAGGCACGCTTGCCGTGATCACGAAGATCTTTGTCAAGCTCATCCCGCTACCCAAATACAAGACCACGCTCCTCGTGCCCTTCCCTACCCTTGAGGCGGCCGCGCGCGCCGTGCCCGCCATCATGAACGCCGGTATCACACCGGCCGTTCTCGAATTCATGGAGCAGGACGCGATCCGTATCTCCGAGAAACATTTGTCGATCAGGATTCCGAACAGCGACGCCGCCGCTCAGCTGCTCATCGAGCTCGATGGTAACGATGAATCGGTGATTCAGCACCTTGCCGAAAAGGTGTGCGAAATCGTCCTGGAGCAGGGCGCGAGCGATGTCCTGCTCGCCGAGTCGTCGGCCAAACAGCAGTATCTGTGGAATATGCGCCGTGCCGCCGGCGAGGCGGTCAAGTCGCTGTCTGTCTATAAGGAAGAGGACACGGTCGTGCCGCGAAACAATATCGTGCCGCTGTTAATAGGAGTCAAGGAGATCGCCGGCCGCTATGGCATAGAGACGGTCTGCTATGGTCACGCCGGCGACGGGAACCTGCACGTTAATATCCTCAAGATGGATATGAGCGATGATAAATGGAAGAACAAACTCGACCCGGCGATCGTCGAGATATTCGAGTTGACGGTGTCGCTGGGAGGAACAATCTCCGGCGAACACGGCATCGGTTACTCACAGAAGAAGTATCTGCCCGTCGCTTTCTCACCCGAAGAGATCGACCTCATGCGTCGCCTCAAAACCGCTTTTGATCCAAAGGGAATACTCAATCCGGGAAAGATCCTGCCGGATCCGGAACCGTCCTGATGGGATCGCCTAGTAGATGGCCTCGCTGATCTTACTGACATCCTCGGGATGGTTGTTCATCAGATAGTCGATGTCGAGCATGTGGATGGGGCCCTCATAGCAGGCCTCAGGAAACTTGCCGGTGTCCATCCGTATCGCATCACACGGACAGGCCTCCACGCAAAACCCGCAGAACACGCATTGCAGGATATCGATATCGAAAGAGACCGGGTATTTCTCGACGCCCTCCTGGCCTGAGTCCGCACCCACAATGTGGATGCAATCAGCAGGACAGGCCGTTGAACAACAGTTACACGCCACACACCGTGGAGTACCGTCCTCGCGGTGCATCAAACGGTGCTCCCCCTTCCACAAACGATCAATCGGCTTGGGGATCTCCGGGTACTGGTACGTTTCTCCCACCTTGCCCTTACCCAGAGCGGCGATATTCTTGATGAAATGTGAGATCGTGATCCCCATTCCCCTGGCAATCTCGAGAAGATAGACGTTTTCCCACCACGTCCGCTTTTCTTTCCCCACAACCGTTGTTCCAGCGTTCGTTACCAAACGAGTACCCCTTTCGTGTCCACGAAATCGATGCATCCGCACCGGCAGAGCTTACGCTAAAACTACTCGGATTCACGGCGAAGTCAAGCCGATTCAGCCCGTTAGGGACGTTACCTTGAACGTGCCGGGTATTCGCTTGCTCAGACAGTCCGATGCGCCGCGTCTTGCATGTCAGGGCGGAACAGGCGAAGTCCCATCGCGTCCGAGCCCAGCCTCCAAAAGCGTTTTGATTCGCGCCCACAAAGGTGATAGGATTGGATGCACGCGAGGATTGATAGCTGCAAGCTGTTTACTAGTTTAACGTTAATGAGAGGCGCGATGAGCACATTTGCCCACCATACGACACTCTCCACGGCGGAGGAAAGAGAAGCACTCGACTGTGATGTCCTGTTCGTCGGCGGCGGACCGGCGTCACTTGCCGGTGCGTATCATCTTGCCAAATTGATCGAAGCACATAACGAAGAGGTCTCCGCGAGCGGTAGCGGAGAGACCCTGGAACCCATGATCGTTCTCATCGACAAAGCTTCGGAAATCGGCGCACACGGGCTTTCGGGCGCCGTCATGAATCCCGTCGCCCTGAAGGAACTCGTACCGGACTATATGGAGCAGGGTTGCCCGATCGAGAGCGACGTTACCGGAGATGCGTTCTACTACCTGACCGGTGACAAGGCGCGCAAGCTTCCGTACGTTCCCGGCTACATGTCAAACCACGGCAACCAGATCGTTTCCCTGGCCAAGCTCAACCGATGGCTGGCGACACAGGTCGAAGCAGTCGGCGTGAACATCTTTCCGGGTTTCGCCGGTGTCGAGATCCTCGAGAACGACACAACCGTGACCGGCGTCGCCACAGGCGACAAGGGCATCAACGCACAGGGTGAGCGCAAGGGCAATTTCGAGCCCGGGATCGATCTCAAAGCCAGGGTCACGCTATTTGGCGATGGGC
Source organism: uncultured bacterium (assembly GCA_965372355.1). Classification (GTDB taxonomy): domain Bacteria; phylum Krumholzibacteriota; class Krumholzibacteriia; order WVZY01; family WVZY01; genus CBDVBZ01. The sequence goes on along the minus strand of CBDVBZ010000002.1, from coordinate 23,427 downwards.
CCCGCGGCTATCTCTCCAAGGAACTCATTCGAAAACACAACCTTCTCGAAGGCAAATCACGCCAGGTGTACGAGACCGGCGTGAAAGAGATCTTCGAGATGCCCGAGGGACGGGTGGAAAAAGGACGCGTCATCCATACGATGGGCTACCCTTTCCCCAATGACGCGGTTGGCGGCACGTGGATGTACAACATGGGCGACAACCTCATCTCGGTCGGCCTCGTCTTGCCCCTGGATACCAAAGACCCGTTTGCCGACCAGCATCGCCTGTTCCAGAAATTCAAAGAGCACCCGTTTGTCAAAGACATACTGAAAGACGGGAAGCCTATCCAGTACGGCGCCAAGGTCATTAGCGCGGGTGGCTACTACTCCGTCCCCCGGCTCTATCTCGACGGCGCCCTTCTCATCGGCGAATCCGCGTCGATGGTCGATATGAGGAGCTTCAAGGGTATCCATCTGGCGATCAAATCCGGGATGCTCGCCGCCGAACAGGTCTTCGAATCGCTAAAATCCGGTGATTTCTCGGTCGGCGCGCTTGCCCCGTACGAGGAGAGACTCTACTCGAGCTACGTCGGGCAATCGCTCTATCAGGTTCGTCACTTCCATCGGGCCGTCTCAGCCGGTATGCCGAAGGCGTTGATTCATCTCGCGCTTCAGCACATCACCGGGGGGCGCGATTTCCTCCCCCATGATACCGTCGAGGATGACTACAAGACCACCAGGAGCATTCGCGAGTACCACGGCGGCAATCCCGAGCCACCTGCCGATCCGAACTACGACGGTGCCTATACGCTCGACAAGCTATCCGACATCTACATATCCGGCACGCTGCACGACGAGGACCAACCGGCACACCTTAAGATCCTCGACAATAGGGTATGCCTCGATACCTGCGTCGACACCTACCGGTATCCGTGCAACCGGTTCTGTCCTGCAAAAGTCTACGAGATGCTTCGCGATGAGGAGAGCGGCAAGCTCGAGCTGACGGTAAACTTCACGAACTGCGTGCACTGCCAGACATGTGACATCAAGTGTCCACTAGACAACATTAGATGGACGCCGCCCGAGGGTGGTCAGGGCCCCAACTACACGATCCTCTAACAGAAGACCGGCCGGCCCCGTACTGTGCGCACGATGCCCCCGCATGCAGAAAGCCAACTACGCAGAGATGTAGCTCGATTTAGGGAGCTTTTTTGCTTGAGTCATCGCCGGGGCGGCGACATTCGCTACTACTTCTTCGACGGAGAGCGAAGAAGCTGACGGCTGGAGAAGTCTTCGTGAATCGAGTGCCAGTACTTGATCGAGTCCTCGCCTTTTGACCAGCAGAGATACACGACGCTGCCGTTCTGAATCGAGAAGAAATCCACGTTTCCTTTTTCGACATCTCGCATGATGCAGCCCGTGTCTTCGATAGTCGCGATGTCCTTTTCGATATCGCGAGCAATCGATTTGAACTTTGCCGCTTTCTTGTTCAACACGACAGCGTCCGGGTTGCTATCCCCCGCGCCGCATTCTACGATGAGTCTCAGAATTGAGATCTCTTTCTGCAGCCAGAGGAAATGCTGCTTGTTGCGCTTGGTCCTTTCAAAGGTGGCTTCAAGCAACCCAATCAGCTGTTCTGCTTCATCCACTGAGAAGAATTTCGGGTTCTTCATGGGATCTCCTTGAATCCAACTCTACTGATAAGCCATTCCGCCGTTCTAGGGGTAGCCGGCGGTCGAATTCATAGTCCTTGCCCTACATAGTATTCGTAGCCATTGATCGTGCAAAATGCAAGGCATTTCGCAGACAGCGGATTCCAAACAGGAAGAATCTGCAACCGATCCCTTTTTTAGCCAGGTTTCGCAAGATTATTATCCAGAAATACTACGTGAGATTATTCGTGCGGCCTTTCACAAGCTTGCTTTGGCAGCAGCACCCTCGGTCACCGGCCGATAGCACGAACACTAGCGATAACTGTATGCTTAATTACCTACAGACGATCGTCCGGGCGACTTCACGTTTGGCCGGGAGTCTTTCATACCTTTACTCGCTCGATGCATTCACCAACACCGCGCGGGCGTATAGCGAGGCAGCGAAGCTACTGCGGATACCGCTACGCTTAGCTTGACTAGCTGTGTTCACCTGGGGCCCTTCCATATCCATGTGGGTTGTCGGATGTTGGGATGGTATTCTATGTACAACGCAAGCCGTTTACAAGAGGGCTCTTTGCCCGCTGAGACTCAGCCCGATCATCAGAGCGGCGGCTTTCGGCTTGACACCGGGTATCGCTCTTCTCTAGAGTCCTGTCTCGGAGGTAATGCTTGTGAATCCGTACAACGAAAATCCTGATCAGCTTCTGGGACACTCGGAGACGGCGCCGCGTGTCGATCGGCGTGTGGCCGTCGGCGTACTCGGCGTGGTCCTTTTTGCCGGGTTGACGTTTGTGGGCACACACATCCGCATTCCCCTCTACCCCGTTCCCATCACGCTGCAGACGCTCTTCGTGCTCTTGGCGGGCGCTCTGCTGGGAAAACGCTTGGGTTCGTTGTCTCAGTCCGTCTATCTGGGTCTCGGCGCCATGGGGGTGCCGCTGTTCGCAGGATCGCTCGCGGGGCTGGGTGTCCTCGCGGGACCTACAGGCGGCTACCTCATCGGTTTTGCTGTCGCACCGCTCTTTGTTGGTTCTCTTATCGGGCGAAAGACTCAAACCTGGTGGAGCATCCTCGTTTTCTCTTCTGGGGCTCTCGTCATTCTCTCGATGGGTGTGCTTCACCTGACGTTGTTCTATACGCACAACCTGGCTGACTCACTGCGCGTCGGGTGCCTGCCGTTCCTTCCCGGAGAGATACTAAAAGTCCTGGCCGCCGTATCGATCTACCGTTCATACCGGGGGATCCGTCGCGCGTTGCCCCGCCGCTAACGATCACCGCTTTCCCATTTTCTTTTCTCGCTTGAGCCTCTTGAACATCTTCTCGGCCTCTTTGTTATCCGGGTTCACTTCCCTGGACCTCTGCAGTTCGGCAAAAGCCAGCTCCACATCACCCCGGAGCTCGTAAACCATTGCCAGACGCCAGTGCGCTGAGGATCGATCCGGCCACCAGCCCTTGAGACGAGAGTCGATGTACGTCACGAAACACTCCTCGGCACGATCCAGGTTGCTCTCCGCGAGCACGTATGTCCTCCCGACCTGGTAGAGCGCATCGGCTCGACCGGGATCGATCGCCAGGACCTTCTCGAAGGCTGCTGCCGCCTCATCCCACCGCTCGCTTTCCTGATAGGTAAAGCCGAGCCCTTCGTAAGCATCAGGGTGCTGAGGATCGGATCCCAGGATTTTCTTGTATTGCGCCTGGGCCCGCTCCCAGTCTTTCTGCCCGCGATACATTTGGCCCAAAACCAGGTAGACATCCAGTTCACCGGGATCGATCGACAGGATCTCGAGGTATGCCGACTCGGCCTGCTCGAACTTCTCCTGCAGGCGGCATATTCGCCCATAGACGTAGTGCCACTGCAAGCTGTCCGGTTCGAGCTCGATGGCCAGGCGGGCCTCGGCCAGCGCCTTGTCATGCTCGTCCATCCGGTTGTACAGATCCGCGCGCACGGCGTGCCCCTCGGCGGGGTTCATTTCGCCGATCACATCGGCCTGCTTCAACGCGTCCTCCTTGCTCCCCCCTGCGAACCCGGGCGCCTGCATGAGATACTCGATCAGTGACGTCCGCGCCTCTGTGTTTTTCGGATCGAGCTCCAACGCCTTTTCGTATGCCTTCTTGGATGACTTGGCCCTTCCCAGAATCTTGAACTTGCTTCCCCTTAGCGCCCGCAGTCCCACCGCGTGTCCAAAAATCATGCGGTACTCCGAATTCGAACCATCGAGTTCTATGGCCTTCCTTGCGTATTCCTCCATCTTGGCTCTATCGACCCATATCCCGATATCCGTCATCGCCACGTAGACCATTGCGAGCTGACTGTATACCTCCGGGTCGCTGGGTTTCTCTGCGACGAGGTCCTCGAGGATGCGAGCGGCGTCATCCCACCAGCCCTTCTCGAAAAGCCGCTTCGCTTGCTGAACGCCCGTTTGCACCACTGCGGTGTCGTCGGCCGATGCCTGTGCCACGCAAAGCACACAGCACAGCATAGCGATAACGGATAGCCGACTCATCGATGATCCTTTCGTTCGCATTGACGGTTGATGTGGATTCTGCAAATCAGCGTCACGCCGCGCGACGCGGTCAGGCAAAGGCGAGTTTGATCAGCGCGGCCTGCTCGAGGGCGTGGGCCTTGGCCGAGCCGGTCGCCGGGCTCGCACTCGCAGCGCGCCTGACGGCCGTCAGGTGCCGGTCGCCGAGCAGCCTCTGAAGCACCGGCCGTATGTAGGTAAGCGCTCCCATATTGGCCGGCTCCTCCTGAACCCAAACGACCTTTCTGGCCGATGCGTGTCTGCGGATCTCTGCAGCGACCTCTTTTCGAGGAAACGGGTAGAGTTGCACCAGCGATATGATCGCTGTCTTGCTGCATTCGCGCCGATCGCGCTCCGCCTCGAGTTCGTACGCGATCTTCCCGGAACAGATCAGCAGTCTCTCCGCGTCGTGAACCTTTCCATCGGGCTTCACGGGTTTGAAGCGGCGCTCCGACAACGAGGCTATCGATGAACCGGCACGCGGGGCGCGAAGCAGGCTCTTTGGCGTAAACATCACCAGGGGCTTTCTCCATTTGATGAGACTCTGTCTGCGGAGCAAATGAAAGTAATCACCCGCCGTCACCGGCTGTGCCACCTGAATGTTGTCTTCGGCGGCGAGCTGAAGAAAACGCTCGAGCCTGGCGCTCGAGTGCTCGGGCCCCTGCCCCTCGAACCCGTGAGGCAAAAGAAGGACGAGCCCGGAAAGCAGCCGCCACTTGTCCTCTCCGGCAGATATGAACTGATCGATGATCGTCTGCGCCCCGTTGGCAAAATCACCAAACTGTGCTTCCCAACACACCAGGGCATCGGGGTAGTCCCGGCTGTAGCCGTATTCGAACCCGAGCGCAGCGGCTTCGGAAAGCGGTGTGTCCACGATCGTGAAACGTCCCTGCTCGCCGTGAAGATGTTCGAGCGGTGTGTATTCTTCGCCGTTTTCCGCGTCGATCAAGACAGCGTTGCGCTGATTGAACGTACCACGGCGGCTGTCTTCACCCGTGAACCGCACCGGCGTCCCATCCCAGAGCAGCGACCCAAGCGCGAGACTCTCCGCCGTTCCCCAATCGATCGGCAGCTCATCCCGGATCATTCGCTTGCGTTGCCCGAGCAAACGGCTGATCTTCGAATGCGGATGAAAACCCTCCGGTGTTTCCGTCAATCGGTTTCCAATTTCCGTCAGACGCTCCATCGGCACACCGGTCTCGACCTCGATCTCCTCATCGTAGAACTCACCCGTGTAAGCACTCCAGTACGGTGGTAATGTTCGCATCAGCGGACGATCCTTGCGGGCCCGCCCCTTCTCTTGCTCGTTGGACAAGCGTCGCCATATCGCTTCGCGCATTTTCTCCAACGATTGCTCTGTCATCGCCAGCTTCTCCGCATAGAGTTCCCACAACATCCGCCGGTTTTTTATCGCGGCGTACAACAAAGGCTGGGTCGTCGATGGATCCTCGACCTCGCTGTGTCCGTAACGCCGGTAACCGACAATATCGACGAAGACGTCGCCGCCAAAGGTGTCGCGGTACTCCAGCGCCAGTTGTCCCGCCACGGTCAACGCCTCGGGATCCTCGCCGTTTACATGAATGATTGGCGCATCGAGCCGTTTGGCGACATCCGTGGAGAACCGCGAGGAGTGCACCTTCTTGTAATCGGCCGTAAAGCCGACCAGGTTGTTCACGATAATACGAATCGTCCCACCCACTGTGTACGGGGGCAGATCGGTGAAGTTCAACGTCTCGGCCGTAATCCCCTGGCCGGCAAAAGCGGCATCACCGTGAAGTGTTATGGGGAGTATCTTCTTCGGCCCTTCCGGCCCAAGCCGGTCCTGCTTGGCTCGAACCCTACCCATGACTACAGGAATGACGGCTTCGAGGTGGCTCGGGTTGCTACCGAGGTGAACGGCGAGCGTCCGGCCCGACCGTGTCTCATATGATCCGGTCGCGCCGAGGTGATATCTAACGTCACCGCTGCCTAAAACGCTCCTTGGATCGACGTCCTCGAGCCCGGCAAACATCTCGTCGCCGGGGATGTGGACCACGTTTGCCATCACGTTCAGACGTCCCCGATGACTCATCGCGATCACGACATACTCCCCGCCATGGGTCGCGAAAGACTCGAGAACCGAGTCGATCAGAGGAACGACGCCCGCCACACCCTCTATCGAATACCGCTTCGTACCCACATATCTCGCGTGGAGAAAACGCTCAAAAAGCTCGGTTTCGGCAATCCGCTGGAGAATGCGGTCCTGTGAACCGACGGATCGCTCTGTCTCCATCCATCGGGCGATCCACTGAGCGCGCTCTCGATCGACGATATGCATGAACTCGACACCTATCGCGCCGCCGTAGATGTCACGCCACCGCGCCGCGTCGCCCTCCGACGCAGAGGCAATGGCGTCCTCGATATCCGGGTGAACGTACGGCGTCAACCGACCCAGGGGGTCGATGCTCGCCTGAAGATAACCCCAGCGTCTGAACGCTGCGGCAAGCGGTTCGTGCCACGACCCGGCAATCCGGTTGTCGGCGTTTGGCTCGGATTTTGGCGACGTCTTCATGGGGTCCGAAATGGAATCATCGTGAACAGCACAAGGAGCTGGGGCGTCCTGGTCCCACCCTTCTTGTTAGTATACGCACCGTGGCTTTGGAATCCAGATCGTTCTGCCTCGCCGGCTATTACAGGTAGCGCTCCGCCCACGCCGCGATGACCGCGCCGGCGTAGCGCGCGTCGCGTTCATCCAACATGAGATGGTCCGATTCGTTCAACGACACAAAGCTCTTTGGATGCCGCGCCGCCTGAAAAATGGCCGCCGCGTTCTCGATTCCCACCGACTCGTCGTGCGGTGAATGAAGAACGAGCAGCGCCTTGTCCAGCGCCCCGATGACGGTGTCCAGAGAGGTTCGATCCAGATCGTCGAAGAACTCCCTCGTCAGCGTAAACGTCTGACCGCCGATCGCGACACTGGCCTCCCCGTTACGCTGCGCGTCGGTTCGCGCGCGTGTGAGCTTCTCTCCCAAATGTGCCGGGTCTGCCGGCGTCCCGATGGTTACAACCCCCGTCACCGATTCAATCCTTGGCGCGGCGAGCAGCACTGCAACACCACCCATCGAGTGGCCGATGAGGAGTTTTGGCGCCCCGAAGTTGTTCTCCATGAACCCCGCCGCATCGAAAAGATCCGTTTCGTTCGACGAGAGATTCGAATCGGTGAACTCGCCGCCGCTTTTCCCGAGACCCGCGAAATCGAACCGAAGCACGCCCAGACCACTATCGGTGAGTGCGCCGTTCAGGTGTGCAAACGGCTTGAGGTCCTTGCCGCACGTGAAGCAGTGTGCGAACAGTGCATACGCACGCGCCGTCCCGTTGGACGGCACGTCCAGCAGACCGGACATCTGGTAGCCGGAACGGTTTATAAAGCTCACCGGTGTCGTCTTCATCGTCTACCCCGCACCAACACTGCCTCCCCCGCTTCCTCCACCACCACCCACACTTGCCCCACCTCCGGTGCCGGACGCCGAGCTCACCGTGGTGGTCACCGAGCTCACCATCGTCGTTAAACCGTCGGCGAGCGACGTCAACCCGTCACCCGAACCACCCAGGGCCCCGTAGTACCAGACTGGAAACGTCACGGCACCGTTTTTGTCGACGTACTCGAGTTTGGGCAGGAGTTTCTTGTGCAACCCAAAGATGATCGCCACCCCGAGATAACGTGACCATTCGTGCGAATCGAGGCGGACCGGTCCGAGCCCCTTCGATATCTGCTTCAGATGTTTGTGAAAATCCCCCCATGCCAACCGGATGCGTCTCCCCTCTATGGTACGCCGCGTAAGCGCAACTGTCAGAATGGCGACGATGACCCCGCCCGCAATCGCCGGCACCCCCGCGGGCGATCCAGAATGAAAACAGAAGAAGGCACCGAGCACGATCATCACGACACCCACGCCAGCATTCCGGATCATCGCTCCCTTCGCATACGGTTCGTAGAAATCGAACGTCTCACCGACTTTCTTGACGCTCTTGATCCATTCCCGAAACCACTTGAGGAACTTGCTGCGGCTTTTCGACGCCGTCTTCTTCAAGCCCGACATCGAGAAGCCCGTCACATCCCCGACCTCCGTAATGAGAAACTCCGCCAGATCGAGTTCGTAGGGCTCGAGATCCTTCCAGAGCTTCTCCGTACGTTCGAAGCGGTAGTCCTTTTCCTCGCGCCGGCCAAAGAACGTCGACTTCACCTTCGTCGTCTCACGGATGGTAAAATAACCTCGATCGGCCAGATCGAGCAGCGTGGCTACGATCGCCGGCCCCCCGACAGTTCGAGTCAAAAGGTACGAGACGATCGCGGGCCGGTGATCGCTTGGGATATCACCGCGGGCTGTCAGCGATCTCACGCTGTGCGGCCACCCGTGCGTGCGAAACGCCAGAAACCACAACGCAAGCCCCAGAATGGCGACAAGGATTGACACAGGCAGATACGTGCGTGCCCTTTTTCGAAGCACTTCCCGCTCCGCCCGTCCCTCCTCGATCGCCGTGATTCGAGCCTCGCGCCTCCGATTCGCTCCCTCGGCCCAAACCTGTTCTTCATCCATGACCACCTGACGCCGCGGTGTCTCAGCGGCCAATGGTACGCCGCTCAACGCCTCCGAGGGAAACAACACCCGTCCCTCCCAGTACGCCCATCTCGGCAGCGGTGCGACATCCATGCTTATGGTTCCGTCGGTGTTGATGGTTACGGTGCCGTTCAACAGAACGGGCCCGTGAACCCAGGCCCGCACTTGCGACGGTTCGACGCCGCCGGGCAGTCGCAGTTTGACCGTGACCTGCCCGATCGCCCGGTCCGAGTCCTCCCCGAGAAACTTGTGATAGAGCTCGGCGACGTCGGGATACCGTTTCACGACACCGTGAAGTGTGTAGGAGATCCGGAATGTCCGGCGCTCGTTTCTCGCGCGGTAGAACCATTTGATTTTCACACGTCCACGCGGCTTGACGACGCTGAACGTCGACGGGTCCTCGCTCGACGACAGAGCGAACCCCCGCCCGCCCTCGCTCACCCGGATATCGGAAATACTCTCTCCGGCAGCCAGCGGAATCTCCCGAAACGCAAACGAGAACTTACCGCTGAATCTATACGTGATCTCTTCGCTAACATGAAGCGCACCATCGCTCGCCACTTCGGCATCAACGGCGATCCTCTCTATTCCGTAGGACTTTGCCATACCCGAAGCGGGCAGACACAAAAGAAGAACGGCAATGATCCTCATAAAAACAAAACGCATCGGATGACCTCATTCACCAGAGACACAGCAACTCATGAGCGACGTACACGCAAATGCACCTGTGCATTCAACGAAAAAGCCCCCACACTAAGGACATGAGGGCTTTTCCGAAACTCCAAGGACCACTCGACCGGCTAGTCCTCCATCGGACCGATGACGAAAGTCACCCGCCGGTTCTTGGATCGGCCTTCGGGCGTATCGTTGTCTGCGATAGGCTTGTACTCGCCGTATCCAACCGCCGACAACTGCTCCGGATTCATCTTGTGTTTCCAATACATGTAGCGAAGCACCGAACAGGCGCGACCCGAGGCCAGCTCCCAGTTCGACTGGTACTTGTCCTTGATGCTCGCCCCGATGGGCACGTTGTCCGTGTGCCCCTCAATCATGACCATGCGATCCGAGTGCTTGGACGCAACCCCGACGATCTTGTCGACGAGCGTCTTGCCCTCATCGGTCATGTCGGAACTGCCCGAGTGGAACAAGATGACATCTGACACATTGATGATCGACCGGTTCTCCTTCTGCTCGAGCCACACCTGCTCCTTGGCCCTATACTCCGATAGCGCCTCCGCCATCTCGTTGGAGAGCTCATCCGCCCGCCGCTGCTCCTCAGTAACCTGGCTCTCGAGTTCCTGGACCTTCTGCTGAAGCTGGCTGATCTCGGTTTCCTGGTCGGCCACCTGTTGCTTGTATTTTCCGCTGCATCCCGTGGCAACCAGCGCGACCACGATACCTAGCAACATCCACATATTTCGCCGCATAACAAACATCTCCTCCTGAGTGCGCGGCCTTTGATCGACCGCAAACCGAATCCCGGACGTCACTGAAAACGCGTCATGATACCTCAGAGGTTTGGACGGGGTCAACGGCAAACCCACCCGCCGTTCGCACGCACCGGGGGCGCGCACTACACGCCGTTATGACATTATCGACAGTAGGTTACGCTTGTCCACTGGGCCGCGGGCTTCGACTGGCGAGCGTGTGAGGTCTTCCACAGGACCCTTTCGCGAGGACCCTCTTTCAGAGGACAGGCGAGCGAGGATCCGCCACCGCGGCGGAGGCGCCGCGTTGAGCGCGCAGCGGCAGCGAGCGCCGTGCGGTTAGCCGCCTGTCGTGAGAAGGGAGCGACGTGGGTGCAGGGTCCGGGGAAGCGCCTCGCGCGAGCCCTTAAGTGCTTTGAAACCCCGCAAGAATCGGGTACGATCCTTCCATACTGATGCCTCGTTTTGAATAAACCCGCCTGTCGATGTGTAGGAAGGGAACAGACAGCCACAGCACCACTTCGAAGCGCATCTTTTCTCGTAACATTCCGATTTTCCGCACGTACGAATGATGTCCGTCGTGAGGCACCTTGAAAGGAGTCGAGCATGAATTCGAACAATCAGCGATCCGTCGTCGCCGGCCGGGTACTCGCTATCGCGCTGGCGTTTTGCGTCGTTTTTGCCATCCTGGCGGGACCCGTCTCGGCCGGTGAGTGGCAGGGCCAGGAAGTCACCAAAGAAGGCGTCAAGCACATGATGAACCCGGCCGACCCCAAGGAAGAGGCGACGACGGCCGAGCTCGAGGAACTCTGGCGGATCGGTGGCGACACGGATGACGAGGATGAGTTCTTCGGCGTAATCGTCCAGATCATGGCCGACCGGGCGGGAAACATCTGTCTCCTCGACGCGCAGCTTGCCGAAGTCAAGATCTTCTCCGCAGACGGTGATTTCATCCGTTCGATTGGCCGTGAGGGCGAGGGACCGGGCGAGTTTCGGCTTCCGATGAGCATGTTCTTTACCGACGACGGGAACATCGCTGTCATGCAGATTCAGCCCGGCAAGATAGTCCTGTTGACCCCGGAAGGAGAACCGGCCGGTGAGCACCCGATCCCCAAGGGTCAGGACGGCGCATTCCTCACGCTCGTTGGCGGTCAGGCGGGGGACGATAACGTCGTCCTGGCGGCGGCCGAGGCTAGCTTCGGCGAGGGTCAGTGGCAGCAGACACGTTATCTCGCCTCGATAAGCGCCGATGGCAAAGAAACGGCTCGGTACTGCGAGGACACACGAACCATCGTGATGGCCAAGGCCGTGATGGAAGAAGCAACGTGGGACACATTCGACAGGCGATGGCTGGTGGGTCGTGACGGCAGGGTGTATGCGGCAACCACGTATCCGGACTACCGCGTACACGTGTGGAATCCGGATGGTTCGGTCGACCGCATCATCGAGCGCGAGTACACACACCGCAAACGCACCGACGAAGAGAAGCGGATTGCCAGTGATCTGTACGGCATGTTTGCAGCGCAATTCAACGGCGAGGTCCGCATCGAAGACTACACAAAAGATATCGAGGGCATCTTCGTGCGCGATGACGGCAGCCTCTGGGTGCTGACGAGCGAAGGTTCCCGCGATCACCCAGAAGAGTCGCTGGGCGTGTTCGATGTTTTCGACCGCGAGGGCCGGCTCATCCGCCAGGTGACTCTGCAGGGTGAGGGCGATCCACTCACCGATGGTTACTACTTTGTCGGAGATAAACTCTACGTGGTTAACGATCTCTTGCAGGCGTACATCGGTCTCTTCTCCGGCGGTCAGTCGCTCGACGTCGGCGAAGAGGAAGAGCCCGAACCGATGGGTGTGATATGCTACCAGATCGAGGGTGATTTCCTCACGCTCGCCCGGTAGACCGGATGACCTTGGTCTCGCAGAACGAGACATGTAACTAACAATGACAATGGCAACTACACCCCGCGTCTCGAGTGCTTTCTTAAGTGCCTTTCCAGCCCTGCTGGTCGTGGCGCTCTTGGGTTTTCCCCTGATCGGCTGCGGCTCTGGGGGTACGGCTGACGGCGCCGACAGCACCCAGGCCGCATCATCCGACGAATCCGGCGGAGACAAGGCTGACGGGTCTGCCTCCGCCGATTCGACGGCCGAGAAATCAAAAAAGAAGAAGAAACCGCGCGAGCGGACCACATCGGTCAACGTCGCCGAGGCGTATCGCGGCGATCTCATTATCCCCGTGATCGCGGAAGGGACGGTCCGCGCTCGTCACTCAACCGAGATCCGGACCCAGATTGCCGGCCCGATCGTCAAAACCCACGCACGCGAGGGCCAGGCCCTACGCAAGGGCCAGCTGATCGTCAAACTAGACGACCGCGAATACGAAGTGGCTGCCGAGGAGGCTCGTGCGAGCTATGTCAGGGCAATCAGCCTGCTCGCAATCGAGGAGGAGTCGTTCGATGTTCCCGATCGCCCCACCGAGCTGCAGACGCAGATCGAGGAACTCCAAAGGCTCGAAAAAAAGGGTGTCATCACGCGCGAGGAGCGGCTGGCCCGAGAAATCGCACTGGACGTCGCAGCGGTCAAGGACGGCCACTATCGTCTCGACATCCTCGCATCACGCAGCGGTGTGGCGACCGCACGCGCCGCCCTCGAGCGGGCACGTATCAACCTCGAACGCACAGAGATCCGTGCTCCCTTCTCCGGGGTGGTCACGGGGCTTCTGCTTAGCGATGGAGAACATGTCACGATCGGGCAAACGATCTGCACCCTCGTCAACAACACCGACCTCGAAGCCGAGGTGGGAGTGCTCGAATCCGACATCGGTTTTCTGGATATCGGCAGAACGGCGTTGCTGGCGATTCCCGCGCTGCATGACACGCTCGACGTCACGGTTGACGTGATTAGTCCGCGTTTCGATCGCGACAGCCGGACCTGTCAGGTACTCCTTCGACTGAAAAACGCCGGCGGTAAAATCAGACCCGGGATGTACGTGCGCGCCATCATTTCGGGGCAGAGATTCCCCAACCGTTTGCTCGTACCCAAGGAAGCCATACTGACGCGCGACGGCCGGCCGCTTCTATTCAAGGTTGAGGACAAACGGGCGAAGTGGGTCTATCTGCAGCTGGGTCGGCAGAACGATGATGTGGTGGAAGTCGACCAGGTGTTGCAGGGTGGCTCGCTGTCGCCCGGCGATCGCGTTATCATAAACAACCACCTGACGCTTTCTCACGACGCCAAGGTCAAAGTCAAGAAGACCGTCCCCGTTCGCGATCCCTGGAGCCATGTGAACTAAGCCATGCTGCGTCTCGTCATCCAGCGCCCGATTGCTGTCAGTATGCTGTTTCTTGCGCTGGTTTTGATCGGCGCTCTCAGCTACTGGCGTCTCCCAGTCGATCTGCTCCCCTCAATCACGTATCCCCGCTTGACGGTCATCACGTCCTACGAAGATATCCCCGCCGAAGATCTCGAGCGGCTCGTCACGCAGCCGATCGAGGAGGTCGTCACGGCGCTCTCGGGAGTCCGTCGAGTCGTATCACGAACTCGTGAAGGCGTATCGATCATTACGGTCGAGTACGAGTGGGGCACGCAGATGGACTTCGCCAACCTTCACCTTCGAGAGGCGGTCGACCGGGTCGCGTTTCGAGATGATTTCCCCGAAGACGCGGAGCGGCCGGTGATTCTCAGATGGGATCCGCTGTCACGTCCGATCAGCATCCTGACCCTGGAGGGAGACGGCGACGACCTGCAATCGATCACCGAGTTCACCCGCGAGGTCGTCAAGCCGGCATTGCAGCAGGTGGACGGGATCAGCCAGGCAGAAGTGGTGGGCGGCGCAGACCGCGAGATTCTGGTCGAACCGGACGTAGAAAAGATGTCGATCTACGGAGTTACCGTGGAGGACATTCAGCTCGCGCTGGCGAGAAGCAATATCTCGTTCCCCGGTGGCAAGATCAGACGCGGTCCGCTTCATTTGAGTCTTCGCATATCGGGCGAATACGAGTCGCTCAAAGACATCGAGGCTACGGACATCGTTCGCGTTGGTCAATCGTCGATCCGCGTGTCCGATGTCGCGCGGGTCATCGACACGGTAAAAGAACCCAAAGGGGCCACACTCGTCCGCAGCCAGCCGGTCGTGTCGCTTCTCATCTACAAGGAGCCCGACGCAAACACGATCCAGGTCGCCCGCGAGATCGACCGGTCGCTCGACGTCCTCAGCGAGGACTATGGTGACTTCAAATACGAGTTCGTCTACCGGGACGCGGAGTACGTCCGTGCTTCTTTTCGAGGTCTCGTACAGTCACTCATCGTAGGCGCCTGTCTTGCCTTTCTGGTTCTCTTTGTGTTTCTTCGTGATTTCCGGAGTCCGATTGTCGTCGGTGTTTCCATCCCGGTCTCCATCACGATCACGTTTGCGTTTCTGTATTTCGCAAACGTTAAACTCAACCTGATGAGCCTCGGTGGCCTTTCGTTGGCGGCAGGGATGCTGGTCGACAACGCCATCGTTGTTCTCGAGAACATCAACCGTCACATCGCCGACCGACGTGGGAAGCGACCCAAGAGTGGCGAGATAACCTCACTGGACAGCCGCCGTCTCATTGCCGAATCCGCGGTCGTCGGCACCAGCGAGGTCGCGCGCCCCGTGCTCGCCGCCACACTCACAACGGTTGCCGTCTTCTTCCCCGTCGTCTATGTACCCGGGATTGCCGGAGCGTTTTTTCGGGATCAAGCTCTCGCGGTGACATTCTCTCTCCTGGTCTCGCTGGGCACAGCGCTCTTGTTGCAACCGATGATCTCGGCGAGGTTGTTGGCTCGAGGCGATGAGGTGCCCCGTGGTCTTTTCCGTCTGTTCGAGAACATCTATCAGGCCGGTTATCGCGTCTACCATCGACTGCTCGTTCGGTCGCTCCGGCATCCTGTTGCGCTGCTCACGATTCTGGTCGTCGCGCTTGCTGCTGCGGGATTCGTCGGCAAGAACCTCCAGCGCAGTTTTATGCCCGAACGCACATCTGGTGATCTCCGCGCGGAGATCGAGCTCCCGAGCGGCACCCCCCTCGAGGAGACCATCGTGACCGTTGCGGCGCTCGCCGACTGGCTCGATGCGGACGACGATGTCAAGACGGTGTTCAGTCAGGTTGGGCAGACCGATCAGACGTTGGCGTCATACAAGGAATACACCGGACCCAACACCGCACAGATCCGTGTGATCCTGGAACCGGGACGTGGATCGCGACAACGTGGCTTGAAGATTCAGCGGGATTTCACCAGCAAGCTCAACGCGATGCCGGGTGTGTCGTATGTGTTTCACGACGAGGGCATCGGTCTTCGCGAGCTCCTGGCGAGCGACGAGGCCCCGTTCAGCATCGGTATTGTCTCGGAGGACCCACTGGAGGCGTTCGATGTGGCCGATGAGCTGATGCGGAGGCTCACCGACGACGAGATGATGGCCGATCTCCATGTAGACCGAGTGATCGGCACACCCAATCTCGTCGTCCACCTCGACACCGAGGAAATCCTCAGGAGCGGTCTCGATCCGACCCGGGTAGCGCGTGAGCTTCGCAACCGCATCAGCGGGGTCGAGGCAACGACGTTCAACGAAGTCGATCAGAGGATCGACATCGCGGTCCGGTTCCCCCGCGACCAGCGCCGCGATCTCGGAGGCGCGCTCAACGCACCGATCCGCCTCACCACAGGCGAGACGGTACCGCTCAGGAAATTCATCTCGCTAAGCGAGGAGCGACCGTTACGCGAGTTGACGCGCCGCAATCAGCAGCGCATGGTCACGATCTCCGCCGATCTGCGGGGCGGGTCGGTGGACGACGCCTGGCACCAGGCGCGGCTGGTTGCCGCGGATATGGATCTGCCGACCGGTGTAAGAATCGTGGAAGGCGGTGAGCGGCGAGAGATGGTGCAGAGTTTCCGCGATCTCGGTTGGGCAATGCTTCTCGCCGTCCTGCTCGTCTATATGATCCTTGCCGCACAGTTCGAGTCGTTTGTGGATCCCATGCTCATTGCGGCGGTTCTGCCGCTCGGCGCCGCCGGCGCACTCGTGACCATCGCGATCACGAACGGATCGATCAATATCTTATCCCTGATCGGGATGGTTGCTTTGTTGGGAATTGCAGTGAACGACGCGATCATCAAAGTGGATACAATGCGTCGGCTGCGATCCGAGGGCGTCGACGGTTACGAGGCGATTCTGATGGCCAGCCGTCTCAGACTCCGTCCGATCCTCATGACCAGTGCAACCACGATCCTCGCCATGATTCCTATGGCGATCGGAATGGGCGGCGGAGAACAGCTTCAACGACCGTTGGCCATAACGATCATCGGAGGGCTGTTCGTCACGACGGCCCTCACGCTTTTCTTTACACCAATTCTCTATCAATTGGCCCACAGGATCCGGAGGCCGACATCATGATCCGGTTCTTCGTCCGTCACCCCGTGAGCACCTGGATGATCTTCGCCGTGTTCATTCTGTTGGGGACATATGCACTACCCCGGCTACAGGTCGAGGCGATTCCCGAGGTCAACCTGCCTACACTGACTATCCAGACATTCTGGAATGGCGCTTCCCCACAGGCCATCCAGAGATCGATCACAATTCCCGTCGAGGAAGCGGCTCAGAAAGTACACGGAGTCGAAAAGGTCACGTCGACAAGCTCTCCTGGCCGGTCGCAGGTCGAAATAGAGTTTCGCCGTGACGTCAACATCGACTTCGCACGCGTAGACCTCAATGAGGAACTCGGATCGGTCAGACGCAACCTGCCGCTCAACGCGGGCCAACCACAAATACTGCCCTACGTCCCAGAGGAATTCCAGACGGAGGATTTCTTCACGTTCAGTCTGGAATCCAGCCTCCACCCCAACGAGCTCAGGGAACTCGCCGAAACATGGGTCGTGCCTCAGATCCTTGCACTCGAGGGCGTGGCGGACGCGCGGGTCCTTGGCGGCGCTCGACCGCTGATCAAGGTCTTCCTCGACCGACAGTTGCTCGAGCGCTACGAGATCACGCCCGATCAGGTGGCCAACGCGCTCAATCGTCTCGACGCACTCGACGGAGCGGGCATCATCCAGCAGCGCGGCATGGAGAAGTTCGTCGCCCTCCGCGATCCCGTCGACTACAAGCGGCTTGCCAGCGCCGTTGTGGCCAGGCGCGGTGGCCGTACGTTCACACTGGATATGCTGGGCGAGGTCCGCCGCGATTTCGAAGACCCCGTGTACTTTGTCCGCACAAACGGTAGAAACGTGGTACAGGTATCCGTGGACAAACGCAGCGGGTCGAACACGGTCGGCGTAAGCCGCGTTCTGCGCGACGCGCTCCCGCGCGTCGAAAGCCAGGTACCTTTTGACGTCAGCTTCAACATCGATGAGGACCAGGGCGAAGAGCTCGAGCAGAAGCTGCGCGAGTTGGTCTATCGCTCACTCGCCATTCTGGTGCTGTTGTTCATTCTGCTTACGCTGTCCTTGGTAGGAGTCCGTCGCGCAGCTCTTATCGCGGCCTCGACTGTGGTCGCGGTGGCGATTTCGCTGGGCTTGTTCTACCTCTTGCGCACATCGCTGAACTTCTTCACAATCGCCGTTTCGCTCGCCAGTCTCGCGCTGTTGGCCATCCCGCTCGCTCTCTTCCTGAGGCAAACCCGTCTCGGAGCTATCGTCGCGGGGTCGATTACATTCGCCGTTGTGACTTCGCTTTCCCTGCTCTACTTCTTGCACATACCGGAGAGCTTCATGACGATTTGCGCCTTGCTCACCGTTCTGGTGTTGTTGCCCATCCTGATAGCGCTCTCTCAGCGACAGATCCGTCTCACTGCCATTATCACCGGCTCGATTGTTTTTGCCGTCGTGATTTCCCTGAGTCTTTTCTACTTTCTGCGGATATCCGTAAACTTCATCACCATAAGTGGACTCACCGTTTGTTTTGGGCTGATTCTGGACAACAGCATCCTGGTCCTGGATTCGATTCATCGCCGGCTAAAAGCAATGGACAAGGCGGACGAGGCCGGGCTGTCACGAAAGGCGAAGCTCAAGGTTGCACTGGAAATGATTCTATCGGGCACACAAGAGGTGCTGTTCCCGATCCTCGCCACCACCCTGACAACGATTGTCGCGTTTGTTTCGTTTATATTCCTGTCTGGAAGACTGGCACTTTTCTACGTTCCTCTCGGCGTTTCTGTAGGAACGGCGCTCGCCGCATCACTTTTTGTCGCGTTCGGCTGGGTTCCCATGGTCCTGCACGGTTCGTGGGCGCGACCGCTCGTGTACCGATCCACCGACGGGCCCAACGATGTCAGCGATCCGGCCGAGCTCGCCGGTTTCTCAGACGAGTTGCCCGATCTCGATGCCAGACCACCACTGCTCGAACGGATCTTTGCCCGAAATCAAAGACTGTGGTGGATAGTTGTTCCGCTGCTTATCGGTTTGTTCGTGTGGTCCGGTTTTATCTATAAGGACAAGGTGCAAAAGGGCGGGTTCTGGCGGCTTCCCTCGCAGGAGGAACTAATCCTCTTTATGCGCCTGCCACCCGGCACCGACATCCGGCTGACATCGGAAACGCTGGCCGGGTTCGAAGCGGTGTTGATGCCGATCCCGGACGGGGTGACCGCAAGATCGACGGTGTGGAGCAACCAGGCGTTCATGAGAATCGAGTTCGAGGAGAAGCTGCTCAGTACCGAGATCCCGATCTACTTCCGCACCGCTCTGACAGACCACGCGGACAAGCTCGGTGGCTCGGCTATTTTTATCTACGGGTTCTCGGAGACCCCGTACATCAACGGCAACTTTATGGGATCGGCACTGAACTCGCTGATCAAGATCACCGGCTTTAACTCACAGAAACTCTCCGAAATCTCCGAGACGGCCCTGGCGCAGATCGAGCGCAACCGCCGCGTCCGAAACCCGCGGATCACGACCGGTGGCCGTTTTGGCCGCGCCACGCAGGAGGAAGTTGTGATGACCGTTCATCGGGACCGGCTGGCGACGCACGGTATAACGGTCCTCGAGGTGGTGCGCCACCTCCGACAGCTGCTCGGTGTGGATACGCCGTGGTCGATGTTGGTCGAGGGCGAGAACGAACGCGTCCAGCTGTCGTTCTACGATTCGGAGACGCTCGAGTACTCCGACGCGGTGCAAACTCTGATCAAAACATCCGAGGGCAGAAACGTCCGCATCGCCGATCTTGTGAGCATCGAGACCGTACCTCTCTCCGGTTCGATCACGCGCGAAGATCAGCGTTACACATCGTATCTCAACTGGGAGTACATCGGAACGGATCAGATGAGACAGGCATACATGAAAAGCGTTCTGGCCTCCCTCAATCTCCCCTATGGCTATGATGCCGAGGAGTCGAGGCGCGAGACCGTTACCGAGGAGGAAGAGGGAGAGCTCGCGATGGCGATTGCCCTTGCCGTCATCTTCATCTTCATGGTCCTCGCCGCTGTCTTCGAGAGTGTCTCCCTGCCCTTTCTCGTCCTCGTGTCGGTCCCGATGGCACTCGTCGGTGTGTTCTTTGCCTTCTGGTGGACCAACTCGGCATTCGATTCGTCGGCGAAGATCGGGCTTATTCTCCTTTTTGGAATTGTCGTCAACAACGCGATTCTCTTGTTGAGCCGTTTTCGAACCGAGTCCACGTTGATTCTGAAAGCCAAACTCGGTGGCGACCCCGGTGGCGAAGCGGCGCTCTTTCCGGGGCTAAAAAAGGACCTGGGCGGCAGCGATCTTTGGGATCTCCCCGCTAAAGAGCGCGGCGGGCTGCTTCATCGCGCGATCGCCCGGGCGACTCGCATTCGTCTCCGCTCGATACTCCTGACCAGCGGCACAACCATCGTTGGCCTCACCCCGCTGCTGGTTCGCTTCAGGGAGACGCAGGACAAGGACATTTGGGAGAACCTGGCGCTTGCCTCGATCGGAGGACTGGCATCGAGCACCATCCTGCTTCTGTTTGCTCTGCCCGCGTTGTACTACGTCTGTGTCCGTTTTGACTGGGCGATCCTCAGGCATGTCCGCATAAATAAACTGATGCCGATGCGCGGCCGGTTCGATCGCCAGGAGTACTTTGCCACGAACTTTATGATTGCCCTCCTGACCGTTCTCCTTGTGGCTGCGGTCGGCGCCGCGATCATTTTCAAGGGGCCGGGCAAGGACACCGCCTTTCTCGTCGCGAAGATTCTCGCGCCGCTTGGGCTGATCGTGATGGCGTTTGCCTGCGTCAAACGTCTCCACGATCTGAATAAGTCCGGCTGGCACTTTTGGCTTCTCCTCGTGCCGCTGTACAACATCTATCTTCTTGCCAGAATGCTCTTCGCCAGAAGTACGGAAGATACCGTCCCCTACGGCGGCAGCCCCGCTGACAACCCCTCCTGAACGGCTATCCCTCGCCCGCGAGTTCATGACCCAGGGGTTGCGCTCCCCTACGTGATGGCGTAGATTGGTAGGGCGAATATTGCCGACGTAGACGGCGTGTCATGTTCTTCGGCGCCGTGGACCCTATTGTGTGAGGAGCACCGATGAGTGAGGAATTCAGTTACACGTGGCAAGGCGAGGGCGGCGTGCGCATACGAGTGACCGTCGAACCATCGATGATACAGGCAAATGCGTGTCGGTTCGTCGTCGAGCCGGCGTTGTACCCCGAAGGCGGGGCTCATTTCATACGCGGCGGCGAAGTGGAATCACCGCTCGCCGAGGCTCTCTTCGCGCTCGGTGACATCTCGGAGGTGCTAATTGGCGGCGGCACCGTGGCAATCACGACGGACGATACCCAGGACTGGGCAACGTATGGTGAAAGGGCCGCCACGGTCATCCGCGATCACATAAACTCCGGCGCACCGGCAGTTTCGCAATCATTCACCGATAGTCTCCCGGCACCCGATGTCATAAAGGAACAGGTCCAGCAGGTCATCGACGAGGCGATCAACCCCGCCGTTGCCGGACACGGTGGATCCGTCGTATTGCTCGACGTCCTGGGCAACAACGTGTTTCTCGAGTTCGGCGGCGGCTGCCAGGGTTGCGCCATGTCGCTGGTCACGCTCAAGTTCGGTGTCGAAAAACTGCTCCGCGAGCGCGTTCCAAAAATCGGTCAGATACTCGACAGGACCGACCACGCCGCCGGCGCGAATCCGTTCTACACGCCCTCTGTCTAGGGGGTGCTCGCCTATTCCACTTTGTACGCCCCTCCGGCGTCCTTGGTGGGATCGGGCGGATACTGCTTGAGTATCTTTTCAACCGTACGGTTGACGTTCTTGGTCGCGATCGACACGTTGGGGTCAACATTCAACGCGACCACGGCAATGCCGCGCCATACGATGATTTCCTTCTCGGCATCGAGGAAATCGATTGTTAATTGTCCGTCCACGGCAGACTCGGTATCGGTCCAACCGACCTTCTCCTGGTAGTGCATGCCGAAGTCGGACACGTAGTACGTTTTTGCCACCTGGGCGTAGTACTTGACAAGCACCTGCGGGTTCGCGGTTACCTTGACAAAACCCTTCGTACCCATCTGGGTTTCCACGGCCTCTCGAATAATCTTGTCCAAATCGATATCTCTCCCGCCACCAACCTTGATATCGCTCTGCGATCCCCCGTCTATCCATGCGTACGTCTTGTAGGCGTTGAAATCAGTTGTCTGCTCAAACTTCTGGCTCACATCGACCATCGGCCCACCACACCCGGCAACCACAACGACGGCCAATAGAACACACAGGCCCAAACTCTTCACAGCACACCTCCTGAATATGTCACGTGGGGTGTTCATAATCCGGCTTCAGTCGGCATTATAGGGTGAACCGAATCCCATGGCAATACTTCGCGTCACGATCTTTCTCCCCCGCGCCATCCTTTCCCACTCCGCCCCACCTGCGCTGCCCCACCCAAAACGGGCGAGTGTGGCTTACAAACGCGCCAGGATAGTCTTCTCCTGGCATGTGATTTGCGATTTTCCACGGGGGTGCGCGGATGTGGAGGATTCGACCCTGTTGCTGAGCAAAAGGGACTGTGCAAGATGCGAAAAGGCGGTTTTACACTCATCGAGCTCATGATCGTCGTGGTCATCATCGGCATTCTTGCCGGCATCGCCATTCCGATGTTCAGCGGCCTTCAGAATCGCGCCAAGGAGGCGCGCGTGCGGGGTGGCACCCATACCGTCCAGCTGGCCGCCGAGGATTTCGCGATTCAGAACGGCGGGGTGTATGCAACGAACACGGATGCCGATCAGACGGACCTCGGAGAGACCCTGCAAGATCTGCTGCCCGGGGCGTTACCCCTGGAGAACGCGTATACCGGGGTTCGCAGCGAGCCGTTGTCGAGCGGTGTCGCCGGCACCCCCGGCGAGATCGGATATCAGCCCGTCGTCGGGGCGGGCGGATTTGTCGAGGGCTACACGATCACGGGGCACGGTAAGACGGGGCTTGTCATCACGGTGACCAACGGGAACTAACTCCGGCCACGCCGGTTCCCCTCTCTAGCGAGCGCTCGCACTGTTCAAGTAGTGGTGCCACAGTATCCGCGCGGCCACGGCACGCCACGGCCGCCACACCTCACCAATTTGCTCCATCTCTTCCTGTGTTGCAACCGACTTCAGCCGTTTTATGCACCGAACGGATGACGCCAGCGCGAGATCACCGGTAGGCCACACGTCCGGTCTTCGCAGAGCCATCAACAGATAGATGTCAGCACTCCACACCCCAATTCCCTTGACCCTGGTGAGTTCGGATCGCACCGCCCCGTCATCCATGTCCGTCAGGCGGCCCAGCACGAGACGCCGGCCGACGATCGATCTCGCCAGCTGGCTGCAGTACTCGGTCTTCTGGCGGCTGAAGCCGCAACGCTTCAACGTAGCCGCATCGAGTTGCAGGAACCGCACCGGTGTAAGCCGCCCGACTCGACTCAAGAGCTTGACGTACGCGGCCCGTGCCGATGCAAGCGAAACCTGTTGCTCGAGGATGATGTGAACGAGAGTCGGAAACCCTGGCGTTCGTCTCCACATCGGCGGTGGTCCGCATTTCGCGACGATTCGACGGAGATCCGCATCGCGCCGCGAGAGCACCCGCACACCCCGGGCGAGCCCCTGGGCGGTCAGCGCCGACACTCCCCGAGCGGGGTCCTTTTGCGCCACCACGCGCGTTTGTGATTCCGAGCTCTGTATGGCCATTTCACACACAAAAGAAAGCGACCGTCCGGGATCACGATCCCGGACGATCAGAGCAAAGCATCGATGGGGGTCAGCAACAAAGCGAAATCAGCAACGCGCTCTGTCA
>CBDVBZ010000001.1:0-124835 GCA_965372355.1 uncultured bacterium | reverse complement strand
TACCTCATACCATTCCATGTGCACTCTCCATTGCTCGCTCGCGAGGCTCTTTCTCAGACCCTCGCTCCGCTGTGCTCGTCTAACCGCGTCGCGAGGGGCGCGGCGAACGCTCCCACTTCATCACTCCCTCACGCTAATGGCTCAATTGGAGCGCTCGGTCGTCATATCTGCTCGGGCACTCGCAGTGCCCCTCACCTGGTCTGCCAAATTCATGCATCGTCGATTCGAAGGACCGTGTCGCTGCGCGATTCGTCGTCGAGTTCGGAATAGCTCTCGGTGAAATGCAGACCACGGCTTTCCTTGCGCCGCTGCGCCGAGCGGATCACGAGTTCACCGACGAGGATCACGTTTCTGAGTTCGAGCAGATCCTGATCGAGACGACACTTCCAGTAGAGCGATTCAACGGTGTCCTTCAGCTGTAGAATTCTCTGCAGACCGATCTCGAGGCGATGATCGTTTCGGACAATTCCCACATAGTCCCACATCACTCTGCGTGCCTCATCCCAGTCGTGATCAACGATAACGGAATCGAGCAGGACTTCTGTGTGCTCTTCACTCCACGGCTCGGCCATCGGCATCGGCTCGCCGTTGATGCTCTTGTCAGAGAGCAGGCAGCCCGCCGCCTGCTCGGCGTATACGACCGCCTCGAGAAGCGAGTTGCTCGCCAGACGGTTGGCGCCGTGCAGACCCGTGTGGCTGACCTCGCCCAAGGCCATCAGATGATTGAGCGACGTGCGGCCACAAGTGTCGACATCAACACCGCCGCAGAAATAGTGCGTGGCGGGCACGACCGGGATCGGGACGGCCGTGATATCGATGCCAAGCTCTAGACACCTCGCATTGATATTCGGAAAACGCTCCCTGACGTGCGTGCTATCGAGATGCGTCATGTCGAGGAACACGCACTTGCTCCCCGTCGTCTTCATCTCGTGATCGATCGCGCGGGCGACGATGTCGCGGGGCGCGAGATCCGCTCTCCGGTGATACTCCGTCATAAAGGCGTGGCCGTCTTCACGTCTCAGCACACCCCCCTCACCCCTCAGTGTCTCGCTCAAAAGAAACGACTTTGCCTCCGGATGATAGAGACACGTCGGATGAAACTGCACGAACTCCATATTGGCGATGCGAGCGCCGGCCCGATACGCCATCGCGATCCCGTCGCCTGTGGCGACATCTGGATTCGACGTGTACATGTAGACCTTACCGGCTCCCCCCGTCGCCAGAATCGTCCGCCTGGCGACGAAGCGCTCGATCCGGTCCTTCTGCACATCGAGTATATAGGCGCCGTAGACCGTGTTGGCCTCCGAGGGCTGATCCGGCCCGAGGTGCCGCCGCTTGATGAGCCCTACCGCCATGTGATCCTGGAAGAAATGAATGTTGGGATGTTCCAGCGCGCGTTTGACGAGGATGTCCTGGATCGCCTGCCCGGTGAGGTCGCGGCTGTAGACGATTCGGTTCGCCGAGTGGCCGCCTTCTCGCCCGAGCGCCAACCGGCCGTTTTCCATGGTGAAGTCGACGCCCATCTCGACGAGATCGTGGATACGATCCGGAGCCGAGCGAACCACCATGTCGACCACGTCCTCGTGGCACAAGCCCGCACCGCACTCTAGCGTGTCCTGAACATGAAGATCAAACGAGTCTTCGGGCGCAAGGACGGCGGCGATCCCGCCCTGGGCGAGGTTGGTGTTCGTGTCTGAGCGCCCGCGTTTGGTGACGACGGCGACCGAGCCTCGCTCGGCAATCCTCAACGCACAAAAAAGCCCGGCAACACCACTGCCGATGATCAGGTAGTCTGACGTGTTCATGATGATGTTAAATCACAAGGAAGCACTGGAAATAACGAGGCGCTCGGACGCCCGTAAGGACCGGATTCTACTATAAATAAAGGGTGTTACGAATGCAACATCTAAAGGGACGAACGATGCAACTTGCACGTGTAACGCACCGGTATCACACGTTGCATGGTGCCAATCGTGTATTTGTTTTCTTTTGATAGTGATACGCCGACCACCAACGGCAGTCTTCTGGCATACACATTGCGTATCGGTGGCTGAGATTCTTTGGACAGATTCTATCGTGCATCGAGGAGGTCAACGTAGATGAAACGCAAGGTATTATTCTTCATGTGCTTTATCGCCGTCGCCGGGCTTTTCCTGGCGAGCTGTAACAACGATTCCGAGGAGAACCGCGCCGTCGTCACGGTGGCGTCGATCAACGACAACGCACCGTTCTTCAGCGATGCCCTCGATCAGGGTGACACGGTTTATTACGAAGGCACCAACCCGCCCGTTGCCTATACCGACGATGACTTCCTACGCGAGGACTACGTCGAGGTTATCTTTCAGAACCAGCCTTACAGCCCGATTTTGCTCACCGGACCGAACCTGCCGCTGAGCGACTTTCTGATCACTCGCTATCGCGTCCAGTGGCGCCGTGTCGATGGCGGGGCGGGTGTACCCCCAACATACGAGGGCGCGACATCGATCTCCGTAAAGTCCAAGGAGATGGCCGTGGGGTATGTGCTCCTGGTGCCAGCCGTGGTCAAGGGCTCTCCCCTGATAGTGCCGCTCCACTACGCCGCCGGCGAGTACCTGATGGTCGCCGACATCACGTTCTGGGGTCACGAGATCGGGGCACAGGGTCGGGAGTGGAGCTTTGATGCCTCGGTCAGCGTGAACTTTGCCGATTGGATCAGAAAGTCGGAGGATGACTAGGCCAAGGAACCTGGAGGGCAGACCTTCTCACGCAGGAATCTAACACCAAAGAAACTGAGAGACCCCATCTCTCACGAAGAGGCCGCGGACGGAGTTCGCGGCCTTTCCACGTGGGCCTCGACATCCACACCGATTGTCGAAAGCTCGAGGCGGGCGATGAAGACGCGCTCGAACGGCAGCTTTATTTCGCACAGCTTGGCCCAGTCCTTCTCCGTCGTTACGACGGCCGCACACCCGCGCTCCTGCGCTGCGCGCCGGGCGTAACGGAGATCATCGATCGTGTAGCGATGATGATCGGGGAAACGTATCGAGAGCGCCACCTCAACACCGTGTTCGATAAGCGCTTTGTCAAAACCCTCCGGGCGGGCGATCGACGACATCGACGCCGCGGGTGACTCAATCGTCTCACAGACCTCACCGCTCGCGGGATCGACCAGCTTGATTGCCCTTGCTAGGCCGAACACCGGGATCTCCCTACCCGTCAACCGCCGTACTGTATCTCTGAAGGCGTCGAGACCGTCCTGGCCGCGACATCCGTTCATTCCAACAAGACTCGCCCTGGCCAGCGCATCGGGCGGTTCTCGAAGCGTGCCGGCGGGCACCAGCCGTCCGTTGCCAAACGGCTCTCCGGCATCGACGAGGACGATATCGATATCCCTGTGTACGCGCCAGGTCTGGAACGCGTCATCCAGGACAACGTGGCTGGGGTGAAACAGATCGACGGCGAGGTCCACGGCCCGCCGCTTGTCGCGCGAGAACAGCAGTGGTGTCGACGGGCACTTCATGGCCACCATCGCGCCTTCGTCGCCAACGGCTCGGCTCAAGTTGTTGTGACCGATACTCACCCACCGGACGTCACCGGACGTCGCCGTCGGTCCTCCGGTTTCGCCCGGGGCCACGACGGTGACCGGCCTCATCCGCTCCGCCTCACTCTTGAAGCCACGGCTCACATAGACCGGTCGGTGGCCGCGCTCCCGGAGGCGATCGAGCAACCAGGCCGCGAACGGGGTCTTGCCGTTGCCGCCGACCTCGATGTTGCCCACCGATATGACCGTCACGCCGTCCCATCCGCTGCGACACCCCTTGAGACCGGAATCCCGGAACCTTCGCGAGAGCGCCCGGTAGAACGCCGCCGCCGGCACCGTCACGAGCGATAGCGGAAACCGGTCCACGTTCGCGCGCGTGTGCCCCACTCCCGCCGGGTGAACCACGTCGTAGTCCGGTCTATAGCCGCTCGGCTGCTTCATCGTTCTCCTCGGTGACACCTCTCAATATCCGCTCGACGTCGAGGCGCTTTTCCTCGAGCTCCTCCGGCGATGCCTCCGGCGGCACGGATACCGGCTCGCCGTATCGTATCAGGACCTTGGTAAAGGGCATCGGTACGTGAAAGACATCCCATGACGAGCTGGACCAGTAACGCCTGGAGCTGGCGGTGATGGGAACGATGGCACAACCGCTGAGCTTGGCGATCTGGAGCGGCCCCTTTTTGAAAACGTATGGCGGGCCTTTGGGCCCGTCGACCGTTATCCCAAGATCATACCCCGACCGGAGCTTGTCGACGAGTCGGACGATCGCCCGTGCGCCCCCGCGCGTGCTCGACCCTCGAACATGGCCATACCCCAGAAACCGCATCGCCTGCCCCATGAGTTCACCGTCGCGGTGCTCGCTGGCAAGCACGTGTACGGATCGATCGCGGTAGTTGTAGCTCAGCGCGAGCATCCGCCCGTGCCAGAACGCGTGGATGACCTTCGGCGAGATCTTCCTCGCCACCTTGAGGAAATGTTCATCGATGATTCGGATCCGCCACGTCATACCGAGCAGTCGGAGGAGGGTGGCACCCAGAAAAGCGGTAAGACGCAAAGGAGGCTTCATGATGACGACTCGATAAGACGTTGTGATATCTCGGCCACACGACGGCACCCCCCGGCGCCGGACAACATGGAGCTCAGCGTATCGAACTTCGATACCATCGCTTCGCGCTGCTCCCGGTTTTCGAGCAGGCCTAACGCCCTCGCAGCGATGGCCGCCGGTCTGGCCTCGGTCTGGATGAACTCGGGACACACTTCCTCGCCGAGAACGATATTAACGAGACCGATGTTGTCGATCTTTACCAGCCGACGCGCGATGAAATAGTTCAGAAACGACGCCCGATAGACAATGATCAAGGGCGTTCGCAAGAGCGCGGCCTGGAGGGTCGCGGTGCCCGAGGCCACGAGCACCAATCGTGACGACGCCATCACCTCGAGTGCATCCGGGTTGAGCTCGACCTCCACCGGGTGCCGCGAGAGGATATCCCGGTACAGCGACATCGGCACGGACGGGCTGACCCCCACCGTGAATCGCTCGCCCGGCCGTTCGGCCAGCATCTTCTCGGCCGTCCGCAAAAGAACGGGGAGTATTCTTCCCACTTCCTGGCCCCGGCTCCCGGGAAGCAGGCCAACCCCAGAGCGGTGCTCCTGGTCTCGCGGAGGCGGCAGCTCGTGGTCCTCCACGAACGGGTGTCCGACGAACTCGACCGGTATGGCCTTGTCGCGGTAGATCTCTGCCTCGAACGGTAGAATCACGGCCATGAAGTCGACCGTTTTGGCGATCTTGTCGACGCGCTTGCCACCCCACGCCCAGACCTGAGGGCTGATATAGTAAAGGATCGGGATTCCCTGCTTGCGCGCGTGCGAGGCCAACCTTAAGTTGAGGCCCGGGTAGTCGACCGGGATAAAGAGGTCCACACCCATCGACAAAACCCGCTTCAGCCCCCGCTCCAGCCCGGCGAACTTTGGCAGGTTCGCCAACACACCGGAAATGCCCAGGACCGAATAGTCGTCGATGCGGTAGACAAGACGCCCCCCCGCCGCTTCAACCTGCGGCCCGCCAAAGGCGACGATGTCGGCGTTGGGTATGCGCTTCTTGAGCTCGCCGACGAGATTAGCGGCGTGCTGGTCACCACTGGTTTCTCCACAGGATACGAGTATGGTGGGGCCATTCTTCATGGCGGGTCAGCGCCGAGCCGCGACGACGCGGTCTTGAACCTCGATCGCGACCTCCAAAGCCATCAGACCATCCTCCCCCGTGACGGCGGGCAGATCACCGTTGGCAACGGTTCTGCAAAACGACTGGAGCTCGCGGAACAAGGGCTCCTCACCCTCGGTTTTCCACTCCTCGATGTCCAATACATCCTGGAGCGAGACATCCTCGGGGTTCAACTGTTGGGCCTTCAACCGCACCGCGGTCTCATAGAACTTGTTTCCCTTTCGGAAATGCCGTACCGCACCCCGCAAGAGATCCATCGAGATATAACTCTCGTCCGAGAAGATCCGCACCTTTCTCATCGGTTCGATCGACACCCGACTCGCCGTCAGGTTGGCGACGCAGCCGTCATCGTATTCGAGCCGCGCGTTTACGATATCCGGTGCTCTGGTCAGAATCGCGGCGCCCTTGGCCCTGATATCGATCGGCTTCTTGCCGAGAAACCACGAGAGCAGGTCGATGTCATGAATCATGAGATCCATGATCACGGACACGTCGATCCCGCGCACCGTAAACGGGGCCAGGCGGTGGATTTCGATAAAGGATGGGGAGTTGATGTACTGCCGGCAATCGCGGACGGCAGCATTGAAACGTTCGATGTGTCCGACCTGGAGAACAAGACCGGACTTGCGCGCAGAATCGATGATCCGCTCGGCCTCCGCGACCGACGCGGCAATTGGCTTCTCGATAAAGAGGTTGTTCCCACACGCCAGCGCCTGCAGCGATATTTCGGTGTGGTTCACCGTGGGGACGACGACGCTGACCGCGTCCACGAAATCCATCATCTTGTGGAGATCCGAAAAAGCCTCCGCCCCATGCTCGCGGGCGACGCCGATTGCCCTCTCCGTGACGACGTCGTAACAAGCCACGTGCTCGACCTCGGGTACCCGTTTGAGCACGCGAACGTGCTGGCGGCCGAGTTTCCCCGTGCCGATAACACCTACCTTGATACCCACGAACTCCTCCTTTGCGGGGAGAATCGCCTGTCAAAGATTATTTCGGGTGAAAAAGCGCCGAAACGGACCCGCCGCTATTTGCAGATCCCGCGCTCGCACGTCTCGAGGAAGTCGACGAGAATCCCCCTCTCGGGATCCTGGAACATTCCGTTTCTGAGTTTTTCCAGAACCTGAGAGACATTGAGGTCGTTTCGATAGAGGACATTGAACATCGCCTTGATCATGGCTCTCTTCTCTTGAGAAAAGCCTCCACGCTCGAGGCCCACAGAGTTGATGCCGTATACCTTTGTCGGATTGCCGGCCGCTTTGATGTATGGGGGGATATCCCGCTCGATACGGCTGCCGCCGCCGACAAATGCGTGCTGTCCAATACGCACGAACTGATGAACCGGTACGATGCCCCCGATGATCGCATGGTCGTCGACGTTCACATAGCCGGCGAGGTTCACCGAGTTTGAGAGAATCACGTTGTCACCCAGGACACAGTCGTGTGCCACGTGCACATACGCCATCAAAAAGCACCGCGAGCCAATAATCGTCTTCGCACCCTGACTGGTCGCCACGTTGACCGTCGTGAATTCCCGAAAGACGTTGTCATCCCCGATCTCGAGATAGCTGACCTCCCCATCGTGCTTCAGATCCTGAGGCGGTGTGCCGATGCTCGCGCCATGATGGAAGACATTGTTCTTCCCGATCGTGGTCCGGCCCTCGATGAGGACGTTGGGTCCCACGACGCAACCCTCCCCCAGCTCGACATGCTCGCCGACAACGCTGAACGGTCCGATCTTGACACCGGTGCCGATCTTGGCCCACGGGTGAACCACAGCGCTGGGATGGATCTCCGGTTTGAGGTCGATCTTTCTGA
Source organism: uncultured bacterium (assembly GCA_965372355.1). Taxonomy (GTDB): domain Bacteria; phylum Krumholzibacteriota; class Krumholzibacteriia; order WVZY01; family WVZY01; genus CBDVBZ01. The sequence continues at coordinate 117,276 of CBDVBZ010000001.1, read as the reverse complement.
TGTTTAATCTCTCTTGCATTGCCACTGACTCCGTCTAGGGGCTGTGCTAACGGTCGTCTAACAATTATCGCGGAACAATGTTTGCAATGAGCTCCGCTTCAGCGACGAGGTCATCACCCACGTACGCCAAACCTTTCATTTTACAAACGCGACGTCTGAGCGCGAGTAACTCGAGCTCGAACCTCAACTGGTCTCCCGGCAAGACGGGCTTGCGAAATCTGGCTTTGTCTATTCTGGAGAAGTAAACGAGGTTGTCCCTGGGGTTGTCAACAGTATTCATAATCAGGATACCCCCAACCTGGGCCATCGCCTCGATGATGAGCACCGCAGGCATGATCGGATGGCCGGGAAAATGACCGGCAAAGAACGGCTCGTTGATGGTGACGTTTTTGATCCCTACAACTCGTTTCTTATCTTCGAGTTCCAGGATTCTGTCGACCAAGAGAAACGGGTATCGGTGCGGCATGATCTCCTGGATCATCTCGATGCCCCAGGTTGCCTCACCGGTGCTGGGCAACAACCGCCTTTTTTGTTCGCGCAGCTCCCATAGTTTCTTGACAAATCTCAAGTTTGACATATGTCCGGACCTGATCGCGTGCACGTGCCCCTTGATCGGTTGGCCGACCAGAGACAGATCGCCGATCAGATCGAGCACCTTGTGCCGAACACACTCGTCGGGAAAACGCAGCGGTTCGTCGTTCACAATCCCGTCATCGTTAAAGACGATTGCGTTCTCCAGGCTTCCCCCCTTGATCAGACCCATTTCCCGCAGCTTCTCGACGTCTTCGGACAGCACGAAGGTTCTTGCAGGGGAAATCTCCTTTTCGAACACATCGGGTGTGATGTCAAACGTCGCGTGTTGCGTACCGATGTGACGATTCGGGTACTGAATCGTAAAACTAATCCGAAACTTGTCCGACGGCACGGCGAACAGCTCCACATCGCCATCCGAGAACGTCACCGGCCGATCGATTTCCAGATAGCGTGCCGGTGCGCCCTGGTTGACGATCCCGATCTCTCTGAACGCCCTGACGTAGGCCTCGTAGCTACCCGTGTCCGGCACGGGCGGTTCGTTACCCTGGATATCGATGATGAGGTTATCGATCTGCAGGCCGTAGCAGGTGGCCAGGAGATGCTCCACGGTGTGGATCGACGTCCCCTCCCGCGTGAGCGTCGTGTTGCGCGGTGTGCCCTTTTCCAGCGGCACGCTCGTGATGTTGGCCGGTATCTCGACGCTTCCGTTGCTCGTCTGGGTCACGAACTTGATACCGGTGCCCACGGGCGCCGGCATCAAACGCAACGAGACCTCGTTGCCCGTATGAAGTCCCAAGCCATCGATCGAGAACTCTTTGTCGATCGTCCGCTGCTGCCTTATCATTCGCCTGTTTCCTTTTCCAACGCCTTGATCCTCTTCTCCAGTGCCTTGATCTTATCTCGTATCCCTGGCAGACCTCGCGTGACCGCGTTTACCCTCTTTGCCTCTTTGAGCTCGCGTGCCGGATAGCCCCAAACGGTGGTGTCGTCCGGAATCGACTTGGAAACACCCGACTGCGCCGCCACCACAACCCGGTTGCCAATCGTTATGTGTCCCACGATTCCCGCCTGTCCGGCCATGACAACGCCTTCGCCGAGCTCGGTACTCCCCGATATCCCCACCTGGGCGGCGAGCATCGAGTTTTTGCCAACCACGACGTTGTGCGCAATCTGGACGAGGTTATCGATCTTGGCGCCCTGACAGATCCGTGTCACACCGGTGGTTGCCCGATCGATCGTCGAGTTCGCGCCAATCTCGACGTCGTCTCCGAGAATGACCCGTCCGATCTGCGGGATCTTTCTGGGCACCGCACCGTCCTTGGCAAACCCAAACCCGTCGGACCCAACGACGACACCGGGCTGCAAAACCACGCGGTTGCCGATCTCGCATTCCTCGCGGATCGTGACGTTCGGGTAGATGAGACAGTCCTCACCGATCACGGCGTCCTCACCGACGTAGGTGCCCAGGAGCAGCGTCGAGTTGCATCCGATCTTCGCGCCCCGGCAGATCTCGCAGTGCGGGCCCACGGAGGCGTCGGCGTCAATCTCGGCATCGGGGTCGATGACAGCGGTTGCATGTATCCCCTTGGGATATGTAACCTTACGCGCTTCGGCAAAAACGGTGAGCACCTTGAGAAAACCCAGGTACGGATCGTCCATGACGATCGTACAGGCGCTACACTCGATCCCCGGGGGGGCGATGACCGCGGAGGCGCGGGTCGTCTCGAGATACTCCCGGTACCTCGGGTTGGCGAAAAACGTGATCTCTCCCGCCCGGGCGTCGCGAATCCCCGCGCAGCCCGTGATCGTAGTACTCCCGTCCCCGGTTAACTGGCCCCCGGCGATTTTCGCGAGCTCACTGAGTGTAAACGTCTCTCGTTTCAACTCACTACCTCAAGGCGCTACCTTGTTGAGTTCCTCGAGAACCCTTTCCGTCAGATCGAACGCCTTGTCAGCATAGACGATATTAGCGTTGGCAATGTCGAAAACCATTGTATAGCCTTCGTCCTCGGCCATCAGCTCGAGTATCCTGTTGATCTTGTCGACGATGGGCTGGGTCAGCTCCTTGTTTCGTCTTGCCGCCCTCCCGTCCTCGCCGAATACGTCAGCCATAAACCGCTGATAGTCTTCCAGTTTCTTGTCGTATTCGAGTTTTTTCTCCCGCTGCTTCTCCTCGGAGAGCATCAGGCTCTGCGCGCGCAGCTCGTCCTGGAGCTTGACGATTTCCTGCTCCATACCCGCCGCCTCCGCCTTCCACTGCTCGACTTCCTGCTTGTAGAGCCGCTCCGCATCCTGAGTCTCCCGGTATTCGAGAAATATTCTCTGGGAATCGATATAACCAAGTTTGATGTCCTGCGCCAGCAAAATCCCCGCCGAACAGGCTATCATGATAACGGTTGCCGCGGCTGTTGCGAGTGTTTTTTTCAACATTGAGACACGTCTCCTTGGTTTGCCCTTCTCATGCGACATCTAGAAAGTGCCACCGAGATTGAGATGCGGCACCCAACTGCCACCAAAAACTTTGTCGTATCCGTACGCGTAATCGAAACCCATAACTCCCAGCATCGGCAACTCAATTCTCACACCGAGCCCGATACCCTTTCTCAGATCAAACAGGTCCGATTCACCGAAGTTCTGCCAGGTATTGCCGGCGTCCAAGAACCCTAGCAGAAATATGTTCGGTGCCAACGGCTGTGTCACTTGATAAGAAATGATGTTGAAGAACCGCCCTCCCAGGTACGGCGGATTGCCCTTGGGAACAATCTGGAAGTAGTCGTACCCCCTGACGCCCCAAAGGCGGTTGCCACCCAGACGGAAGAGCTCATAATCGGGAACACCGGTGGGTGGTTCGCCACCGACCAGGACACCGGTCGAGAAGCGCACCTGGAGTACGAGGCTCCCAATGAGCCGCTGATAAAGCGATAGCGCCGCATCATACGACTGAAACTCCACGTCTCCGGCAAGAAACCCTCCGTTGAGCTCCGCCGTGACCGATGCTCGACTCCCCGTGGTCGGACGGAACGGGCTGTCCGTCGAATTGCGCATTAGGGTCACGCTCGTCGAACTGGTCACCTGCGGCCAATTGGTAAAACGAAGCGGCCCCAGGTACAGCGGAGAGAAGTTGGCCAGCCGGATGGACTCATAGCTGTACCTCCAGAAAATCGACGTATAATCGACCCACGGGAAGGGACGCCCGATTCGCACCGAGGCGCCGCGGCGGCGGTCATCGTAGAACTGCTGCGCGATTCGGTCCTGGCCACGGTTGTATACATTCAGTGTCAGTTGGGTCGGCGTGCCGAACAACCATGGTTCGCTAAATCGCAGATCAACCGTCTGACGCGTTCGCGAAAACTCCCAATCGATACCCACCTGCAAACCCTTGCCGAGGAAGTTCGTCTCGGCGAGGCCGATGAAACCGCTGATCCTGTTGAGCTGCGAGAACCCGGCTCCAAGCCTGAACTGGCCGGTTTGCTTCTCCTGGACGGTGAGCGTGATGTCGATGTCACCGTTCTGCGTCGGCCGGGTCCCCACTTCCGGCGGGGCGTTGAAGAAACCGAGATTGAATACCTCGCGCAGGGACCGGATCAACATCGGCCGCCGGAATACGTCTCCTGGGTTGACAACGAGCTCGCGCCGGATCACCTCTTCGTTGGTCTTCGTGTTGCCCGCGATGTTGATCTGCCTGATATGCGCCGGCTCGCCCTCCGTGATCTCGAAATGGATGTCGATGACATCGCCCCGCACGGTCTTCTCCGGACTGATCGAATTGTAGATGTAGCCCTGATCCCAGTAGAGCGAGCCAAGCGTCGGCATCAGCACCTCGGCAAAGTGCACGTCATCAAAAACATCGCCGGTCCGCAACGTGATGAGCGGTAGAACCCGGTGATCGGGGAACACCTTGTTTCCACTCCATGTGACCTTGCCAACCTTGTACTGTGTACCCTCTTTGACCGTTATGAAAATGTCGAGATCCTTGCCGTCGTCCGAGAAATGGAGCTCCTGGTCGACGAGCTGCGCATCGAGGAAACCATTCTGTCGGTACAGCAACAGAATCCTCTCCCGATCCTCCTCCAGGACCTTGGGTTTGAAATCAGAGTTGCGGAACCAGCCGTCCTCCTTGCTCTCCATCACCCTGCGGATCTTGTCCGTATCGATCGCGCGGTTGCCAAAGAAGTCGATGTGCGCGACCTCGACCTTGTCTCCCTCGGTGATGTCGTAGATCAGCACCGTCAGCGGTCGCTTGGTCTTTTTCTCCTGCTCCTGGACGATGCGGTCCTTCACCTCGATGCGGTAGTACCCCTTTTCGCGGTACTTGTCCTCGATCGTCCGAAAATCCTTGCGCAGAATCGCCGGCCGAACAAAAGAGCCCGCCTTTGCAGACGTCTCTTCCGCCAACTCGTCGTCCTTTATCTTTCTGTTGCCCTCGAACCGCACCTCATCCACCCGTGGGAACTCTTTGACGCGAAACGTCAGCACCACACCACTACCCGACGTCTCCTTGAACGCGGCCACATCTTCGAATTCCTTGGTCGCGTACAAACGCCTGAGCGCTTCGCTAGCGCTTTGATCGGAATAGCGGTCGCCAACCTTCAGCCGCACGACACGCCGGATCTTCTGCTCCGAGACATACCGGTTGCCCTCGATATTGAGTCCGAAGATCTCCGTGTTCGCACGCGGTTGAATCGTCTGCGCGGAGACGACGACCGAAAGAAGGTGCAGCGTAAGCAAACACCCTAGCATCTGCAGAACTGATGTTTTCAAAACGAGGGGTACTGACGCACAAAAAATCGTCCGCATCCTAACATGGTACCCTTTCCCTGTAAACAAAAAACCCCTGTAACTTGTTCCAGGAGAAATATATAAGATTACATGGTTAAAGCAACTACATCAACAGGGGCTAGGGGACTACAGGGGCCTTGGCAGGGGCTGACTCGTCGGCGTGGGCGTGATGGGTGCTCGCGGCGAGTTCCGCAGACGCCGCCTGTCCTGGAAGGGCTCTGACATGCAAGACGTGGCGCTCGGAGGGTTTAAGCAAGCGCGTACCCATCGCGTCCGAGAACCCACGGCCGACGGAGCGCAGGGTCCGAGGAAAAGCCTCACTCGCTCGTCCCCGGGACCCCAAAAAGCTATTTTGCCTTTGCGACATCGTCGAAGTTCAGTCCGCCCTCTTTGACCGTGACGTGGATCTCGGCGTCCTTTTTGAGACCTTTCTTGAGAAGGAGCTCGCTGAGCGGGTCCTCCACGAAACGCTGGATCGCCCGGCGAAGCGGGCGGGCGCCCAGCGCCGGATCGAAGCCGTTCTCCATCAAAAAGTCCTTCGATTCCTTGGTGAACTCAATCTTCAAATCAAGTGATTCCAAACGAGTTATAAAATCTCCCAACATGATGGACACGATCGATTCCATCTCTTCCATACCCAGAGGCCGGAAGACGATGATCTCATCGAGGCGGTTGAGGAACTCGGGGTTGAAGTCCTTCTTCACCCTGTCCATCAACCTGTTCTTGATGTTGATGAACGAGGACTCCGCCGTCTCCTGTGCGAACCCGAGGCTCTTGCCCCCCTTCACTTCACCCGTCCCCACATTGGACGTCATGATCAAGACGGTGTTGCGGAAATCGACCCGCCGGCCGTAGTTGTCGGTCAGCGCACCGTCGTCCATCACCTGGAGGAGTATGTTGAACACGTCCGGATGGGCCTTCTCGATCTCGTCGAGGAGGATCACGCTGTAAGGTTTGCGTCTGACCTTCTCGGTCAGCTGCCCGCCCTCGTCGTAGCCAACATACCCCGGCGGGGCACCAATAAGACGCGACACCGCGAACTTCTCCATGTACTCCGACATATCGATGCGAACCAGCGCCTCCTCCGACTCGAACAGCGTCTCGGACAGCGCTCTGGCCAGCTCGGTCTTGCCCACACCGGTGGGCCCGAGAAAGATGAAACTGCCGATCGGCCGGCGCGGATCCCGAAGCCCGGCCCGGTTGCGGCGCACCGCCTTTGAGACCGCCTCGACGGCCTCTTCCTGGCCAACGACGCGTTTGCGGAGTTGGTCTTCGAGCTTGAGCAGCTTTTCGGTTTCTTCCTCTTCCACCTCGGATACGGGGACCCCGGTCATCGACGACACGACGCGAGCGATGTCCTCGGCCTCCACCGTCGTCTCCTTGACCTGCTTGGTCTCCGCCCATGTCTTTCGCATCTCCTCGAGCTTCTTGCGCATCTCCTTCTCGCGGTCTCTGAAGCTCGCCGCCTTCTCGAACTCCTGCGCCTGAATCGCCGATTCCTTCTCGCGGCACAGCTCCTCGATCTCCTTCTCCAGTGTTTGCAGCTCGGACGGCGCTGTGACCACGTCGAGCCTCGCGCGGGACCCCGCCTCATCGATCACATCGATCGCCTTGTCCGGCAGATAGCGGTCGTGGATGTACCGCTGCGAAAAATAGACCGCCGCCTGAACGGCCTGGTCACTGATCTTGACCCTGTGGTGCGCCTCGTACCTGTCCCTGAGACCGAAGATAATCGCCACCGTTTCTTCCTCGGTCGGAGGATTGATCAGGATCGGCTGGAAGCGACGCTCGAGCGCCCCGTCCTTTTCGATGTGCTTGCGGAACTCATCGAGGGTCGTGGCGCCTATGCACTGGAGCTCGCCTCGCGCCAGCGCCGGTTTGAGCATGTTCGACGCGTCGATCGCGCCCTCGGCTCCCCCGGCTCCCACGATCGTGTGGACCTCGTCGATGAAGATGATCACGTCGTCGGATTCCCGGATCTCGTTGATAATGGACTTTAATCTTTCCTCAAACTGCCCCCTGTATTTCGTTCCTGCAACAACAGATGCAAGATCCAGCGTGCAGATGCGCCGGTCCTTGAGTATCTCGGGGATCTTGTTCTGGACGATGCGCTGGGCCAGTCCCTCGGCGATGGCCGTCTTGCCCACGCCGGGCTCACCGATGAGGATCGGGTTGTTCTTCTTGCGGCGGCTCAAGACCTGGATCACCCGTTCGATCTCGGCCTCGCGACCGATGATCGGATCCAGTTTGCCCTCGCGGGCCATCTGTGCCAGGTCGCGGCCAAACTGATCCAGGTTGGGAGTGTCGCTCTTTTCCTTCTTCGCCTTTCTCGCTCTTGCCGACGTCGATGGTCCGAGCAGCTTGAGAACCTCTTCCCTCACCCGCTTGCGGTCCACGCCGAGCTCTGCCAGCACCTGTGCGGCAACCCCCTCCCCCTCGCGGATGAGCCCCAGAAGCAGGTGCTCGGTACCCACGTAATTGTGGCCGAGCAGCCGCGCCTCTTCGATGGCCAGCTCGAGAACCCGTTTTGCACGCGGTGTAAACGGTATCTCGCCTATCGTGAGCGTGCCTCCACTGCTCTTAACCATGCTTTCCACAGCCTGCTGTATCTGTTCAAAATCGAGATCCATCTTGCCAAGGACCTTGGCTGCAATGCCCTCTCCCTCGCGGACGATCCCCAACAGGAGGTGTTCGGTGCCGATGTAGTCGTGCTGGAGGCGACTCGCTTCGTCTCGTGCGAAATAAATTACGCGCCTAACTCGATCGGTAAATCGGTCGTGCATCGATGATCACTCCTCCTCGTGTTGCGTTGTACCGGAGACTCTCCCACGCATGTAGTCCGCTCGCGCGACATCCCTCTCGTGCGTGTCCATGGAACGGCCTTCGCGCATCTGGAGATGAGCGGGCTGAATGTAAACGAGCAGCTCGTTCAGTGTCTTTATGGACAAATCCTTGATGATCCCCATCCCGACACCCAACCGCACCGCCGATATCAGGCTCAGGGCCTCTTTCGTGCTCACGCGCCTCGCGTGTCCCAGCAAGCCGTAGGCGCGCCACACCTTATCTTCAAGCAAGCTTCGTGCCTTGCGAAATAGCATGTCTCGGGCCCTTTGCTCGAAGCCGACGACCTTTCCGGCCATCTCCTTGAGGCTGCCGATGATGACATCCTCCGTTGTCCCCAACGTAGCGCTGTTCGAGAGTTGAAAGAAATTACCCATCACTTCCGAGCCTTCCCCATACAGCCCTCTGATGGAATGGTGGAGTTGCCTGAGGCTGTCCAGAAGCTTGTTGATCTCCTTGCTGTGAACGAGACCCGGGAGATGAATCAGGAGCGAGGCTCTCAGCCCCGTCCCCAGATTCGTCGGACACGCGGTCAAATGACCGAAACGCTCGCTGTACGCGTATCCCAGCTGGTTGGCGAGTTCGCTGTCCAGACGATCCGCCAGATCGAGCGCCTGCCGCAGGCTGACACCCGAGCCGTATGCCTGCAAACGCAGGTGGTCCTCCTCGTTTATCATCAGACACAGATTCTCGTTCTCGTTTACGAGGAGCCCGCGGTTGGACGAGCTAAACAGGAATTCGCGGCTCACCAGGTGGCGTTCGGCAAGGAACTGCCGGTCGAGCGACGACACGCTCCCCATCGGGAAATAGTGTCCCGTCTTGAAGGCCATCGCCTCTTCGGCGGCCGACCGGGCCTGCTCGAGGATCACCGAGAGTTCTTCCGCCTCGGCCCGCTGAGGGAAACGCCGGTTCTCGATGTTGCGCGCCATACGAATCCGACTCGAGAGCACGATCTCGTTGTCGTCTCCCGATCCGTCGAGCCATGTTGCCGGCTTATTGACCATGTCGCCGATCTGCATCAGCCTCCCCCCACCTTCGTCTCGAGCGTCTTGATCCGGTCGCGGATCTTCGCGGCGTCCTCGTATCGCTCATCCTGAATGGCCCGCGATAACTCTTCCTTCAGATCCATCAGTTCTTTGCGAATAACTGCCTTGGGCCCTAGCCGTTTCGGGGTCTTGCCCTCGTGCTGGGTGCTTCCATGGATCTGCCTGAGGAGTGGTATCAGCTGCGGTTCGAACGCGACGTAGCACTCCGGACACCCGAAACGACCCGACTTCTTGAAGTCCGAGTAGACGAACTCACACGCCGGGCATTTTACCTTGCCCATTCTCTCTGCCTGGTTCTGCGCCGACGTGTCGATGAGACCCGCGACAAGATCGCCGAGCCCGTAGCTGCCCGACTTCTGGACATCGATACCCCGGCTCTCGGCGCATTCGAGACACAGATCGGTCGTCACCGTACGGTTGTTGACGATCTCCGTGTAGTGGATTTTCGACGGGCGGATCCCGCACTGTTTACACATCACTGGCATTGGCATCCTCTATCTGACTAAGCACACCGTCGCTGAGCAGAGCCACGCGGTGCGCATGTTTCGCAAACTCACTCTTGTGCGTCACAACAACAAACGTCTTGTGCTCATCTCTCGCCAACTGGCCGATGAGTTCGTGGATACCCTCGCTCGAGGCATCGTCGAGGTTCCCCGTCGGTTCGTCCGCCAGGATCACCTCGGGACCGTTGGCCAGCGCCCTGGCGACCGCCACCCTCTGCTGCTCTCCCCCAGACAATTCGCTGGGCTTGTGGCTGAACCGATCGGCCAGTCCGACCCTCTCCAGCAGTTCCTCGGCCCGCCTCTGCGATGACTTCCACGACCGTCCACCCACCAGGCCGGGCATCATCACGTTCTCCATTGCCGTGAACTCGGGGAGCAGAAAGTGGAACTGAAACACGAACCCGATGTAGCGGTTGCGAAGCCGGTTTAGCTCCCGGGCGCTCAGCGTATCCACCCGCTCGCCCCCGATCTCGAGCGTTCCGGCGTCCGGGCGATCCAGCGATCCGAGGATCTGGAGCAGCGTGCTCTTGCCGACGCCCGACGCGCCAATGATCGACAGCACTTCCCCGCGTTTCACACTGACATCCAGACCGTCGAGCACCTGAATTCTGCCCTGGGTGCCCTCGAAACTCTTCTTTAGCCCTCGTGCCTCGATAACCACGATTACGTCCTAAATCTAAGTCCCACTGCCAGAAAACACAAGCTTCAAGAGGATAGTTCTAATCGAATATATTACGGCCAGTTAGACGGTTTCAACACAACTCGACCGGTACCGGTCACTCGCTCCGGATGGCCTCTACAGGTAGCAATTTGCTTGCCTCCCAGCTCGGATAAATCGTTGCCAAAAAACATATAAGAATGGCACTGGCGCACACGACCACCAGGTCCTCCCAGTGGACCAGGACGGGCAGCGTCTTGATGAAATACACGTCACCGGGTAAATCGAGATTGATCCGATCGAGAATGAGGCAGGCCACATAACCGGTGATCAACCCACCGATCGTGCCCAGGATCCCGATTACCGTGCCCTCCAGCAGGAATATTAACATGATACCGCGGCCCGGTGTCCCCATCGCCTTGAGAATACCGATCTCCTTGCGCTTCTCCATAATGACCATTGTGAGCATCCCAACCAGATTGAACGCCGCAACCAGGATGATCAGCGTCAGCATGAGGAACATGAGTATCTTTTCGATCTTCATGTAGCTAAACAGATTCTGGTTCATGTTGATCCAGTTGTTGGTGCCGTGGTCCTTCATCGACACAGCCTGTTGGATCTTCCAGTCCACATCCCGGGCCTCGTAGATATTGTCGATTTGAATACCGAACCCTCTCAAGCCCGTCTCGAAATCGAACAGGCTGTCGGCGTCGGCAAGATCCATATAGACAAAACGCGAATCGAACTCGTACATCCCGCTGTTGAAGAAACCGATTACCCGGCACTTCTGAACCTGGGGCTCAACCTGACCTCCACGAATCGTCGACGGTGCCGTTACCAGGCTGACCGCCTCGCCCAAACCGACCCGGAGCTCGATGGCCAGGTCCAGCCCGAGGACGACCCCGGCATGCGGCTCCTCATCCTCGAAGTAACTCGTGTCGAACGAGTCGATCTCGGGCTTGATGCTATCGATCACCGTGGAAACCAGGGCTTCCCTGGACAGATCGACACCCTTGATGACGACACCTCGAATGCGCGTCCTGCGCCCCGGAATCACTTCGTATGAGATCAACGCCTCGGAGCGGACAAAAGGGGCGATGGCCATGACGTGGTCCTGCTCGAGGAGAATGGTCTCGAGCGTGTCAGTGTTCGCCCACGCCTGGGGGTTGCGCATAAAGACGACCACATTGGTGTTGAAGGCCACAATGCGCTGCCGCAGCTCGGTCTCGAAGCCGTTGATCACCGACAACACGATAACGAGCGTCATTACACCGACGAAGACGCCGCCGATGGCAATGGTCGTTATCCGGGAAACAAGCGCTGAGCGCCGCTTCGTTTTGAGATACCGCTTGGCGATAAAAAACGCGTAATTCATGCTGTGTTACTCGGGCCTCAACTGGGGGAAAAACAGAACGTCGCGAATCGAGGCGCTGTCGGTAAATATCATCGTCAATCGATCGATCCCCAGACCCAGACCTGCGGCGGGTGGCATCCCGTATTCCAGCGCCCGGACAAAATCTTCGTCCACGACGTGCGCGCTCTCGTCGCCCCGCTGTTTGAACATGGCCTGCTCCTCGAAGCGCTTGCGCTGCTCGATAGGGTTGTTGAGCTCGGAGAACGCGTTGCCGAGCTCGAAACCGCACATAAACGGCTCGAAACGCTCCACCAGGCCTTCTTCGGATCGGTGATCCTTGGCCAGGGGGGAAAGCTCCTTGGGGTAGTCATAAACAAAGGTCGGGTCCAGTAGCGCGGGTTCGACCTTCTCGCTAAAGATCTCATCGAGCGCGGTGCCCATCGTGGCGCCCTCGGGCAGCGCGACGTTCAACTTCTCGGCCGCTGCGAATATCTCGGCCTCCGTGGCGCCGGCCAGGTTTATGCCGGTGTGCTTTTCGAGCGCGTCGAAGAAACGGACCCGGGTCCACGGCTTCGTGAAGTCGATCTCTCTTCCCTGGTATGAGAGCTTGCCGTCCGACGTCAACGCGTCGGCGAGCGCGCGGAACATCTCTTCGACCATGTCCATGTAATCCAAATAGTCCTCGTACACCGAGTAGCACTCCATCATCGTGAATTCCGGATAGTGAGTGCGGTCGATACCCTCGTTGCGAAAGTCCTTTGCAAACTCGAAGACCCGCTCCAGCCCCCCGACGAGCAGCCGTTTGAGATAAAGCTCGTCTGCGATACGGAGATATACATCGACATCGAGGGCATTGTGGTGGGTCACAAACGGTCTTGCCGCCGCGCCGCCGTAGATCGGCTGCAGCACAGGGGTCTCCACTTCGAGGTACCCGCGGCCGATGAGGAACTGCCGCATCGTCTCCATCAGCCGCGAGCGCTTCTGAAACACCTCGCGGACATCCGGGTTCATGATCATGTCGACGTACCGCTGCCGGTAGCGGAGTTCCTTGTCTTTGAGACCGTGCCACTTCTCGGGAAGTGGTCTCAACGCCTTCGACAGCACGTCAACCCGTTTCGCCCGAACCGTCAGCTCGCCGGTTCGGGTTCGAAACACAATCCCCTCGATACCGACGATATCCCCGACCTCGAGCAGCTTGAAGAGCTTGTACGGCTCCTCGCCAACCTCATCCTTTCGGACGTAGAACTGCAGCCGGCCCGTTTTGTCCTCGACGTGGCCGAACGCCGTCGCACCGTGCCCGCGGAGCGCCATGATACGCCCGGCGACCGTGACAACGGTCTCGGCATCCGTGAGTGAAACCTCGTTCTCGACGACATCGGCTGCATGGTGCGTGACCTGGTATCTATAGGGGTACGGATTCGCCCCCGCCGAGACCAGCTCATCCATCTTCTCGATGCGTACGGCCCGGAGTTTGTCGATTCCTTCCATCATTCACCCGATTCAGTTGGACAAAATTCGCGCAAGCTTAATGAACATAACCCGTTCGAGTCAAGCGCTAGTTGCCGCCGGAAAACTTGTGGAGAAACGCCTCTACGAACTCGCTGAGCTCGCCGTCGAGCACCTTCTGGACATCGGAGACCTGGACGGCGGTGCGGTGATCCTTAACCATGGTGTAGGGATGGAGCACGTAAGACCGAATCTGGCTGCCCCAGGCGATATCCTTCTGGCCCGCCATCCTCTTGTCCATTTTTTCGCGCTCCTCCTCCAGCTTGCGATGGTACAGCCTCGCACCGAGGATCTTCATCGCGTTTTCGCGGTTTCTGAACTGCGAACGCTCGTTCTGGCACTGCACCACGATGCCCGTCGGCGCGTGGGTGATTCGAACCGCGCTGTCCGTTTTGTTGACGTGCTGCCCGCCGGCGCCGCTCGCCCGGTACGTATCGATCTTAAGATCCTCATCGCGTATCTCGATCTCAATATTGTTGTCGACCTCCGGGTACACGAATACCGATGCGAACGACGTGTGCCTCCTGTGGTTTGCGTCGTAGGGCGAAATGCGGACCAGTCTGTGAACACCTGACTCGGACCGGAGCGTGCCATAGGCGTTTGGGCCCTTGATCTCCATCGACACGCTCTTGATACCCGCTTCCTCACCCTGTGAAACGTCGAGCACGCGCACCTCGAAGCCACGACGCTCGCAGAACCGCTGGTACATGCGCATCAGCATCTCCGCCCAATCCATCGATTCGGTGCCTCCGGCGCCCGGGTGGATCGACAGGATTGCATCGCGCTTCTCCTCGGGATTCGAAAAGAGCAGCGACAACTCCATGTCGGCGAGCTGCTGCTCTATCGAGACCAGGTCGTTGCCGACCTCTTCGAAAACGGCTGCTTCGTTCTCCTCGACCGCGAGATCGAAGAGCCCTTCACAATCGTCCAGGCCCGTCGCGATACGCTCGATCGGTTCGACCTTCGCCTTGAGCGAACTCGCCTCTTTCAACGTCCCCTCGGAGCGTGTCTTGTCCTCCCAGAATTTCTGTGAGCTCATAACCGAGTCGAGCTCGCCAAGGCGTTTCTTCAGCGACTCGAGGTCAAAGAAACTCCTTGAGTTTGGCCGTCCGCTCCCTCAGATCAACGAGGATCCGAGGTATATCGTCTTTCTGTATCACCGATATGCCTCCTTTGTTTTCTCCCGAGGGAGCGAGGTTCTTCCTCGGGATCGGACGCGGCGACCTCACTCGCTCCCCAACAAAACTCTTATACACCACCGAGCAGGATGCGGATGACGCGATCGATCTCGGCAAATACCGTGTCTTTAGGAGCGCCCGTATCGATGACCACATCGGCCCGATCGAACGATTTCTCCACGTGGGCCTGTGAATCGAGCCGTGCGGCCAGCTCCTCATCCGACCACCCCCCCATCGCGCGCAGCCGCGTCATCTGTTCGTCACGCTCGCACCGGAGGGCAATCACGAGATCGACCTCGAATGGCAAAGCGACCTCGAGCAGAAGCGCCGCATCGAGCACAACCAGATCCACGCCGCTCGCCTCGAGTTCCTTCAACTTCGTGACGCACGTATCGATCACCACCGGGTGTACAATCTGATTGAGCGCTTCGAGAGCTTCCGCGTCCGCGAAAACAACCCCGCCGAGCGCCCCGCGATCGACCGCGCCGTCCGAGAATACACGCGGACCGAACCGCTTGCGGATCGCCTCGCTCACACCGTGGTCGTTCTTCAGGACATCGTGAGCGATCCTGTCGGCATCTATGCGACCCGCGCCGTTTTCTTCGAGATGCCCGGCGACCGCCGTCTTGCCCGTACCGGATTGGCCTACCAAACCAACAATCTTCATGCCGCCCTGCCTAGCTATGTGCCTCGAGCCAGTTGCCCCCCACACCCATGTCGACTTTGAGAACGACATCGAGATCCGCGGCGTTCTCCATCGCGTCACGAACCACTTGTTTCACTTCGTCGAGTTCGGACTCGGGCACATCGAGCAGCAGCTCATCGTGCACCTGGAGGATCATCCTCGCCTCGAACCCTCGCTCTCGAAGCTGCGAATCCAGCTCAACCATCGCTTTCTTTATGATATCAGCCGCCGTACCCTGAATTGGTGTATTTACCGCGGTTCGTTCCGCGAAGGCCCGCCTCCGTCGGTCGCCACTGTCGATCTCCGGAAGCTGTCTGATTCGCCCCAGCAACGTACTCACCGCCCTGTCCCTCCGTGCGTTTACGATCGTCTCATCGATAAAACGCCGCACACCCGGGTAGCCGGCAAAGTAATCGTCGATGAAGTCCTTGGCCTCCTTGACATCGATCTCCAACGACTGCGCCAGTCCCCTCGCCCCCATTCCATACATGACCCCGAAATTCACGGTTTTTGCCCGCGACCGCATCTCACCCGTTACCTCCTCCAGAGGCACTCCCATGATGCGCGCCGCGGTTCTCCGGTGCACATCGGCATCCTCGGCGAACGCCTTCAAGAGCTCCGCGTCCTGCGACAGATGCGCCATGATACGTAGCTCGATCTGAGAGTAATCGGCATCGAGCAGCACCCACCCGTCTGCGCGCGCAACGAACGCCTTGCGTATCTCCCGGCCCAGCGCAGTACGGATCGGTATGTTCTGGAGGTTCGGGTTCGAGCTCGACAAACGACCGGTAGTCGCCACCGCCTGATTGTACGACGTATGAACCCGCGCTGTCTTCGGGTTGACCAGCCGCGGCAGTGCGTCGACATACGTACTCTTGAGCTTGCTCAGCATACGGAATTCGATCACGAGATCAGGCACGACGTGTTGCGACGACAATGACTTCAGAACATCGGTATCCGTCGAATAACCCGTCTTTGTCTTGTGTGTCGGTTTGAGACCGAGACGTGTGAAAAGTATCTCCTGAAGCTTCGCCGTCGAATTGATATTGAATTCCTCGCCGACTTCCTCGTAGATCGACCGCTGGATTCCGTTCAGCCGCTTGTCGAGGTCTCTCGAGAGAACCCTCAGGGAATCAACATCCAGCGCGACGCCGCACAGCTCCATCCTCGTCAGCACTTCGCCCAGCGGCATCTCGACTGTCTCGAACAACTCCTTGACCTGTGATGACTCGAGCATCGGGGCGAACACATTCTTGACGCGCAGCGTGTAGTCGGAATCCTCACATGCGTACTCGCAAACGCGGCTCACAGGTAGCGTCCGGATATCCTTCTTTTTCGCGCGCGTCTCAAACAGCGATTTGAACGGTATCATCTTGTGCCCGAGCAGCTCATCGACGAGGTTGTCGAGACCGTGGCTGCGCCGGCCGGGATGAAGACAGTACGAAGCGAGCATTGTGTCAAACTCGATACCACCGAGCTCGATTCCGGCGTTCGCCAGAACAATCGTGTCGTACTTGATGTTTTGCCCGATCTTTCGGATTTTCGGGTCGCGAAGCACACCACCGAGCTTGTCCTGGACCATTTCCAACGGCAGCCCGGGGGCTTTGCTCAGGGGCATCAGCAGTGACTGCTCCTCCTCGATCACACTCGTCACCGGGACATACCAGGCGGTCCCCTCGCGGGTGGCAACCGTTATGCCGGCAAGCACGGCCCGCATTGCGTCGAGTTCGCTGGCTTCGACATCGACGGCGAACTCTGGCGCGCGCTCCAACTCCATCACCAAAGAATCGAGGGATGACTCCGAGTCGACGAGTGCGTAGTTTATTGGGCTCTCACCGGTTTTGTCTTCCGCCTGCGCGGGCAGCGAGTCGAGCATCTGGGTAAACTCGAACTCCCGCAGGAGCGACCTGAACGTGTCTACATCGAACGGTTTGCGCGCCATCTCGTCCAACGTGATGTCGACCGGCACCGCGGCCTCGAGCTGAACGAGCCTTCTCGATAGAAACGCCTGTTCCTTGCCGTTCATCAGTTTGTCGCGGAGCGACTTCGATGAAATCGATTTGATCCCGTCGTATATCTTCTCGAGCGACCCGAACTCCCGGATCAACTTATTGGCCGTCTTCTCGCCGACACCGGGGACACCCGGCACATTGTCGGTCGGATCGCCCATTAGCGCCTGATAGTCGACGAACTCGGCTGGACCGAAACCGAACTTCTCCTGCAGCGTACCGGGATCGACCTCTTCATCGAGCAGACCGGTCTTTCCGGGCCGGATGACATGAGTGTTGTCGCTGACTACCTGAAAGAGATCCTTGTCCCCCGACACGATGCGGACCGAGGATTGCGGATCGATCCTCTTCGATAACGTTGCAATGATGTCGTCCGCCTCGTAACCGTCCACCGACAGAAACGGTATCGACATTGCCTCCAACAACGAGAAGATCATGGGCAGCTGCGAAGCCAGCGGCTCCGGCATCTTGGGTCGGTTGGCCTTGTAGTCGGGGAAGAGCTTTTTGCGAAAGGTTGGCGCCGGGCTGTCGAAGACGACGGCGACATGCGACGGGTCGAACCTCTCGAGCAGGTTGAGGAGGGTCTTGGCGAAACCAAAGACCGCACTGGTTTCCTCACCCCGCGAGTTGACAAGGGGCCGTCGGATAAAGGCGTAGTAAGAACGATAGGCCAGCGCGTGGCCGTCTACCAGATAGAGCGACACAATAAACCTCTAACTTACTATCAGTGCTTCCAGCAGGAAACTATCAACCATAGAGCGAATTGTCTAAAATAAACTTACGGACTGCGTCGAGGATGAGTCCATCGGTCGGTTCTCCACGGCGCAACTTCTCGCGGATCTCTGTAGACGACACATCGATGACCGGCTCCTCGAAGAGCACGACGGACGCGTCACCCTCGACCGGGACAACCGAAGAGAAACCGGTTCTGGGGAAAACGACCAGCGTGGCGAGGTCGAGTATCGATCTGGGATCCCGCCAGTTGGGCAGATCGGCCACACTGTCCGCCCCAACAATGAGATAAAGTCCGCTTTCCGACTGCTTGCTCAAACGCTCGAGCAATTCGTGCGTGTACGATGGCCCCTCGCGGAATTCCTCCATGAGGGAGAGCTCCATCCCCTCCTCGTCCCGAATCGCTATTTCCACCATGGCCTTGCGACTCTCGTATGGGCTCAGCACCTCTTGCGTCTTGTGCGGAGGATTCGGAGCGGGCATGAAAAGAACTCTGTCCAGCGGCAACCTATCAAGGGCCGCTCGTGCCATGGCGATGTGCGCCACGTGAGGTGGGTCAAAACTGCCGCCGAGTATGCCAACGTTACCCATTGCCCCTCAGCTTCTGCAGTTCCCTTCTCGCCCCCGGCTTGACGTCTACATCCTCAGGGTATGCCATCACCTTCGAGAACATCTGGATCGCCTCGTCGGTCTCACCCCGTTTGACAAGAATCAGTCCCTTGTAAAAGCACGACCTCGCCCAGTACTTGTTGTCGGGATAGTTGTCGATGACCTTGTCAAAATATATAATAGCCGACCGCCATCGCTTGTGCCGATAGTAGAACAACGCGTTCTTGAACCCCTTTTCGGCGAGCTTTGCGTGGATCTGCCGGATGTGATCCTGCGCTTCGGGGATCAGAGAACTCTGTGGGAATACGGTGATGAATCGTTCCAGCCTTTCCAGCGCGTCGAGACGCTTGGTCTGATCGAGCGGAGGCTTGAGCGCCTGGTGATAGAAGCACAGCGCCTCTTTGAAATAGGCGTCATCGACGTACTCGCTGTACCCGTAGTTCGTCGAAACGAGGTGATACTCGACCGAAGCGAGCGCGTATTCCTCGCCATTGTAGAGCGACTCGGCAAGCTTGAACTGGGCGTAGTCGCTCCGGTCATCGCCGGGATACCTGAGGAGGAACGCTTTGTACATTTCCTGCGAATGGAAGTACATCTTCCGGTCAAAGTAGGCGTCGCCTCTCTCCAGAATCGATTCGGCTGAGTTGGGTACCCTTGGGACACCTCCCGCACAGCCGCTGACGAACACGACCAGAAGCAGGAACACGTTGCCAAGTCTCCCGCGCACTCGCGCGGAATATCTGTCGACTCTTTTCTCGATCATTAATCCTGTTCCCGCCCGTCGCCTTACTCTATAAGAGCCCGGAGTCACGCAGAGCGTTGATCTTCTGTCTGGCCCGCTCGATGATCCTGCCCGATGCCCCGCTATCCTGCTCGATAATCGTTTTGTATTGTTCGTAGGCATTCGGGTAATCCTCCAGGCGCTCGTATGCTTCCCCGAGTATGAACCTGGCTCGCTGAAGCAGAGACACGTTGGTTGTCCGCTCCAGTAGTGTGTTTATCTCTTCTACAACGGCCTCGTAGTTTCCGCGCGCAAACTCGGCACTCGCGTGTTCGTACATCAGATTGACCAGCTCCCACCGGGCCCGGCCGGCAAGCCTTCCCTTGGGAAAGCGATCGAGGAGCTCATCCAGCGCCTGCAGTGCTCCCGTCGAGTCGCCCAGCGCCACGTAGCAGACCGAAAGATTGAAGTACGCGCTCTCCGCCGCTGCGGTATCCGGACGCTCATCTATCGCCGCGACATACAGCGGGGCCGCTTTGTCGAATACCCTCTCGTCGAAATACGCGTCGGCGACGAGGTACTTCAAACTACCAAGCTCGAGATCGGGCTGCATGTTGACGGCCAGCTTCAGTCTGTCCGCTGCTCTCCTTGCACCCCCCCTGGCAAAAGCCTCTCTCCCCTTGACCAGCAAGCGCCCGGCAATCTTGCCGCGGATCATCGGGTCTGCTGTCCCCGCCTCTTCGAGACGGCGGAACGCCTCATAGTCGCGTCCCTGTTCCAGGAGGGCGAGACCGTAATAGTAATAGACCTCGGGGTCGTGGATGTTCTTTCGCAACGCGTGCTGACAGAGGAGTTCCGTCTCCTCGTAGTCCTTCTGCGCAAAGCTCTCGCGAATCTCACTGAGCGATTTGCGTTTTTCGGAACAACCGCCCACGGCGAGCACGATCATCCAGACCAGGATCACTAGCAGCCTGGCCTGAGACTTGGATACGTGCGAAGTCTTTTCGTGGAGGTCCATTGGACAACTGGCTATTCGCTCTGATTGGAAAAGAACAGATAGATGAGACCAACAATGATACCGCTCACGACAACCGGCTCGATCACTTTGCCCCAACTGGACGATGATCGCGTCGGCTGTGTGAACTCAAACGAACCCACCTCGACATCCGCCAGACGACCGTAGGGAAACTTGTCGTCGTGGGATCGCGTCGCCTCTCCGATCCAGACGACCGAATGGTCCGTCGGGTCGACGAGCTTCAATAGCAGCCGAACCTCGGCCTTGCGTTTGACCTTCTTGCCCCCGACGAGAAACGGTCGATAGATCTTTGGATAACTCAGGTCGAAGTGGATCGCCTGGTACTCGAGCCGCAACACCGTCGCGGAAGCGCCTCCCGGCTGGTCCCCCGACGCCACGGACTGATACACCTTGTGACCGGCCGATGTCAGCACGCGGGCAATGACGTTGTCCGTGAATTCATACTGATCACTTGTCTGGTAGGGAACCAGGAAGACACTGCCCATGTTGGCGCTGGCCGGCACCCCCGCGATCAATTCCTCGGCCACTTCGCTGGTCAACCGGGTCATCAGCTCCAGATTACTGACGACCTCCTCGTCCTCCGCCGTGGCCGGAACAGCCAGCAGCGTCGCCAGCACGACCGCACACCAGAGCAACGTCCGATGTTGATTGATTGGCATTATCCCTCCCGATAAAGGGGCTCCCTATAAATAACGAATCGCCCAGGCATGGTCAAGTGATTAAAAGTCAAGCAACTTCGCCACGAAGATCGAAGACGTCCGCGTCGGTGATGACGGCGGAAACGAATTCACCGATGACCAACCCGTCGCCTTTGAGTAAAACTTCCCCATCCACTTCGAGTGCCTGCCCGTAGTACCGGCCCGCATATGTGTAACCATCACGAAGAGAATCGTCACGGAACCGGTCCACGAGAATCTTGTGGACAGAGCCTCTCTCCGCATCGTGCAGGCCAAACGTGATCGCGTTCTGTAGATCACTGAGCTCCGTCGCGCGCTCCCTCTTGACGTCGTCGGGCACCGCCCCATCCAACTGCGCCGCCGGCGTGTTCGGCTCGGGTGAGAACTCGAAGATACCCAGCGACGCGAATTCCGTCTCCTCGACGAATCGCTTGAGCGCTTCGAAATCACTGTCCTCTTCACCGGGAAAACCGACGATGACCTCACTGCGCACCCTGACATCCGAAAACTCTTTCCGCATCCCGCTAAAGAGTCTCTCGAGACCCGCACGTGTGTACGGTCGTCCCATCCGTTTCAAAACCCGGTCTGAAGCATGCTGAATGGGCGACTCGAGGTATCGGCACACCGCGGGATGGCCGAAGATGCGCCGTGCGAGATCGAGCGTCAGAGAGCCCGGGTGCGCGTAGTAGATTCGTATCCAGTCGATCCCGGTCGCGGCGATCGCATCGACGAGATCGGCAAAGCGCCGGCCATCGGAATAGTAGGACGTGATGTCCTGCGCGAGCAGGGAGACTTCCCTGACACCGTTGTCACGCAGGCCCTCCACCTCACCGACAATCGAATCGACCGGTCTCGAGACCATCTCTCCGCGGATCTTCGGGATTGCGCAGAACGAACACCGGCGGCTGCAGCCATCGGCGATCTTTACATAGGCGGTATGAGACGGCGTGAGCAGCGCCCGGCGTTCGAAACCGGCGAACCGGTCGAGCGCCACTTCGTGCGACGACCGTGAAGCGTCCCCATCGTCGCGCCACGCCCGAACGAGCAATGGCAATCGCGCATGTTCGCCCGCCGGTACGAACTGGTCGACGTGTGTCAACTGCCCCCGCCAGTCCTCCGTGCGATGTTTTGGCAGGCAGCCCATTAGGACCAACTTTTTCGACCGATCGTTTTCCTTTATCCGGCTGAGTCTTCCGACTTCCTCGATGGTCTCCTGCCAGGCCGCACCGAGAAACGAACACGCGTTGACGATCATCACATCCGCATCAGCGGGATCCTCGGTCACGGTACATCCTTCCCCGCGTAGGAGCGCAAGGGTTGCTTCCGTGTCGACGAGGTTCTTTGGACAGCCAAGGCTCGTGATGTACGCGGTCATATCCCGCTCATACCCCCCGGTCGTAGATGCCCAGGCTCTCTTCATCCGAGCTGATCAGCACTTCCCTGGGCTTGCTTCCATCGGGTGGTCCCACGATACCCGCGTCCTCCAGCTGATCGAGAAGCCGCGCGGCTCTCGCGTATCCGACGTGGAGTTTTCTCTGCAGGAGCGAGGTCGAGCCCTGACGATGGCAAAGTATCACGTTTCTCGCTTCATCGAAGTACGAGTCCTTCTCACCGTTCGAGGCCACTCCCCTGGTCTCCTCCGCGAACTGGAGTTGGGATTCCTCGAAGTCATAACGTTTCCAGTGACCCACGAGCTCGTCGAGCTCGTCCTCCGACAACCAAGATCCGTGAAGCCTCAGCGCCTCGGGATGCTTGGCGTCGACGTAGAGCATGTCGCCTTTGCCGAGAAGCTTCTCCGCACCCATGCAGTCGAGTATCGTCCGCGAGTCGACTTTGGTGGCTACTCGAAACGCGATGCGTGTTGGAAAATTGGCTTTGGTCTTGCCGTCGATCACATCGACGGAGGGCCGCTGCGTCGCCACGATCATGTGGATGCCAACGGCGCGCGCCATGTTGGACAGACGCGACAACAGCGACTCGAAGTCGATGCCCTTGGTCAACACGAGATCCGCCAGCTCGTCGAGGACGAGCACGATGTACGAGAGCCTCTCCGCATTCGGGTCGACATCGTTCTTGCCCAGCGCGATCCTCGAATTGTAGCTCTCGATGTTCTTGACACCGCTCTTGCGGAGCAGATTGTTCCTTCTTTCCATCTCGCGGATCAAGTAATTGAACACACGAACCGCCTCTGCCGGATCCGTGATCACCGGATGCATAAGGTGAGGAATGCCGTTGAACATGCTCATCTCGACCATCTTCGGGTCAATGATCAACAACCGGATGTCGGCAGGTCGGTACTGAAACAGGATGCTCGCCAGAAAACAGTTCAGCGCCACGCTCTTCCCCGAGCCGGTAGTCCCGGCCATCAAGAGATGCGGAGCACTGCAGAGATTCATGTGGAAGGGCTTTCCGACCGCGTCGACACCCAGCGCGATCATGATGCCGCTGTAGCGCAACCGCTCGGGGATCTCCCTCAACACATCGCGAAAATAGACGACCTGCTGATGAGGATTGGGTATCTCGATGCCAACGACGGCTCGGCCGGGTATCGGTGCAATCAACCGCAGGCTGCGCGCGCGCATCGCCAGAGCGAGATCATCCGATCGGCTGACGATGTCCTTGACTTTCACACCCGGCGCCGGCTCGAACTCGAACGTGGTAACGAACGGCCCCTGATTGACCGCGGTGACGCGTCCGTGGATGCCGTAGTTGGAAAGCTTGCTCTCGAGGACGTCGCTCCAGTTCTTGAGCTGGTCATTCGAAAAGCCCGACTCCTCTTCGGCGCCGGTCTTGAGAATTGATATCGGAGGCAGCGTCGCCTTCTCCAGTGGTATCCGCTCACCGGAGGCGTCGGGCTTCCTGACGGGCGACGGGGCGGCCGGTTTTTCGACGTGCGCGACCGTCGCTGCCGCACGGGGCTTGGGCTTCTCGGAACGATCGATCTCCACCCACGGCGCGTCATCGGGGACGCGGGCAGACGCAGGAGGAGTCGGTTGGGGTGTGGGGTCCGGTCTGCGTGCAGACTTCTGCTTTTGCTCGCGCGCCCTCAGGCGAGCTTCCCGCCACCGCTCACGCTGCTCCCGTAGCGCCTCGACCCGTCGCCCAATCCAGATGGAGACAGCGCTCGTCCACCCGGTGACCCGCTTGCGCTGTGCAGGCGCCTTGCCGGCGGCGCGACGCCCCGCCCCGGCCATCAGCCTCAGCTCGGTAAAGAAGATCAGCAGCAGAATCGTGATGAGCAGGGTCGTACCGCCAAACTCACCCAGAACGGACGACACAAGAGCACCGACCCTCGTCCCCAACGAGCCCGATAGGAGCGTCTTCCCTTGGGTGGCAGGCATCAGCGCAAAGAACGAACTTAGTAACACTATGGATAGAAATGACTTAAATACAATCTTGCCGGCGGCTCGTGCCCGATCCACGAGCAGACCGGAGCCGAACACCAGCAGGCAGATGGGGACGAACCAGGCAAAGAGACGCCCGAGCGAGCCGATAAAGCCATACGCGAGCAGCGAGCCCAGCGGGCCGGACAGGTTGCGCACGTCCCTGAACGACCGGTCGGAGTGAAAGGGCCAGTCGCCGGGGCGTGCCGTCGCCAGTGCCACGGCCAGGAAGGCGGCAAGCGCAACACACGCTATAAAAAGGAAATACCTGTTTGTGCGGCTCATATTCTGCTGGGGGGTTGGAATCCCAAGGGCGAATTCTAGCACCTATCAAACGGGCTGCCACCTATTTTTTGGCGTCCCACCAGTCGAGGTGCTCCAGAAAGCGGGTGCTGAGATCACCGCTCACAAAGCGCGGATCCTGGATGATCGCCTGATGAAACTCCAGGGTGGTCTCCACACCATCAATGACGCACTCCTCGAGAGCCCGCTTCATCCGTCCGATGGCTTCGGCTCGGTCGAGACCGTGACAAACAATTTTGGCAATCATCGAATCGTAGTACGGCGAAATCTCGTATCCCTGGTAGACGTGGGAATCGACCCGCACGCCGGTGCCTCCAGGCAGATGAAGGAACGAGATCGTACCGGGGGAAGGCATGAAATCCTGCCGCGGATCCTCGGCATTCACACGACACTCGATCGCGTGACCGGTGAACTGGATTTCATCCTGACGGAAGGATAGTGCCTCACCCGCCGCGACGGATATCTGCTCCTTGACCAGATCGCGGCCGGTGACCATTTCGGTCACGGGATGCTCGACCTGAATTCGCGTGTTCATTTCCATAAAAAAGAACTCGCCACCTTCGACGAGAAACTCCATCGTCCCCGCCGAGTGGTAGTTCATCGCCCTGGCGCCACGGAGGGATGCCTCGAACAGCTGATCCCTGATCCCGCGGTCGAGCCCCGCGCAGGGAGACTCCTCGAGTAGTTTCTGATGTCGTCGCTGAATCGAGCAATCGCGCTCGCCCAGGTGGACGATGCTGCCGGCGTAATCGCCGATGAGTTGAATTTCGACATGGCGCGGGTTGGCGAGGTATCGCTCCAGATAGACCGACGGGTCCCCAAAACTACTCTCGGCTTCGGCGCGCGCAATGAGCAGACCGTCGGCAAGCGCCTCGGGTGTGTCGGCGACGCGCATCCCCTTGCCTCCGCCACCGGACGCCGCCTTGACGAGGACCGGGTAGCCAATCTCCTCTGCAATCTTGAGCGCCTCTTTCTCGGACCCGATCGAGCCCTCCGAACCCGGAATGACCGGGACACCGGACTCCGCCATCATCTGTTTCGCCAGTGATTTGTTTCCCATGCGAGCAATCGTCTCCGGCGACGGCCCAATCCAGGTCAGATTGCACGACTCGCACATGTCCGCGAACTCGGCGTTCTCCGCGAGAAAACCATACCCGGGATGGATCGCATCCGCCCCACTGACTTCCGCCGCGGCGAGGATTCGATTGTGGTTCAGGTAGCTCTCGGGCGCCGGGTGCGGGCCGATGCAGATGGCCTCATCGGCAAACTTGACATGGAGGGCGTCGGTATCCGCCGTACTGTGTACAGCCACCGTCTCGATCCGGAGTTCCTTGCATGCACGCATGATCCGGAGTGCGATCTCACCCCGGTTGGCAACCAGTATCCGTTGAAACATAACGGAAAGCTATCACAACGGATGCGTTCTTGGAAAGGACGGAAATGGGAAGGACGGCCGCGGGTCCTGCCTGTCCCCGGAGGGGATCACCGAACACCCCACCCGTGCTCGCTAACGCCCTTCCAGGTCAGGCTGCGCGCCGAGCGGGGCGCCCGTTCGTCGCCATCCGCGGCCCGAGGCGTTTTCTAGGCCTCTTGCTTCTCGCTCTCGAAACTGTCCCAGGACTTGTCAGCAGTTGCCTGGATTCCCTTCAGGCGGAGCGTGAGCTCGTGCGGATTGGTACTGGCGCGCAGAGCGACGTCCAGCGTGATCGATTCTTCCTGGTAGAGCTTCATCAGAGCCTGGTCGAACGTCTGCATCTTGTGCTGTGTGACACCCTCACGCATCGTCTGCGTTATCAGGGGCGTCTTCTCGGGATTGAGGATGCACTCGCGAATCGTTCCGGTGGCCACCATGACCTCAACTGCGGCCACCATGCCGTCCCCACCAACCGTCGGCAACAGCCGCTGACTGATCACCGACTGTAAGGTCGAGGCGAGCAGATAACGGATCTCCTGGTGCTGGTGCGGGGGAAAGAACGAGATCACTCGGTTGACCGTCTGCATGGCGTCGATCGTATGAAGCGTGCTCAAAACGAGGTGACCGGTATCCGCTGCCTTGAGCGCGATCTCCATCGTCTCCTGGTCACGGATCTCTCCGATCAGGATGACATCGGGGTCCTGGCGTAAGACATGACGGAGCGCTTCGTGGTACGACACGGTGTCGCTGCCGACTTCCCGCTGGTTGATGATCCCCTTGATGTCGCGGTGAAGAAACTCGATCGGATCCTCGATCGTAATGATCGAGGCGCTGAGACTGCGATTGATCTGCTGGACCATCGCGGCGAGCGTGGTTGATTTGCCGCTTCCCACCGTGCCCGTCACGAGGATCATCCCGCGTGGCCTGAGGGCCAGCTCGCCGATGACTTCCGGCAACCTCAGCTCCTCGATCGTTCGGATCGTCACAGGAACGTGCCGGAACACCATGGCAATCGTGTTTCGCTGCACGTAGCAGTTCGCCCGAAACCGTGCAAGACCGGTGATTCCGAATGCAAAATCAACCTCTTTGCTGGTCTCGAACTTTTCACGCTGAGCCGGCGTAAGTATCTGACGGGCCACTTCTTCCATGTCTTTTGGAGTCGGTGCGGGGTGGTTGAGCCGCTTGAGGCTGCCGTGGAGCCGGACCACGGGCGGGATACCCGGTTTGAGATGCAGATCCGACGCCCCGAGCTGCACCAGTTCCTCTAACAGCACTTTGATGTTCATCCGTCACCTTCCGTCTTAACTTATGTGGGCTCAACGAGAAACAGAGCCTGACCAAACTCGATCGGCTGTCCGTTCTCCACGAGCACCTCGCGGACGATCCCGCTGAACTCCGCGCCTATCTCGTTCATCAGCTTCATGGCCTCGACGATGCAGACCGTCTGCCCCACGGTCACACGCTGCCCCACATCGGTAAACGGACCTGCTTCGGGCGCGGGAGCCCGGTAAAAGGTTCCCACCATTGGTGACGTTATCTCTTTCAAGTTTGATGCCAGTTTCTCCGCCTCGTTCGATGAAACAACAGGTTGTGTGGCCTGGGGCTCGGCGGCAGGGGCCGGCTGGCCGACGGATGCCGCGCCGTGGTCCGAACCCGGTCGACTCTTTGCAATGCGGATCTTTCTCTTGCCCTCGCAGATTTCAAGCTCGCTGATATCGCTTTCCTCGACGAGCTTGATCAATCCCTTGAGTTCTTCCCTGCGCATAATCGTCTCCCTGGTTATCGACGCGTCAGACCCGGGTGACATACTTGCCCGTCCGCGTATCGATACGGAGCGTGTCTCCGATATCGACGAAGAGCGGGACATGCACGACCAGTCCGGTTTCCATGGTTGCCTGTTTGGAAGCTCCCTGGGCCGTGTCGCCTCGGACACCGGGTTCGGTCTCCTTGACCTCCAGCTCGACGAACGTGGGCAGCTCCACGAGCAGAGCCCTGTCACCATCGATCAAAATATCGACATCCGTGTTCTCCTTGAGGAATCCTTTTTTGTTATCCAGCATGGATTCGGCGAGCGGTATCTGCTCGAAGGACTCCTTGTCCATCATGTAGTACATCCCGGCGGACTCGTACAGGTACTGGTACTGCCGTCGCACGACCCTGACCTCTTCGACCCGCTCACCTGCTCGAAACGTGTTTTCCTTGACCTGTCCGGTGAGGAGATTCTTGATCTTGGTTCGAACGAATGCGCCGCCCTTGCCGGGTTTGACGTGTTGAAATTCAACAATAGTCCAGTAATCACCGCCCATGCTGAGAATCATACCGTTCCGAAAATCGCTCGTGTCCGCCATCTTATCCGACTCCTTTAGAATGCTACTGCCGGTTGAACCGGTCCTGGAAGGGCTGCGTAAGCAGGGCATCAGCCTGTCCTGGAAGAGCCCCAATCGGCCGATGTAACGCCTGTCCCGGAAGAGCTGTCTTCAGGCCAGCGTTGCATTGGGTATCCGTCTGGCGAAGCGTTCGACCCACCAGGCTGCTATGGTATGGGATTCACAACGGGGTTTACAACGGAAATTCGAGGTTGAGGCGTGGATTCACAACGGGGCCGGACTACTTGCGCAACCCCTCGAGCCACTGTTTAAAGTGATCGATGTTTTGCCCTTCGTCGATCTTCTGCGGCTTTTCTGCCCGCGCGTGGGCCGCACGAGTCTCTACATCCTGCCCGGGCGCCCATTTCGCCTGTCCTGAAAGGACCGGTCCTGGAAGCGCTTCGTCGGCCGCTTCCGCGTCTTCATCGGCTCCCTCGTTCGTCACGCGCTCGAAATCCGTCTTCCGGGCGGCGCGCTCGCTCTTGTCGTCATCCGCGTCTATAGCGATGGAGGGTTCTTGCTCGGCGTCCGGTGCGCCTGTCCTGGAAGGGTCACCGGCGAGCCCTGCGATCTTGCGTTTTATCGTTTCATTGTGGGGTTGTCTGGTCAGTACCTCTTCGTAGATCTTCAGCGCCTTGTCCTTGTAGCCCTGCGACGCATAGATGTCGGCGAGAGTGATCGTGGCAAGCTCGTCCGAGACCTCGATATCATCCTCCACAACCGTCTCGGGCTCTTTCGACGCGGCAGGTTTCTCCGCCGCAACTTCGTCGTCGACCTGTCGGCGCTCGACCGCCCCGCGCTTGCTCTGCCGGGGATCGCCTTGCCGCTGCTCGTCGACGTGCTTCAGAGCAGCCATAATCTCGGGATTCTCTGGATCCAGTCGCAGAATTTGTTTGAGATACCTGCGCGCCGAGTCAAAACGGCCGGCAAGTGCTTCCATCATTCCGAGGTATTTGAGTGCCACGAGATTGTCCGCGTCAGAATCCAGAACCGTCACGAAGGCCCTCTGGGCGTCCTCATGACGCTCGAGGTCATAGAGACACTTGCCTTTGACGACGTATCCGCTCGCGTATTCGGGGTGTCTCCCGAGGCCCTGTTCGCAAATCTCGAGCGCTTCCTCGATCCGGTCGGTCTTTCGACACGCGTCGGCGAGCATTACGAAGACGCGACTCTCCGGCGAACGACGGTACCTCTCGAACAGCCCTTCGAGATCCCGTTCCGTGATGTCGAGTGTCTCTCTCATCGATGGTCCGAACGCAATGGCCCGTGTCAACCCACATTACGGCCACCATGCAAACCCGCCGTCGTGGGCGCACGCGGCCACTCCACTCCGTATCTTTTTATCAAAAAACAAATTACACCCGGCCACCACTCACGACCCCAGGACGGGCGGACCCCTGGCCCGCTAACCTCTATGCACTTCTTGTGCCAACCGGCCGGGGCAGCATCGTGCCACGCGGTTAGTATCGAAACGTCTCTGCGATGGCCAGCAGCTCCCGAAAATGCGGGTGCTTGGGCAATCCCGGCGCATAGACCAGGAGGTCGATCACCCAAAGAAGCCTCTCCGCCTCCTCGAACACGAAATACGTTTTGTAGTAGCCACCGGCGACCGATTTGGAGTTGCTCCAGTACCCCTCCATTCTGACGGCGTACATGTCAGCGAGCCGGTCGATCGTGTACGATACACGACCCCGGTCCATCTCGTCACCATCGTACCGCTCGAAGACATAGTCCGATCGAATGTCAAAGAGCGCATCACGATCTACGAGCGTGGGGGGGTACTCCCAGTCAACCCAGAAAACACCCAACGATCTCGGCGGACCATCACGAAGCAGCTCGATACCCGGTGGATCCGGTTCGTCACTGAGGAGCCGGTAGAAACTCGGAATATCGATCATGAAACCGTACTCACGCTGCAAGTCGCGGCTGAGACTAGACTTCTTGTCCTTGAGAAGATACTTGCGCAGACGCTCGCGACAGCTCGCTTCCAGGGCGTCGGCGACATCGCCTCCCCGCTCCTCGATCACCTCGTGCAACAGCTCGTCGGAGGCGGCGGTGACGATCAACGTTACCTGACCCGGCCCAGGCCGGTCCTTCTTCTTGAAAATATTGGCCTGGCCCGACTGCACCCTTCCGACTCCCGCATCGCCGAGCAGCGATGTGATCTGCCGTCCGACACGGCTGACGGGCGTGGCGGCACCGCAGAAGACCACGTTCTTGGCGTACGGCACCACTTCGACGTCCTCGGCCCGTATGTTCTGGACCCGGAACTGGACATCGGTGCTGACGAAGTAATTGAGCTCTTTGGCCAGATAGGGTACCAGCTGACGCGCAAAAGGGTCCCTTGCCCCTTCCTCCGTCACCAGCAGAACTTCCGAGTAGGACCCCGCCGGGGGGATGTCCGTCTCCAGACAGCCCATGCCGGAGAATGCCATAGCTACCAGGAGAAGCAGTAACGTGCGGAATTGTTTCGGTGTCATACTGGAATAATACGACGATGCCGATGCTCGCGGCAAAGTGTTTCGTCGACTCGCCGGATAAGAAACGATGGGGCCGCAGCGTGGAGGACGAGGGGTTACTCGTCCTCCGCCGTGCACTCACTGAGCTCGCCCTGCAGGGCCTTGATCTGCTCCTCGAGCCTGCGTATCCGGTATTGGGAGCGTACCTCGTGGACCCGCGATCTCAAGAAATGACTCGTCAGCGAATCGGTATTGAGAGGCACGTCGTCAATCAGGAGACTGGCGCTGCCCTTCGAACGTCCGTTGCTCGTGGCCACCGGCTCGGTCACGATCGGAGATCCCGGGCTCACCATATTGTCGTAGAACGTCCTCGGACCGGTGTTCCCTCCGGCGGGCGGGTTTTGCACCAGCGGTTGCGTTATCTTCTTGGCGGTCGTCGTGGGACTCGACACGCTCAGCTCATCGCCGGGGACGATACTCGATCGCAAAAGGAAGTAGCCCGACGTGGCGACGACCACAAACGTTGAGATGGCGCTGAACGCGAACCTGATGTTCCACGATCTCATCCACGTACGTTCGGTTGCGGTGTCGGACGTCATTGCGTTCCTTGCTTGCGTGATTCCCAGGCGTACCTTCCAGTTAAAATTGTCACTCGGTTGAACCTGAGGAACCGAGTGCAACAGATCCAGGCTCTTCGACAGGCTGGTCGCCATACTCTCGCAGGATTTGCATTCGGTGAGATGCGTCTCCAACGCGACGCGATCCTGATCGCCGATCATACCGTCGATAAAGTCGTATATCAGGGTTTTTGCGCGACGGCACTTCATTGATGCTTCCTCCTAGAAGTCAGTACCCTTCTCCAAAAGGGGCTCTACCAACTGTCTAAAACAGTTTCTTGCACGATTTATTCTCGACCGCACGGTACCGAGTTTCAACCCGGTGGTCGCTGCAATCTCTTCGTAAGATAGCTGGTTTATTTCTCTCAAAACAAAACTCGTTCTGTATTTCTCCGGTATCTTGCCTATCGCATCGTTGATGATGCTCCCCAGTTCCTTGTCGTTGAATTGCGTATCCGGCTGGCGGGCCGTGTCAACGACATCAATCTGCTTCTCGTCCGAATCGCCGTCGGAGTGACGATGCCAGAGTGAGAAGATTTGGGGTGCCCGTTTCTTGGAGCGCATCCGGTTTCGCACGAGATTGGTCCCAATCGTATAGAGCCACGTCGAGAACTTCGCGATGGTCTTGTACTTGTCTGCGTGGATAAACGCCCTGACGAAAGTCTCCTGCGCGATCTCCTCGGCCTCATCAGGATCACCGACCATCCGGTAGAGGAAGTTGAACAACCGAACCTTGAAGCGATCCACAAGAATATCGAAACCTACGTTGTTGCCCTTCTGGACCTGTAGAATCAACTCCTCGTCGCTAAGCTCCTTCAGCTTCGAGCGCTCTTTGAAGGAATCGGCGTACACGTGTTTCCTTTCCTCGTTGGCTTATACTTGATTACTGGGGAAAAGGTTCCCAGGTGCCGTCCATCAGCCGGTTTATCCACGGGGCCCGCACCGCGTCCGCTGAAGACCATCCACCATAACCCGTGTTCTGTCACTTGGTTGTGGCGATCAGCTTACAGCGCCACTCACGCTCTTCGAGATGGATCGTCATTCTCTTGAGCCCGGCCGATCCGGCGTCCCCCCATTCGTACTCCACGCGCACCCTGTCCTTGACGGTGGGGTCATCCGGCACCGGCCACAGAACCTCATCGACACGGCCATCGGGCAGAAACTCGACCCGAAAGGGACGTCCGTCCGCACGCCCGGTCAGGGCGTCGCCCCCCGACCGCAGCTTCACATTCAACTCGTCCACCTGCCCGCACGGCGGGTGTCCTCCGAGGATAAGCGCCAGCGTTCGCTGGATAGAGAAGTCCATCGAGAGCTGTTCCCTCAAGAACTGCTCCGCCACCTCTCCCTCGAAATAGCGCCCTCGCTCCCGATCCACGATGCGCAGCGTGTCGTCCACGACGGAGCAGAAGAAGGCCTCGATCCGATTTCCAAACAACATGCTGCTGTTGAACTCGAGGTAGACGTTGTTCGGTGGTTGTGTCTCGAAACGCACGACACCGCGCACCCGATACTGATTCGCGTCGATCGTCACCTTACCCACGAACGTCAACGGATCCGAAAAACCCGAATGGCCGTACGATGAGTCGAGCACGGCACACGCATCGCCTGTCCTGGAAGAGCTGCCATCGACGGCCGTCCGCAAACCGCTGGACGCACACCCCACGCTCAACACAACCGCAAACCCGACGGCGAACAAGACTGGGGATCGCAAAACCCGTAAATTGGAGATCATTCAGTTACCGAGCTGATCACGTGCGGCATCGATCTTGTCGAGGATTTCTGTGTTCTCTCCCTGGAGATTCCGGGATCTCTCGTAGGCGGCAAGCGCATCTCTGAAACGCTCGAGTGACCGGTAGGCGTCACCAAGGTGTTCCAAGACGACGGGATCGTCCCCGACAAGACGAGACGCCCTCTCCAGCTCGACAACCGCCTTCTCGTACTCGCCCCGCATGAAATACACCCAACCGAGGCTGTCCACATAGTATCCGTTCTCTGGATCGTTTTTCAAGGCGGTTCTAACGAGTTGCTCGGCTTCATCGAGTCTCGTGTTCATCAACGCGAGCAGGTATCCGTAGAAGTTGCAGATTCTCGGATCCTCTGGTTTGCGCTCGTGCAACCCGACCAGTAAAGGCTCCGCCTCATCGTAACGTCCCAGACGCTCCAGCGCGCCTGCAAGATTGAGAAGAGCCCGCTCATTATCGGGTCGGACCTCGACGGCACGAGCAAAGAACCGTCGGGCGGGTTCGTATCGATCCACGCTTTCGTAACAAGCACCGAGAAGGTAAAGACCATCGAAGTCGTCCGCTTTCACAACCGCTGCGGCGTTCTCGAGGATCTCCGCTTTTTCGCCGTCCGTTAGGGGGATCAAATCCACGCCGTCGTCGTTGAAACGATCCGAGGAGGCGAAGAAAAGGGCGATATGGTTGCGGTAATCATCGGGATCGAGTTCAATGGCGTCTCGATAGTAGCCAAGCGCCTCATCCGTCTGCCCCGCTCTGAGCGACAGTTCGCCAAGGATTCGTGCGAGTTCCGGTGTGCGGGAGTCCTGCCTGAACATGGGCTTGAACAACCGCAGAGCGGAATCAAAATCCTCGTTCTCGTAATAGAGCCTTCCGAGCAGGAGAACTCCCTCTCGCGGCAACCGACCGCTTTGCTTTCGATTCTCGAGGAGTTGGGTGGCCTCCTCAAACTCGCCCCGGTCGGCGTACATGTTCACCAGCACCATCAACGAGTTGTAGGAATCATCGCCCTCATCGATCAGCGCGCGAAGCGCCGTCTCGGCATCGTCATACCGCTCGTCCGCCACCAGCAATTCTGCCAGTTCCATCACAGCTTCGGAGAAGAGCGGCTGTAGCTCTATGGCAGTTCTGAACGCCTTCTCCGCTTCCTCCATGCGATCGAACCGTCGCAAGAGGATACCGAGTCGGTAGTGGATGACCGGATAGCTGGGGTCGAGGCGAGCCGCCTTCTCGTACGACACGAGCGCTTCTTCATAGCGGCCGAGTTCCAACTGGATGCGGGCCATGAGACGCTCGACCTCGAACGAAGGGTCGGAAGAGCTTCGCAGCAGCTGCAGATCTTCCAGCGCCTTCTCTTCTCGACCCTGGAAATAGTTGATTCTCACCCTGAGAAGAAGCGCGACATCGTTGCGCTCGTTCATTTCGAGCAACGCGTCGATGATCTCTTCGCATGATTTCAGATCGCCGGTCCGGAAGTAAGCCTCACAAAGCTTGTTGCCGATCCCCTCTTCGCGGCTGGCCCGCCACGCCTTCTCGAGATGCGGAACGGCCTTACGAGGCTGCCCGCTCTCCAGCAGAAACACCCCCATCGTGTACGCCGATAGCGCGTTGTCGTCGCCCGTCCGGTCATCCGGCTCTCCAACGGTCTGCGCAAGACAGACCCCCGCGGCGACCATAATGGCCGCGGCCAGGACAATCAGATGTGGCAACCTGCGCAACAAATGTCTATTCGATAACTGCATATCCTCCAACCCTGCGGTGCCCCAATACGGGGCAACCCGCGTGATAGATTCTGCTTTCATTCCAGTATATTATGATATATCTTTGTAAGCAAAGGACGTTATCGTCCGGATCGGACAGCGACTCTCGTGTATTCCGTAGGCGAGCCCGACAGCACCTCCCCCTTAGACTGTGCTTGCCCCAACTCCAACTAACGCAGAATGGACCGTTTGGTCAACAACTGATCCGTGTGGAGTTGCGATCCCCGTCACAGTCGGTTCACTCGATACCGGAAAGCGTAAGCCGATGAATAACCATGCAAGAACCACACCGTCAAGCCCCGGCCGGCCGCACAAGACCGGACGCGGAGTGACCCGCTGGGTCCGATACGGATGCGTCATTGCCGCCCTTCTCGCGCCCTCGGTGGCGCGTTCCCAGGACATCAATGACACGGTTACGATCGAGGATCTGGGCTTTACCCAGCGGCTGACCGCAGGCGCTCGCCCCACGGCACTTGCCGGGGCGTATGCCGGCCTGGGCGTTGACGCCCACGCGTTGTTCTACAACCCGGCGGGGCTCGTGGGCGTCGCCAAACCCGAATTCCATCTGGGGTTTGGGCGGCAGGAATGGGCTCTGAAGAACACGTTCTATGGTACACCGGGCGAAACCCAGCCGTCGGCCACAAAGCTCGACAACCTCGTTTTCGCCTTTCCCGTACCGACGGTTCGAGGCCGCCTCGTTCTGGCCGCCGGGGTGTACCGCACCTACTCCGGCGATATCGACATCCTGAACAGGGGCTTCAACTCCGACACGGCGACAGACGATGACTATCTGCTCCAGCAAAGCGGTTCGATCTACAGCTATAACTTCGGGGGTGCGTGGGACGTGTCACCCAGGCTGTCGGTGGGCGCCAACCTGTTTTTCCTGTATGGACGTGTCAACGCGCTAACCCAGTTCACGTATGAGTTTGTACCGCCACCACCACCCACGCCGCGCGATCTCGAGAGAGAGACTCTCGTGGACGACGCACGCGTCGATGTCAACGGCATCGGCGCCGTCTTCGGCATCACCTACCAGACCGCGAAGTACCTGACCGTCGGGCTTGCTCTGGGTACGCCGACGGCGATCAATCTTCGTGGCGACGCCGTCCAGGATGACGCGCTGTATTTCAGCTCGCCCCCCGACTCGTTTTTCACGGGCGCTTTCGCCATTGATACCGACTACAAACTCCCCTTTTATGCCGAGGGCGGTATCAGTTTTGTTTCGAAACGCTTTCTGCTCAGTCTGGAGGCCGAGTACTGGAATTGGGCCGAGACGGAGGTCAACGGCCGCGTCGTCAAAGATGAGAACCTGCGAGCGATATTCAGAGATGTCGTCAACTTCCGGGCGGGAGCAGAGTTGATGCTCGGCGCACTCTCTTTGCGCGGCGGCTACGCGTACACGCCGTATCCTCTCGAGTTTCTCCAGGCGGATCGTATCGAGGGCACGCAGATCACACCGGCGTTCGTAAACTCCGAGCCCCATTCGATCACAGGTGGCATCGGACTCAGAATCGCCGACGCTCTTTCGCTCGACGGCTCAGCGGAGTACCTGTATGGGAAGCGCACCATCCCGACCATGACCGACCAACGCGAAATGTACCGCGTCGTTTTCGGGGTTTCGTTCCGAATCTAGTGCTGGTGTGGTCGTTTCTAGTCTTTGCGGGTGGTTCCCGCCAGAAGGGCGATATAGCCTTCGTCGAGCGCGTCCATCATTTCCTCACACAACCCACCGCCCGATTCCATTATCTGGTTGTAGATTTCCTCGAGGTACCGGCACAGTGAGACCTGCCGGTTCTCGATTTGCTCGTTGATCAGCCACTTGAGTTCCTCGACGCGTTTGATGAAGTCGGGATCCCTCGATTCGACGTCCTGGACGTTGTGGAAGTACTGCTTGAGAAGATTCATCCAGTAGCGGTCGTGCTTTCCGCCGTTGTCGAACACGCAACCCTTCTCCTCCACGAGAAAGCAGTAGCCACGAACGAAATAGGTACACTGAATGAAGCCCTGCAGGAAGAAACGCCGGACACAGTCGACGCTGGTCTTATCGAGTTGACACGGAAGCTGGCACTCCCGGCAGAGGAACTCGGCGTCCCCCCCGTATACGAACGGAAATTCAGGTACTTGGATCTCTGGACGGCCCATAAAGGCCATAGATGCAGGAAACGTGCCTCGGCCGACCCTACACGTGCTCGTTGCCTATGGCGTCGGTATTGAGGAGTTTCTTATAGGCCTCTTTTGCGGCCTCTTGTTCCGCATGCTTCTTCGTCTTGCCTGCACCGGACGCCAGCGCCTTGCCGTGCACCAGGACTTCGACGGCGAACTCCTTATCGTGCTGCGGGCCGGAGGTTGCACGTACGACGTACCGCGGTGGCACCTTGTGCAGGGCCTGTATATACTCCTGGAGAAGACTCTTGTAGTTGACGTTGTCCTCGTTGTCGAACACGTCTTCGATATCGGCAAGCAACAATCTCCTGATACAAGCGCTGGCCGCCTCGAAGCCACCGTCGAGGAACACCGCGCCAAAAATGGCCTCCAGCGTATCGGCAAGAACGCTCTCTGCTTCGCCGACCCTCGACTTCTGTGCGTTCTCGCTGAGCAACACAAAGGATCCAACGCGGTTGCGCTTCGCATAGTGAGAGAGTATCGGCTTGCTCACGATCACGGACTTCATCTTTGTGAGCGCACCCTCTCTCCTTTGCGGGAACGTTCGATACAGATGGTGGTTGACAACGAGGGATAGGACCGCATCGCCGAGAAACTCGAGCCTCTCGTTCGAGGACTCGGCAGTGAGTTGTTCCTTGTCATTCATCGCGTACGACCGGTGACGCAGCGCGCGGATGAGGAGCCCCTGGTCCCGAAAGATGTAACCGATCGCCGATTGAAGTTCTTCAAGGGATCCGCTTTCGCGGGGCAATCGGGGTGGCGGGGATAAGAGGGTCTGCAACCTGTATAGGAAGGCTGGCTTTCTCATAAGCTCGTCGTTAGTGTGGTTCTTCGTAGCGCTTTACAATAAGCGTGCAGTTGTGACCTCCGAAGCCAAAGGCGTTGGACAACGCGATATTGACGTCACAGTCCCGGGACTCGTTCGGCACGTAATCGAGGTCACATTGGGGGTCCGGGTTCTCATAGTTGATCGTCGGTGGGATCTTCTTGTCACGAATCGCAAGCGCGCAGAAGATCAGCTCCACCGCGGCGGCGGCTCCCAGCAAATGCCCGATCATGGACTTCGTCGAGCTTATGCCCATCCCACGCGTGGCGTCCCCGAACACTTTCTTGATTGCTGCTGTCTCGGATGCGTCGTTGAGCTGTGTGCTCGTCCCGTGCGCGTTGATGTAATCCACCTCCGCCGGATCGATCCCGGCATCCATGATGGCCATCTTCATCGCTCGAACGGCACCCTCGCCGTTGGGCGCAGGTGACGTCATATGGTGGGCATCACCGGTCAATCCGATTCCGATCACCTCTGCAAAGATGTTCGCGCCCCGCTTCTCCGCGTGTTCCAGATCTTCGAGAAAGAGAGCGCCCGCACCCTCCCCCATGACAAAACCGTCTCGCTCGAAGTCGAAGGGTCTCGACGCCCGTTCCGGCTCGTCATTCCTCCTGGACAGCGCCTTCATCGCACCGAAGCCCGCCAGCGCCACCGACGTAATACACGATTCGGTGCCGCCAGTTAGCATCGAGTCCGCGAGACCCGCTTTGATCAAAAGATAGGAGTCCGCAATCGCGTTACCCGCCGATGCGCATGCTGAGACCAGTCCATAGTTTGGCCCCTTGAACCCGTGCACGATCGATAGATGGCCGGCCGACATGTCCGCGATTATCATGGGAATAAAAAATGGACTGACCTTGCGCGGACCCCGTTCGAGAAGGATCGTGTGCTGTCGCTCCAGAGTTGTCAATCCACCGATTCCCGAGCCGATGACGACACCTGTTCGGTCCTTGTCGATGTCATCGACAGAGACCGCTTCCAGACATTGTCTCGTGGCCGCAGACATCAACTGTACGGTCCGATCAGTGCGACGGGCATCCCTCGCCTCCATCCACCGCGTGGGATCGAAGTTCTTGATCTCCGCAGCGATCCTCGTCCGGTGCTGCGTCGCGTCAAAACTCTCGATACGGGATACCGTGGGCTTCGCCGCCAGCAGGCTTTCCCACGTTTCTTCCGTGGTCAAACCGGCTGAGGTAATACATCCCATCCCGGTGATAACGACTCGTCTGTCCCGTTTCGAACCCATGGACGATCCTCTGTACTCCTAAAAAAGAGGGTGCTATGAGGCCGTCTTGCTACCGATGTACTCGATCGCGTCCTGCACGGTCTTGATCTTGTCGGCATCTTCGTCAGGTATATCGAGCCCAAACTCATCCTCGAGCGCCATAACAAGCTCGACCGTGTCGAGCGAGTCCGCCTTGAGATCCTCGGCGAACTTGGCCTCGAGCGTGATCTGATCGGCGTTGACCGATAGCTTCTCTTCGATTATTTTCTTTACTTTTTCCTCGATACTTGACATCCGTTGGTCACCTCCAAATCAAACGGATACGACTATCAACGCATTACCATTCCACCGTCGCAGTTGATCACCTGGCCGGTCACGTAGTCGGCCATGCTCGAGAGCAAAAACATCACAACATTCGCGACGTCTTCAACCTTTCCAAAACGACCCATAGGTATCATTGCCAGCAACTTGGCCTTGGTCTGCTCATCGAGCCCATCAGTCATGGTTGTCGCAACATACCCGGGCGCCACCGCATTGACCGTAACACCGCGGCCGGCAAACTCCTGGGCGAGCGATTTGGTCAAACCGATGATACCGGCCTTGCTCGCCGCATAGTTCGCCTGTCCCGCGTTGCCGGTGAGTCCGATGACGGAACTGATGTTGACGATTCTCCCCTGCCGTTTTCTGAGGAAATGCGGCGCGAAGACCTTCGTCACATTGTACGCACCGGTCAGATTGGTCGATATAACTTTGTCCCAATCTTCTGGCTTCATTCTCAGCAGCAGCTTGTCGATCACGATACCGGCGTTGTTGATGAGAAAATCGGGCGTCCCGAGATCCTCCACAACACCCTTGGCCAGGGCGTCCGTCTCCTCATAAACTGAGACATCGCACGCGTACGCCCGAGCCCTGACTCCCAGCGCCTCGAGTTCCACCGCCGTCCGGTCGACATCCTCCTGTTTGCGGCTGGCCAGGGCCACATCCGCCCCGAGCCGGGCAAGCTGCAGCGCGATCTCCCTGCCAATACCCCGAGATGCGCCTGTAACCACACCTATTCGGCCCGCAAAATCCATAAACATTAACCCGGTTGACCATTCATACCAGAAAGAGATTATTGATCAAGGATAATTATTCGATGCGGGCAGCGGCGCTCTCCAGGGATTCCACATCCGACAACGGCTCGGCACTCGCCCCGGGGACGATGCGTTTCATTAGTCCGGTCAACACCTTGCCCGGCCCCACCTCGACGATCGGTTTGTCGTGAATCCCAACCAGCGTCTGCATGCTCCGGATCCACTGGACCGGCGACGAGAGCTGGCGCGACAGGAGGTCGATGATCTGAGCACCGGACTGCACCGCCTCGCCGGTGACATTGGCAATCCAGGGCACCCTCATCGGCCCACGGTCGAATTTATCCATGTAGCGGGTCAGCAGCTTTTCCGTCTTCTGCATCAGGGGCGAGTGAAACGCGCCACTCACCTGGAGCTTGAGCGCCCGCTTGGCCCCCGCCTCTTTTGCCACCTCGATCGCCCGCTCAACCGCCGCAACCTCGCCAGACACGGCGAACTGGTTTGGTGAGTTGTAGTTAGCAACCACCACGATTCCCGACGCCGACGCCTCATCCGCGACCGCCTCGACCGCCCCGGCCTCGAGGCCGATGATCGCCGCCATCGTACCGGGTTGCTCGAGACCCGCCTCGTACATCAATTCCCCTCTCCGGCGAACGATGAGGAGAGCGTCCATCGGGCGAAAGACCCCGGCCGCCACGAGCGCCGAAAACTCGCCGAGGCTGTGCCCGGCAACGACCTTCGGTCGAAATCCCCTGGATGTCAAAACGTCGAGCACCGCCATGCTGTGGAGCAGGATCGCGGGTTGCGCGTTGAGGGTCTTCGTCAACTCGTCGAGATCACCCTCGAAAGAAAGCTGAGCAATATCGAACCCCAGCACACGATTCGCCGACTTGTACAAGTCGCGGACCTCGGCGAACGTGTCATAGTAGTCCTTTCCCATGCCGACATACTGCGATGCCTGACCCGGAAACAACATTGCGCAGTTCATTGAATCGTTTCTCCCAGGACTCAACCGGGGTCACCGCGCCCAACTGCGTCGGAACCCACCGCCGTGTTGCCGCTCTGCTGCGGCGCATACCTTTCGCTCATTTGCTCCCGTCGCCGTGTCGCCGCTCTGCTGCGGCGCATACCTTTCGTTCATTTGCTCCCGCCACCGTGTCGCCGCTCTGCTGCGGCGCATACCTTTCGTTCATTTGCTCCCGCCGCCGCGAAGCGCCGTCTGCAGCAGCGGCCGGTCAAGCACCCCGACTTATGTGTGGCGCATGAGTACCGAACCCCAGGTGAGTCCCCCACCAAACGCAACCATGAGCACGACGTCCCCCTCTTTGACCCTGCCCTCCCGCACAACCTCATCCAGGGCTATCGGGATCGTCCCGGACGACGTGTTGCCATAACGGTCAAGATTCACAATCACCTTGTTCTCGTCAATACCGAGACGACGATGTACCGCGTCGACGATACGGGCATTCGCCTGGTGCGGGATCATGACATCGACGTCGGCCAGGGACAGGCCGGCGCGCTCCAGGACCTGTCTAATCGCATCCTCCATCGCGCGGACCGCATGCTTGAACACACCGTCGCCCTTCATCTTTATATAGTGTCCCCTACGCTCACACGTTTCCGGTGAGGCGGGATCTCTTGTGCCACCCGACGGTATGTGCAGAAGTTCAGCAAGGGCACCATCGCTCTTCATGTAGGTACCCAGAATCCCCTGGCCTGCTTCACACGGTTCCATGACGGCCGCCCCGGCCCCGTCTCCAAACAGCACGCAAGTGGCCCGGTCTTGCCAGTC
Organism: uncultured bacterium; assembly: GCA_965372355.1. Lineage (GTDB taxonomy): Bacteria > Krumholzibacteriota > Krumholzibacteriia > WVZY01 > WVZY01 > CBDVBZ01. The sequence continues at coordinate 75,291 of CBDVBZ010000001.1, read as the reverse complement.
CACGATTTTGCTCAGCAGATCCACCCCGACGACCAAAACCCGATCCATCTGGCTGCAGGTAATGAACGAGTGCGCGATCGACACGGCGTAGACGAACCCGCTGCACGCAGCCGACACGTCGAAGGCAACCGCATTGCTAGCTCCCAAACGGTCCTGTATCAAACAGGAAGTGGCGGGAAACACCATGTCTCCGGAAACAGTACCGAGGATGATGCCATCGAGATCGGCAGCATCGACACCGGCACTGTCCAACGCCTTTTTTGCGGCCTCGAACGCAAGATCGGAACAGGCTTGATCTTCGCGAGCGATCCTCCGCTCGCGAATACCCGTCCGCGTGACGATCCACTCATCCGTGGTCTCGACCATCTTTTCGAGATCGAGGTTGGTGAGCACACGTTCCGGGCAATAATGCCCGGTGCCGGTGATCCTCGATCCCCTAAGTGACTTTGGCAAGGCCACTCACCGACCTTTTGAACCACTCCTCGATATGCTCGTTGATCCCGTAGCTGACAAACCGCTGAGCCATCAGGATCGCGTTTTTGACCGCACGCGGCGAACTTGTTCCGTGACAGATGATTACGACACCATTGACCCCGAGGAGAGGCGCCCCGCCATATTCAGCATAGTCAAGGCGCTGGCGAAAGGTCGAGAAAACACGTCTGAGGAGAAGAGCCCCGAGTTTTGCGCGAAGGCTCTTCTTGATTTCCTGCCGAAGCATCTGACTCGTAAAGGACAGAATGCTTTCCGAGAATTTCAGGACCACATTACCAACGAAACCATCGCACACGACCACGTCGACCTTGCCCGCCATCACGTCGCGTCCCTCTACGTTGCCGACGAAATTCAGTTCAACGTCCTTTAACAGGTCGTACGCAGAGCGTATCATGTCCGTGCCTTTACTGCGTTCCTCACCGATATTGAGCAAGCCGACACGCGGATCCTTGATACCCAGGTGATATTCCGCGAAAACGGAACCCATGACCCCGAACTGCACGAGGTTCTTGGGCGTGCAGACCGAGTTCGCCCCGATGTCGAGGAATATCGTCGCGCGTTTGGATGTTGGATAGAATGTCGCAATCGCCGGTCGCGAAACACCGTGCAACCGTCCGATAGAAACAAGAGATCCGGCGACGACGGCCCCGGTGTTGCCGGCGCTGACAAACGCGTCGACTTCTCCCGCTTTGATAAGACGCATGGCCACCGCGATCGATGAATCCTTCTTCTTGCGAATGGCGTTCGCGGGGGCCTCCGACATACCCACGATCTCGGAGGCATGCGCGATCTGAATCTTGGGATGGTTCCGGGCGGACTTCCGGAGCGAGGGCTCAATCTGATCCCGATCACCCACAAGGATGATATCGAGATCGGATGGCCGGGCCTCGACGGCTCCAACCGCAGCCCTCGCAATGAGATCGGGACCCCGGTCCCCTCCCATGGCGTCTACAGCGATTCTCACGCAGGAACCACCTTACAATTCTTCGTCGCTCTTGATGATCTCACGGCCAGCATAGTATCCACAGTTCGGGCAGACACTATGAGGCGCCTTGAATTGATGACAACGAGAACAACGAGCAAGGCTTGGAGTGTCCAGCTTCAAGTGACTCCGTCGTTTGTTCTTTCTTGCCTTGGACGTCTTTCGCTTTGGGACGGCCATGGGTCAGCTCACCTCTTTCATTCCATCATTCCGACAGTGTGTCTTTCAACTTCCCCAGTTTGTTCCAGCGCGGGTCCCTGGTCGCATCGCACCGGCACTTTTCCCGATTCAGATTTACCCCGCAACGAGAACACAATCCCTTGCAGTTATCACTGCAGGCGATCGTCATCGGCATTTCAACCATGAGATTCTCGTAGATGTACGGGTCGAACTCCAGGCGATTCTGGCCCGCCGGAAGGGTCACGAAGTCACCGTCCGCCGAGATCGGCTCGGTCCTGGAGCGTCGGTCCACCGTCTGGACGACGAGCTCGAAGGAAGACGAAACCCTGTACGGCGTGGATTCCAGACACTTGTGGCAACACGCTGTGAATTCACCAGTTAGATCTGCGTGAATATAGAACATCTCCCCCTGCCGGCGGACGTCCACCTCGACATGACAGTGAATCCGATTCTCCTCGCCGGCAGCATCACGAAAGAGCACGAGCTCGTCTCCGGTGATCCGCTCGTCGGACAGTTTCTCGAGATCGAGGATCATGGCTTTATCCGATGTTGTTATTAAGCTTACGTGATGCCCTCACAGAATTTAGGAGTCGCCGAAAACGATTGCAAGCTCTTTTTTGGCCGAGTCCGACGAGTCCGATGCGTGTACCGCGTTGTTCTGGATCGAGCTTCCGTACATATACCGAATCGTGCCGGCGTCGGCTTTCGCCGGATCGGTCGTCCCGATGAACGCCCGGATCTTCTCCACGACACCGCCGCCCTCGATCCTGAGGGCCACAACCGGCCCGCTCGTGATGTACTTGACCAGCTCCGGAAAAAACTCCCGATCCCGATGCACTTCGTAGAAGCGCTCCGCCGTTTCACGGTCGAACTCGAGCATTTTCAAGTCCACAACCTTGAAGCGATTGCGAAGCACGTACACAATGATCTCGCCGTACAGCCCCTCCCCGACGATGTCCGGTTTGACCATAAGCAATGTTGTCATTTGGCCTTCCTTTGTTCCAGTCTGCCCGCCGCTTACGCGGTCACGTTGGCACCGGTCTCCTTGAGAAGCACGGCGATGTCTTTGGGGATCCGGGCGACCCTGACTCCGGCCTTCTCGAAGGCTTTCATCTTCTCCTCAGCCGTGCCGGAAGCGCCTGACACGATCGCTCCCGCGTGTCCCATTCTCTTTCCCTCGGGCGCGGTCTGTCCCGCGATAAACGCCACAACCGGCTTCGACATGTTCTTTGATATATAGTCGGCAGCATCCTGCTCGTCGGTGCCGCCGATTTCACCGATAAGCGCCACGGCCTTTGTCTTATCATCTTTCTCGAACATCTCGAGCGTATCGATGAAGTTGGTACCGATTAAGGGGTCGCCGCCGATCCCCACACACGTCGTCTGTCCGATATCGCCCGCCGTCAGCTGAAAAACCACCTCATAGGTGAGCGTACCGCTCCGCGAGACGACGCCCACTGCTCCGGGTCTGAAAATCTCGACCGGCAGGATCCCAACCTTCACCTTCTCATGGGGCGCGATCAGACCCGGGCAGTTCGGACCGATAAGCCGTGCCCCGTGCGAACTGACGAACGGCAACACGGTGGCCATGTCTTTGACCGGCACGCCCTCCGAGATACACACGATCAAACGAACCCCCGCCTCGGCGGCCTCGCAGATCGCATCGCCCGCGAACGGCGCCCGCACATATATAATGGACGTGTTCGCGTCCGTCTCGTCGACCGCAGCTTTTACCGTATTGAATATGGGAACGCTGTCCTCAAACCGCTGGCCGCCCTTTCCCGGCGTCACACCAGCAACAATATTTGTTCCGTACTCCCGCATCTGCGATGCGTGGAAGGAGCCGTCTCGTCCCGTGATGCCCTGGACGACGAGCCGCGTGTTCTTATCAACTAGAATGCTCAATGGATTTCTCCTTGATTCTCTCGCCTAGCTGGCGAGCTCCACCGCTTTCTTGATACCGTCGTCCATCGTAACGGCGCTCGTGAGTTTCATTTCCCCCAGGATCTCCCGTCCCTCGGCCTCGTTGGTTCCCGTTAGGCGCACGACCACGGGCGGCGTTTTGTCGAACTGCTTAAACGCCGTCACCAATCCCTTGGCCACATCGTCACACCGCGTGATCCCTCCGAATATGTTGATAAAGATCGATTTCACATTCGCGTCTCGCATGATGATGTTCAACGCGGTGACAACCTTCTCCGGGTTTGAGCTGCCTCCGATATCCAGGAAATTCGCCGGCTCGCCGCCGTATGTCTGGATGAGATCCATCGTTGCCATCGCCAGACCAGCCCCGTTGACCACACAGCCAACGTTGCCATCGAGTTTTACAAACGACAGATCCGCCGAGCGTGATTCGGTCTCGCCGGGATCCTCTGCCGACAGATCGCGCATGGACTCGATCTCCTTTTGTCGGTAAAGCGCGCTGTCATCAACGTTGACCTTCGCGTCGATGGCCACGACCTCGCCTGCCGGAGTGACAACCAGCGGGTTGATCTCGGCGAGGCTCGCATCGGCACGATCGAAAGCCGCGTAGAGCTTCTCGATGACCGGAGCGATCTGCTTGACCACCGCCTGGTCGTCGTGAAGCTTCTGGGCCAGTGACCGGCTCTGAAACGGCATGATGCCGTACAGCGGGTCGATCTGCAGCCGATGAATCGCTTCCGGATTCTCCCTCGCGACTTCCTCAATGTCGACACCACCCGCCGCGGACGCGATAACCACGGGACGTTGGCTCGCTCGGTCCATGATCACTCCGACATAGATCTCGGTCGCGATATCCACCGCCTCGGTGATCAGAAGCTTGGTCACCTTCAGGCCCTTGATCGACATCCCGAGAATGCTCTTCGCGTGCATCTCCGTTTCCTCGGGATCCTTGGCGAGCTTGACGCCGCCCGCCTTGCCCCTGCCGCCAACCAGCACCTGCGATTTAACAACCACGGGTTTGCCATAGCGTTCTGCCACGGCGCGGGCGTCGGCGGGGGTCTCCACGACCTCGCCCTGCGGCACCGGCACACCCTCCCTGCGAAAAAGTTCTTTCGCCTGATACTCGTGAATCTTCATTGACTCGAACCTTCCTTCCTCTACTTCGACAACCGTCCACCGATATGCTCATCGAGCACCATCGCGAGCGTCGGCTCTCCTTGCTCCTCCAGGTGATACCCGACACGAACGTACGGCTTGGAGAATTTCGCGATTCTACCCAGATCGATCGGCGTACCGATCACGACGAGATCGACATCTGCGGCGTCTATGGTCTTGCGCAGATCAGCCGTCTGCTCATCTCCATAGCCCATCGCCGGTAGCAACGCGCCGATCTTCGGGTAAATCTCAAAAGTCTCGCGGATCTTGCCCACGGCGAACGGCCGGGGATCCACGATTTCTGCGGCCCCGTGTTCCTTCGCGGCCACCACGGCCGCACCGTATTTCATCCCCCCGTGCGTCAGCGTGGGGCCGTCCTCGACACAGAGCACTCGCTTGCCCTTTATCTGGGACGCGTCGCCGACCACCACGGTAATCGGGGAGGCGGCATAGATGATCGTGGCGCGGGGATTGAGCTCCTTAACATTGGCGACAACCGTCTCGATACCCTCTTTCGTCGCCGTGTCGACCTTGTTGATCACAACCACGTCCGCCTGGTACACGTTTGTCTCACCGGGATAGTAGCCGATCTCGTGACCCGCCCGATGGGGATCAGCAACCACGATCCATAGATCCGGTTTGTAGAACGGCGTATCGTTGTTGCCCCCGTCCCAAATGACGACATCCGCCTCCTTCTCCGCCTCCTTGAGGATGCTCGCGTAGTCCACACCGGCAAAGACGACGTTTCCGTCGGCAATGTGGTGTTCGTATTCCTCGCGCTCCTCGATTGTGCATTCGTGCAGATCGAGATCCTCGAGCGAAGAAAACCTCTGGACGGCCTGTTTTGCGAGATCACCGTAGGGCATCGGGTGACGCACAACGGCGACGCGTTGTCCTTTGTCACGCAGGATCTCGGAGATCTTTCGAGTCGTCTGGCTCTTGCCGCTGCCCGTCCGCACGGCGCAAACAGCGACCACGGGTTTGTCGCTCTTCACCATCGTCGCCGGATTCCCGATCAGTTTGAAATCGACACCCAGCGAGTTGACCTTCGCGGCACGCCGCATCACATATTCGTAGGACACATCGCTATATGAGAAGATGGCTGTATCGATCTTTTCTTCCTGCACAAGCTTCTCGAGGTCATCTTCGGCAACAATGGGGACACCGTTGCGATACAGCTCACCGGCCAGTGCCGCTGGATAACTCCTGCCTTCGATATTCGGGATCTGTGTTGCCGTAAACGCTACGACCTCCACATTCGGGTTGCCCCGGTAGAGCGTGTTGAAGTTGTGGAAGTCACGGCCCGCGGCCCCCATGATAATGATTCTCTCTTTAGCCATCGACGAATCCTTTCGAAAGTTGCCCTCCGCATCCCCCAGCGCCGGCCAAACTCCGCGCAACTACTGATTGCCCGCTAGGCGTGCGACGATGCGGCGAGTCGCATGCCCTTTCTTCATCGGGATACGGACCACGTTCCCCCCATAGCTGTGAACGAACGTGGCACCGACAATTTCTCTCTGTCGATACTCGCCTCCCTTTACCAGCACATCAGGCCGGACGAGGCGAATGGTTTCAATAGGTGTGTCCTCCGAGAACACGGTGACGCAGTCAACCCACCTGATCGCCAACAGGATCTCCGCGCGTTCTCCTGCCCGATAAATCGGTCTTGTGTCTCCCTTTAGCCTGCGCACCGACGCATCGTCATTGATCGCGACGAGGAGCCAATCACCCAGTGCGGCCGCCCTCGAGATGAGAGAGATGTGTCCCGGGTGCAAAAGATCGAAGCAGCCGTTAGTAAAAACGACCCGCGCTCCACCGCGGCGTAGCTCCTCGGCAGTCGCAGCGAGATTCGCTCTGGAAACCAGCCCTTTCATCTTGCGCTCAGGTCTTCCTCGCCGCCTGGCTATGTGAACGACGCCAGAAGCTGTTCTCGCGTGATCGCGGTCGTCCCGACTTCCTTGACGACCTCTCCGGCGGCCCTATTGGCAAGCACCACACCATCCACGATCGGGGCTCCGCAGGCCATGGCCGCCGTGAGTATGCTAATCACCGTGTCGCCCGCCCCCGTAACGTCGTAAACATCTTTGGCATCGGTTGGTATCTGAACCTTGCTTCCCTCGTCGAGAAACAACGTCATGCCTTCCTCGCCCTGCGTGATCAAAAGGGCTCCGAGCCCGAGTTCCTCGCGAAGCCGGAAACCCAACGCGCCAAGCAGATCATCCCGGTTGATCCCCGCGCCAAAGTAGCTCGCGGCCTCTTTGGCATTCGGGGTCACCACGCTGGCACCCTTGTACCAGCGGAAATGTCCGATGTGCGGGTCCACAAGAACTGGCTTGCCCCCGGCGCGCCACGCGTCGATAACATCGCCGAGGTAACTTTCGCGGATAACTCCTTTTCCATAGTCCGACACAACAAGTGCATCGTAACCATCGACTTGTGTTGCTGCCCGAGAAAGCGCTTCTTGCCGGTTGTTTTCCGTCGGGTCCGGTTCGAAATCGGCGCGAACGACCTGCTGCCCCTGCGCGATGATCCGGACCTTCTCGGTCGTCTCGCTTCCTGGCTCGACGACCAGATGCTCCGAGTCGATACCCCGTTCCTCGAACAAGCCCCGCAGTTCTTCGCCCGCACGGTCATCGCCAATCGTCGCAGCGACGGCCACACTGGCGCCCACCGCCCGCAGGTTAGCCGCTACGTTTGCAGCACCCCCCAAACGCACGCTCCGCCTCTCTATCCTGACAACCGGGACAGGCGCTTCGGGCGAGATCCGGTCAGCCCGACCCCAGAAGTAGCGGTCCAGCATGACGTCGCCGAGAACGAACACGCGGGTTTTACCGAATCTGTCGATGTAAGTTTCTGCTTGGGCCTTCGACAGGCCAGGAGTCGCCATGTGTATAATCTGTTCTGGAATAAAAATTTAGGACTCTCTCGCATGGACAGAGAGAAGCCCTAGAGGAGTCGATTCTCCACCTTATCGAAGACACCGATTCGCCCGGTTACGCTACCATAACGGCACGGTGGTGTCAAGCAGATTAGATCGACACAACTCATTGTGTAACAATGAAATACACCTGCACGCCAACCTCTAACGTGGTTGCGTCACACGCGTTGTTATGATAGATTTCACGAGCAACCCGTAAACATCGGAGGGATGAATGAATCCTCAACAAACGGTCAATATTGAGATTGGCGACAAGGAGTGGGAGGGAATCTACTCCAATTTCGTAATCATCACGCACTCGAACGCGGAGTTCATCATAGACTTCGCCCGCATGCTGCCGGGTGTGAAGAAGGCCAAGGTGTTCTCGCGGATACTCATGACTCCGCAAAGCGCCAAGGCCCTGTTGAATACGCTCGAGAACAATATCAGCAAGTACGAGGCCGAGCACGGTAAGATACCGCTCGTTCAAACGGACCCCAACAAGTCCGCCATCGGTTTTCAAAGCACACAGCAAACTGACGAGCCGAAGAAGTAGCCTACGCCACGGGTTCGGGTGGTTTGCTCTTCCACCGCCGGTGCATCCAGAAGTACGACTCCGGATGACGGCGAATCACATCCTCGAGCAGCCGGGTGCAACGCTGTGTGAGATCCGCGGCGGCTTCCCTGCCCTTGAGCCGCGGATCCGGCCATACCAATTCGTGGTAGGTGACGCGATGCTGACTCTCTCCCTCCCGGACGATGAACACGGGCGCGATCGGCGAGCCGCTTCGCAACGCAAGCAGCGCGAGTCCCCGCCGGGTCGAGGCGGGACGCCCGAGGAAATCGACGAATATCCCGTCGCGCCCCCCGTCCTGGTCGGCCAGATAGGCGATGAACTGGTTCTCCGACAGCGTTCGCAGCATCCCGCTAAAGGGCTCGTCGGGCTCGAGCACCTGCACACCCTGTGATTTGCGCAGATCGATGATCATTTTGTGAGTCATGTCGTTCGAATGCCGGGTATCGGTGGCGTGGACCGGAAACCCGCCGTGTGCGATCGTCGCACCGAGAAGCTCCCAGTTGCCAAAATGGCCGGTAAAAATGATCGCGCCCCTGCCCTCCTGGAGCGCTCGCCGCGGGTGCTCGTCACCCTCAACGGTGACCATCTCCCACAGCTCGCTCTCCGACATCCGCGGGAACCTCGATGTCTCCATCATGGACCGGCCGAAGTTCCTGTACGATTCGAGTCCGATTCGCTCGGCCTCCTCGCGATCAAGGTCGGGGAATGAGGCCAAGATGTTCTCCACTGTGACACGGCGGCGGATACCAATCATCCGGTATGTTACCCACCCCAATGTCGCACCGATCCGCCGGAGCAGGCCGAGGGGAAAGAGAGCGCACAGACCCATAACGGTCCGCGCCCCGATGTACTCGGCAACGTGGCTCAATCGTTTGCGTAGTGACATCCGCTAATGCCGCCTTTGACAATCCTCTAGCGTTCTCCTCACGAACCCGCGTAGCGATACCGCCCACCCGTGGACGGCTCAGAGCTTATGATAGCCACCCGCCCGGTCCCTGGCAATCAACCCTTGCATCTCCAGATCGAGAAGTATGCGTTGCACGGCGGATACGGGTTTGTCGAGATGCATCGCCAGGGCGTCGGTATCCGTGGCACTCGCGCTTAGCGCCTCGAAGACCTCGCCGGTCTCGCCGGTCAGCGCCGGCGTCGCACCCTGCCCCAATCGCCCCGGCCCTCTCGGTATTGCGCCGTCCTCCAATTCGAGAAGGGGCGCCGCTGCAAGCACGTCACCCGCGCTCTCGATCGGAAAAGCACCCTTCTTGATCAGGCCGTTCGCCCCGTGACTCCGGCTATCCCCCGGGAAACCCGGGACCGCCCCGACTTCGCGACCCTGCTCCAACGCCCACGTTGCCGTCAACAAGGCCCCGCTCCTGGCCGCCGCTTCGACAACAACAACAATCCGTGATATCGCGCTGATCAGCCGGTTCCTTTGCGGAAACACAAAACCCATGGGCATCGTCCCCATGAGCTGCTCGCTCAGCACACAGCCCTCGCGGCCAATCGCTTCCATCAGCGCGCCGTTCTGTGCCGGGTAGATGACATCGAGACCCGTTCCGACAACGGCGACCGTCTCACCACCACCGGCGAGCGCCCCACGATGCGCGGCGGTATCGATGCCGCGTGCGAGACCGCTCGCCACCATAACATCCATCGCCGCGAGATCCGAGGCCAGTGTTTCGGCAAACCTGCAACCGCGGGCCGTTGCGGCGCGGCTGCCCACGATCGCCACGCCGCGTCGCGCGAGGAGTCTGAGATCACCTTTATAGAAGAGAATCGGAGGGGACTTCGCGATGTCCCGCAGATAGGTGGGAAAATGCGGATCGCGATAGGTCACGACCTTGACGTCGTGGGCGCGAATCGCATCCAGCTGTTTGTCAAAAAGATCCCAATCGATCTCGCGGACCTGCTTGCCGATCTCGAGCGACAATTCCCTCCGGCCGCGCTCGGTCTCGAACAACGCAAACGTTCTGCGATGTCCCTTCGGCAGCTTGAAACAGTCCGCGGGGGTCGCTCCCTCCGACAAAAGCAACGCGATGAACGGATAGTAAGAACACACCACACCAACCACCTCCCAGATGTTGCGTTACTGCAGCTCGGCCCACAGCCCTTTGATGAGCGGGCCCAATCCCTCCCTGGTCAATGATGATATCGGAAAAACCTTCCCGTGGATTCCCAGGAGACCGGGGTCTACCGCTTCGATAGCGCCCTCGACGAGGTCGCATTTCGTCAACGCCACGACGCTTGGTTTTGCCAGCAGTCCCGGGTCGTAGCGCAAGATCTCGTTGCGCAGCGTCTCGTAGCTAGTCTGCGGGTCGGGCAACGTGACATCGATCAGGTACAACAGCACACGGCATCGCTCGATGTGCCTCAAGAACGCCTTGCCCATTCCCTTGCCTCCGTGCGCCCCCTCGATAAGCCCCGGGATGTCTACCATGACAAACGTGTCGAAATCTCCCGTCCTGACGATGCCCAACACCGGTGTCCGGGTCGTAAAAGGGTACGAGGCGACTTTTGGATGCGCCGCGCTCACAACGCCCAGAAGAGTGGATTTGCCCGCGTTGGGCTCACCCACCAGCCCGACATCGGCAATGAGTTTCAGTGTAATCTCCAGCCTTCTGCGCTCACCCGGGCCACCGGGGGTCGATTTGGTCGGCGCCTGGTTTCGCGAGCTCTTGAAACGTTCGTTCCCCAAACCGGCCTTGCCACCCTTCGCGACCACACACCCATCGCCCGCCTCGAGCAACTCACCGATGACGAGACCTGTGTCGACCTCCTTGACCACCGTTCCCGGAGGGACCAGGATGACGATGTCATCACCACTCTTGCCTCGTTTGCTTCGACCTCTTCCGTGGGCTCCCTTCCCGGCCCTGTAGTGGCGGTTGTAGCGGAGATCGACGAGCGTCGACACCCGGCCCGCCGCCTCGACAACGACATCACCCCCCTTGCCGCCGTCGCCACCGTCCGGACCGCCCTTGGGCACGTACTTCTCGCGCCGAAAACTCATACAGCCGTTGCCGCCGTTACCGGCCGCCACATCTATGACAACATGATCAATGAACACGACTATCACGTTCCCATGGGAGGAAGAAAAACACTGGATGGCAGGGAAAAGGCCGGCGGTCGGTGCACAAACGTCTTTTGCCGCCGGGACGAGGACCTACCTTTTCTTCTTTTTCTGGAGCGCTTCCCACACCGGCTCCGGAACCAGATCCGACACGTCACCACCCAACGAATGCACCTCGCGGACCAGAGAACTGTGCAGGTAGACGTATCGCAGGCTCGGCATGAGGAAAACGGTTTCAAAGGCCGGGTACAGCTTGCGATTCATCAACGCCATCATCATCTCGTACTCGAAATCCGATACGGCACGCAATCCGCGAATCACCATATCGATCTCCCGCTTTCTGATTTCCTCGGCAAGGAGGCCCGGCAGCGTGATGACCTCGACCGACGTCATGCCCTTGACGCTCTCGCTCACCAGACGCTTTCTCGTCGCGAGAGGAAACATCGTATCCTTCCCGTGCCGTTTGGCGACCGCCACGACCAGAGAGTCCACAATACGGCTTGCCCGCTCTATGATATCAACGTGCCCGTTCGTAATCGGGTCGAACGTGCCCGGATAGAGGGCCCTTATCATGGAACCATACCTCCTCCCCGCTCGTCGGCCGGTCGCCACGCCCCTTACGTCTCGCGGCCCTGCGGCTCAACGCACCGCTATTCACCTGCTAAAAAGAAACTTACCGTGGTCTGCCCGAACGACCTCACTCTGGATCGGGCGAGACCCGGTACGTCGGTCGCCATCAGACCCGTCGGGTGCTCGACGACGATCATCACAGGTTGAGGATAAACGATCTCGCCCAACAACTCCAGCAAAACGCCGAAGTCCGTGTCGTGGTAGGGAGGATCCGCATAGATGATATCGGGCGCCAGTTTGTCGAGGCGCCCCTTGAGAAACGCCGTTACATCACCCGCGTACACGCGGTAGCGCTCGGCCGCTACGCGGCAATTCTCGAGATTGCGATGAAGGTATCGGAGTGCGCCGCGGTCGTCCTCCGCGAAACAGACAAAGTGCGCACCGCGGCTCAAAGCCTCGATGCCGATACCGCCTGCCGCGGCATAGAGATCGACGAACACAGCGCCGTTAATCGACCGCCCGATAGACTCGAAGACGGAGGATTTGGTCCGCTGCATCGTCGGCCGCGAAAGGCCTTGCTGGGGGTAGTCGAGCAACCTGCCCTTTAGCTCTCCCCCGATCACCCGTACACGACGCTTTCCTCTAGTCATCTAATCATCGCCCGCGATCCTCCCCCGACGCCGGCGACGACCGGGCGCCGGCATGCAATTGCCACCACGTTAAATGCACGAAGGCGGCAAAGCAAGTGATTTGCTTCGCCGCCTTCTGTCAGCGGACCGGGTATTCGCGCGGTTGCCTAGTTGCTCGCCATGTTATCCACGATCTTCGGTGTCACGAAGATAATCAGCTCGCGCTTCTTCTTTGTTGTGCTCTTCGACTTGAAGAGGCCTCCGAGATAAGGGATTTTCATCAGCCCAGGCACCCCCCTCTCCAACGTGCTCTCCACCTCGCTGATCAAGCCACCGATCACGGCGGTCTCGCCATGGCCGACGACGACGCGCGTGTCGGCTTCGCTGAGAGATATGATCACACCGCCCTGAACGGTCGCCTGAGCGCTCAGCTCGCTGACCTCGGGATGCAGATCCAACGTCACGGTGTTGTCCTGGTTCACGTGCGGAGTGACCCGCAGGATGATACCCACTTTGGTGAGTTCGGTAATCGGGTTGCCGGCTTCGTCGGACACGATCAAGGGGATCTGTTTGCCAACGAGGATGCTCGCCTCGCGGTTGTCCGCAGTGACGATTCTCGGGTTCGAGATGATGTTAGCTTTCTGCTCCTTCTCGAGCATATCGAGGATGAAGAGGAGCTCCCCCCACGACTGCACCGTTCCAACCCGGAATCTTGCAACGGGATCCGCCAACCCAGCGTCGATGATGGCGTCACCGACCGCGCTGGCGTTGGTCCCGGAGATGTTCAGGGCATCCCAACGGATACCGATCTCGCGGGAAGCCTCGAAGTCAACATCGACCATCTTCGCGACGATCTCGACCTGCTTAGTCTTGCGGTCGAGCTCTTCGACCATCGCGCCGATCTTGTCGACGAACCTCTGGATATCCTGGACGACGAGGGCGTTGTTGCTGGCCTCGATCTCGATGCTCCCGCGCGAGGTTGTCATTTCCTTTAGAGCTTTCTTTATCTCGCCCGCGTTTGCATAGCTCAGCTGGATGATTTCCGTCACGAGCGGCAGGAGATCGTCTTTCTGGCGCTCCGCGGCCTGCAGCTCGAGTTCCTCCCGGGTCAGCTTATCGAGCGTGGAGACACGGATTATCCCGTACTCCTCGCGCCAGCCGAAGCCGTATGATCTGAGTATGGTCTCGAGCGCCTGCCGCCAGGGTACGTCGCGCAGATGGGCGGTTACATTGCCCTCCACCTCGGGTCCGGCGATGATGTTTACGCCCGAGAACTCCGACATGCTACGGAGCACCGTTCTGATGTGGGCGTTCTGAACATCGATCGTCATATTCTTGTTGCGAACGAGCCCCGTATTCGACGCAAACGACTGCAGGCTCTGGCGCGACGAGGATGCCGCCGTTGCCTGGGCCGGCTTCTTGGTCGATGCGCTCGGGTTCTGCGTCACCCACTTCGGTTTCGGCGCCTCCCCGGGCACGGCAACGTCCATTGCCTTCGGCTTGGCATCCCACGCCGGCTTGGAGTCATCGCCCTGAGCCGGCGGGGTCGCCTTTGCTTTATCCTTCTGCCCCGCCTGATTGCGAGCGGCCGGGTCCCAGGCCGGCTTGGAATCTACCATCGAACCCAGACTGGCGTCGGCCACGACCGGCACCGAGCTCGCCATCGTCTTTGGCACGCGTTTGCTCGGATCACCATTCTTTGGAAAGAAGCTCACCGTTACCGCGTGCACCTCGTTCGACACACTGTAGCCGACGTCACCACTGAGATCGAACACGACGCGCGTGATCTGATCGGGCTCGCTCGTAAACTGACTAGACCTGACGGACTTGACGAATCTACCGTCGCCATCGAACCGTGTCTGAGCCAGTTCGTGGCGGGCGCCGATGAAGTCCAACACGAGCCTGGGCGGATCCTCCATAACAAAATCCCGCACATCCAGAGCTCCAGATTTTGAAATAACATAGCTCGACGACCCGCTGTGCGGTTCGATCCTCAGCGAGCTGATTTTTGAAGCGTCGCCGCTTGCTATGGTGCTCAGTATCAGCGCCGCGGCAAGTGAGGCGGCACCCACCGATTTGCGGATCAAGAAGAGCTGTTTCATTTTCTGTCTCCTTCTGCTCGGGCAAGGTGTAGAGTGAACTTGCGCGTCTGTCCAAAGTTGGTAACCCTTGCTACCATCGACCGATCTCCTATGGCGACAATGCTGCCGTTTTTGATTCGATCGCCAACCTTCAAGATATATGCGAATCCCTTGTTATCCTCTAGCAACGCAAACCGATCCAGGTCTCCTCTGATAATGCCGACCAGTTCGACTCTTCCGAGATCGACGGGCGACATCCGCTTTTCGCTAATGAACTCTCCGACGATCAGAGACCGGAAGGGATCTCGGCGGTTGAACGCGCTGTAATAGTAGTTATTGTCTCTCAGCTTTGCTTTTTTCGTCGACTCCGCCCGTCCGACGCTATCGTTGAAAACCACGACCGCAAGAACGACGGCGGCCAAAGCGATTGTCAATGACATGCTGACGTTACTCTTGCGGGACCATCTCATCTTGGACGCCTCCGGCATATAGTGTGTGCGCGGTCAGTGTAAAATCGGCTTCAATCGCATATCTGTCTTTCCCATTCCTCTTCTTGGATTTCGATGGCTTGCCGGTCGCGTAGACATTCAGTTCGCTCACATTGACAATCCGATCGAGATTCGCAAGACGGCTAAGGAAGATACCCAGCTGATGGAACCCGCCCCGAACACGGATCTTCACTGGGTGTGTCTTGTATTCCTGCTGAATCTGGGGGTCTCCGGGCTGAAAAAGCATAAACTCTACGCCCGCCCTGGCGCCCGCGGTCGTAACCTTGCGCAGAAGATCCGGCATCTCCTCTTCCTCGGGCAGAAGCTCCTGCGCCGAGACCCACTGCTCGTGAAGCCTCTTATACTCCGCCTCCAACTGGGCGAGCTTGCCGACTGTCTGTCGCGCCTTCTCGAGATCCGCGCTGAGCTTGGCGTACTCCTGCTCCATCTCTTCGATCCGCGCCTTGCGAACCTGATAGCAGAACGGCATGAGCTTCGTGCCGAAGTACAGGTAACTCACAACGGTGACGACCACGATTCCCAGTAGTATTTTCTGAACGTTTGGATCTCTCAGATTCATGACAGACCTTTCTGCACTCTCACACGGCTACCTGGGGGATACGTTAGATTGCAGGGTGAACTTGATCACCCTGTTGTCCAGGATCTTGCCCTCCTGCGCGATATTCAAATCCACCGCGGTAAAGCGGTTTGTTTTTTCAAGGTTGTTCATCAGATCTGCAATCAGATAGTTGGAGAACGTGACGCCTTCAATCGTCATCGACGTGCCACCGCGCTCCTTGACCGAAGTCAGCCAGGTGTTGGTCGGTAACTGCAGGCTGATGTCATTTAGAAGCTGCACGCGAAAATAGCGGTCTCTGTCGAGCATTGCGATGACAGCGAGCCGTCTGTTGACCTCTTCTCTCTCCCGCGTCAGCTTTCTGATTCTCTCCAGCTGTGGCGCCAACTCTTGGGCCTCTAACTTTGCCTCGGCGATCTTCTCTTCGTATTCACGAACCTTTCGACCCTGAAGCATCGACATCGCGGTAATCATCCCCGCGAAAATGATAACTCCGGCCACGAGCCAGACCAATTTGGGGCCACCACCCGAGAAACTCGGCAGCTTGAACGAACGTTTTGTCTTTCTTTCCGATTCCGGGAGTAGGTTTATCCGAATCATTGCTCCCCCTCCCTTCTGAGTGCGAGGCCCAGCGAGACGCTGAGAAGCGGGGAAAGTCGATCGAGCTCCTCCGCTTCGGTCAGGGTCTCGTCTCGTTCGACACCGCTCAACGGATCATTGATGACGAATTCCATGTTGTGCTGCTCGCTCAGTATCTCTCTCAGCCACGGGATTCGCGCGCCGCCGCCGCTGAGCACGGCCTCATCGAGTTGCTCGGCGTCTCCCGCGGTTCTCAGAAAAGAGAGCGATCTCTCGATACCCATCGAAAGCTCTTTGGAGGCGGCGGAGATGATTTCGCGGCACTTATCGGCGTCCTCCATCTCGCTCTCACCGCTGACCATCAGCTCGGCTTCCTCGAAGCTGACGCCAAGGTCTCGCTGGAGCGCCTCGATAAACGCGTTGCTTCCCACGCTGAGGTCTCGGGTAAACAGCGGCATGCTGTTCTGGACGATATTGATATTCGTAACATCCGAACCGATATTGATAAGACCGGTGACCCGCTCTTGCGAACCACCGGATGTGAACTCATAGGCGTTTTGAACGGCGAACGAGTCGACATCGATGATGACGGGATTGAGTCCGGCATCGCGGATCAGATCGGCGTGTGTGTTGACCATCTCTTTCTTTGCAGCAACCAGAAGAATCTCCATCTGGTTCGCGCCGACGTCCTCTTTCAAAACCTGGAAATCCAGACAGACGTCATCGATGTCAAACGGCACGTGTTGTTCGGCCTCCCAGAAGATCGCTTCTTTGGCGTCGTCCGGGTTCATCTTGTCCATGATGATCTTTTTGACGATCACGGCACGTCCGGATACGGCCGTGATCACGTTCTCTCTCGTGAGGTTGGCCTTTGTCATACACTCCTGGATACCCTCGATGACGAGACTGCGATCCATGATCTCACCCTCGACGATGGCTTCCGGCGGGAGCTTCGTAACGCCGTAGTTCTTCAGAATCGGATCGCCCTTCGAATGGTCGATTTCGACGATCTTGATCAGGCTCGAGCCGATATCCAACCCGATCGACGCGTTGCTTTTCTTTGCGAACAGCTTCATAGTCTCTACCAGCCTTGCATCACGGAGTTATCGGGAACCTACGGGTCGTTTGAGCCCTTCCCCATGATTCGAAATAACAATGGGTTTTGACTGCCGTGGCTCTGGCACGCAACAAATATGCCACTCCAGCCCTCTGTGTGAACCAGTTTAACTTGCTGTGAATTAGTCAGTTACTGGATGTCCGCCCAACTACGCGCCCTTCGGGGCCAGACCCTTTTTGCAAGGTGCAGCGCGCAAATGCAACGGTTGGCACTGTGGTTAATGACCCAGGTAGAAGCTCCAAAGTCGTTGTCCGACAAGCAGGACCACGATGGCCGATGGGGCGAGAAATGACCCAAACGCGACCGCCGTCTTGCCGGTGCCACCCCGGGTCATCAAAAACAGCCCATAGACCGACCCCAGGAGCGAGGCGATAAAAAGCACCGGGAACACCATTTGCCACCCCAGAAATGCCCCGATCATCGCCATCAATTTGACGTCTCCCCCTCCCATGCCGTCGATCTTGCGAACGGCCCGGTAGAGGAGGGCGATTGCGAGCAGCAGACCGCCGCCGACGAGCGAGCCGATAAACGACTCGACCAGGCCGATATCGAGACAGACAATGGATCCCACCCAACCGAACAGCACGCCGCCGACGGAGAGAACGTCGGGTATGATCCTGTGGTGCCAATCGATAACCGTGATGACAAGGAGTACCGCGAGAAAAACGTAGATCCACAGCGCCTTGACTGTGACTCCAAAACTATACACGGCGAGCACTGCCACGGCCGCGGACACGAGCTCGATGACGGGATAAACGTAAGAGATGCGCTTGCGGCACTGCCGGCAGCGTCCCGCCAAAAGCAGATAGCTCAACACCGGGACGTTGTCGAACCAGCGTATTGTGGTGCTGCAGTGGGGACATTTCGATCTGCCCGTGACAACCGATGATTCCCGGGGAAGCCGGTATATCAACACATTGAGAAAGCTCCCAATGATCATGCCGGAAAAGGCGGCGAGAACCAGTGTTGCCGGCTCTGTGGTCATCGTGACACCTGACCCGGGATTCTCTCTCCTCGCTCGAGCTTCCGGATGTATCGCTCGGCCATTTCCTTTAGTTGGGGGCTGTCCGTGTATTCCTTGTAGGCTTGCCACAACCGTATCGCCGAGTCTTCTTCACCGGCTCTCTGGTAGACAAACGCGGCAAAACGCCTGGCGCGCTCCGGTGCATTCGGCATTCGTGACGCGAGTTCCAAGTACCGGCTGGCGATCTGGTAATCAACGCGATTCGCGAAGTGGAGAAATCCGATCTCGAACGGCAACTCCCAGGATGTTGGATTCTTCGCCATTCCGCGTCTGAGGATGTCCGTGCCTCGCTCGAAATCACCCAGATCCTCGCTCATCACCCACGCTCCGAACACCCAGGCAAAAATGAAGTTCGGGTCCAGCGTCGTGACGATGTCGATCAGCCCCTCGAAGTAGGCCAGGCTGTGATCGCCCTTTCGATACTCACCGTAGTACTGAACGGCCGAGAACCAGACCAGATCGGCCGCGAGCTGGTTGTAGCTCAACGACGCCTCGTCGAGAAACGCGCCGCTGGGTAGATAGAGGCTCTCGTGGAGGTACGGCCGTTGGCGGTACTCCTGCGCGCGCGCCGTGGCAAAAACGAGACCGGCAAGAAAAAGCGCGCCCGTGACCCAGAGCGTGACGGTGCGCCGCCGCCCCGTCGTCATCACGTCACATCCTTGCGTCTGAATATCACCGAACTCAGGAAGAGCAGACAGGCGATATAAAACGCCGCATACATTGTGGCGGTACCCGCGAAGTCCTCCATCAACGGGAGGTTGTGAACAGCTTCCGGTCTGACATTGAACAAAGAGAGGTTTGGCAGCACGTAGTACCCGACCGACGACGCGACCTTCAAGACCGCGTGGCCAAAATGCTCCGTAAATGCCAGAAGATCCTTGCTCAAGTGGCCGGCAATAAACACACAGAGCGTAAAAAACGAGCTGAGAAGCGGTGTCGTAAAAGACGAGAAGAACGTCATCACCGCCGTGATCAGTGCGACTTCGACCGCCGACAGATACATGGCGACAAAGATCGTTTGATGGAGGGCGCTGTGGCTCAAGAACGAAACGAAGATATACACGAGAGCCATCACGGCCATGACCATCCAGATGGTCAGAACCGTCCCCAGATACTTGCCAAGGACAAAATCAACCCGGCTGATCGGTCTGGCCAGGAGGCTGGGGAGAATGCCCCTCTCCTTTTCGCGTGAAAAACTGCTCGCGCCAAGCAGAATGACGAGCAAGACGCCGAATATCGAGATCGATGCCAGACCGATGTCGATGATGATCTTCTTCTGGGCGCCGACGGCGAGCGGCGCGAGCACGTACGAGGAAACCATCAGGATGAACGCAAAGATGAGCACAACGAGAAGCACCCGCTCTTTGATATAACCCAGCACGGTATAGCGCGTGATAACCCATGCGGGTGTGGACAGGCGGTCAGGGAGACGCATGTGTCTGTCGCTCCGTTGGAAGTGAAATGGGGTCCGCATCCTCGAGCACCTCGGTATCACCCAGGGCCTCGAGTAGATAGTCTTCGAGATTGAATTTCAGCGGTTTGACCTCGAGCACGGTACCACCCATACCATATACCCGTGAGATCAGGTCCTTGACGTGTCCGCGCGAGCTGCATTTCATCACGATCGCATCGTGGTGCCGATAGATGATCTCGACCGTCCGGTCACGATCGAAGGTGTTTGCGTCGACACCCGATACGGAGACCTCGACCGGCGCCGATTTCTGCGCATAGATGTCCTTGAGGGCGAGACACTCCCGGATCTGACCGTTGCGCAGGATCCCCACACGGTCACAGACCGCCTCGACATCGGGAACGATGTGCGAGGAGAGAAGGATCGTTCTGCCCTCGTCTTTCAGACCCAAAAGGAGCTTTCTGACCAGCCGGCGCCCGATCGGGTCGAGTCCGCTGTACGGCTCATCGAGAATGAGAAGCTCCGGATCGTTGAGGAGGGCAAGCGCGATTCCAAGGCGTTGACGCATCCCCTTCGAATAACGTTTGACCGGCACTCTCGCGTGGGGCGCCAGACCCACCAGCTTGAGCAGGCCGCTTTTGCGTTCGGCAAGCACCGCCCGCTCGAGGCGGCACAGCTCTCCCATGTATTGGAGGGTCTCGTCGGCGTTGAACTGGGGATAAAGGCCGATCTCATCGCCAATATAGCCGATTCTCGATCGTGCCCGGCGCCCGGCGCCCGGCTCACCAAAGAGACGGACCCTACCCGCGTCCGGCCTGAGAAACCCGAGAATCACCCCCATCGTCGTCGTCTTCCCTGCGCCGTTATGCCCCAGGAGCCCGAAGACCTCTCCCTGGGCGATTTGCAGCGACAGATCGGTCAAGACGCGGCGCTTTTTGCCCAGGAAGCCCCCGGAGTACGACTTCGTGATGTTATCCAGCTCGAGTATGGTCATGATTGCTTACTTGCCAATCGGGTCGTCATGGGGGGAGTATTTGCACAAACCGTACCGGTTGCCGCCAACGGAAAAGGCGAAAGATCAAAATCTTTCGCCTTTTCCTTCGTTCTTTTGAATCAACGGTTTACGAACCGCTCGACAGCGTGATGATCAGCGCCGTCTTGCCGAAACCGGTAATCGTGTAGCCAACGTTCGTACCAACAGCATCCACGATCGGCACATAACCCGTGTCACCAGGGGCCAGTGCGGCACCGTTGGTCGGCTCCTCGGCCAGCTGGGTGAAGGGGTTGTCCAGCAGCAGGCCGCTCGGCAGCATGGCTGTGATCGTGTTACCGTTGACGGCATCAAGGTCCACGTTGGCTGCGTACACGCCGTTGTTCTGAACGGCAAAATCCTCGGCGGCCAGCTGAACCGTATGGCAGTTCGACTTTGTCGACGCTTCCTTCGCACGGCTCTGCATGCTGATAAAGTTCGGGATCGCGATTGCGGCGAGAATACCAATAATCACGACAACGATCATCAGCTCGATAAGTGTGAAACCCTTGTTCTTCATCGGAAGAACCTCCCTTTGTGGTTGAGTCGGTTGGCTAAGGTAACCGACTATTTCCCGATCCTGCCAGCCTATTTGGCAATTAGCATGCCAAACGTTTTGAGTGGCGGACGCGGGCATAACTTACTGACATTCATGTTCTTACTAAGTGGCGAACGAACCGGCAAAATGCGTTTGCAATCTGAATTGGATCGGGACAAATGGTCGATTTGCAAATGGCATCATGTTAGTCCTGTTCGACGAGTTCCTTTTTACGTCCTGCCTCCAAACCGTAACGTTGGATTTTACGGTAGAGAGTCGATGCGTTGATCCCCAGAATCGAGCTGGCCCGTTTCTTCTGCCAGTTCGTATCCTCGAGAACCTTGATCAGGTACTCCTTCTCCAGCTCCTCCAGGGTGACCTGTGCACGGTCCGTGATCAGCTGCCGGGGGCTTGCATCGCGGCAACGCAGTTTGTCGGGGAGGGACTCCACCTGGATCTCATTCGAATCCTCGAGTATGACGGCCCGTTCGATGATGTTCTCGAGCTCGCGGACGTTGCCCGGCCAACTGTAGCTGATGAGCACATCGATCGCATCCTTGGCTATCCCCTTCTGCGCATCGGCTTTGAGCCTTGAGTTGAACTTGTCCAAGAAATGGGTCACAAGCAGCGGAATATCATCCTTACGTCTCCGCAGCGGCGGCAGGTGGACCGGGATGACGTTGAGTCTATAGTAGAGGTCGGCGCGGAACCTTCCCTGGTTTATCGCTTTCTCGAGATCCGCATTCGTCGCCGCGATGAGGCGCACATCCACCTTGATCGGGTTTGTCCCACCCACCGGGATGATCTCCCTCTCCTGGAGGACCCGCAGGAGCTTCACCTGGATCGTCGGTGATGTCTCGCCGACTTCATCGAGGAAGAAGGTGCCGCACTGTGCGACCTTGAATAGACCCTCCTTGTCACGAATCGCGCCGGTAAACGAGCCCCTGACGTGACCGAAGAGCTCGCTTTCCAACAGGTTCTCCGGCAGTGCACCGCAGTTGATGCTGACAAATGGATTGCTCGACCGGTGCGACTTGAAATGTATCGCCCTCGCGATGAGCTCCTTGCCGGTACCGCTCTCGCCACCGAGCAGAATCGTGCTATCCGTATCGGCGACTTTGTCCACGAGACGAAAGACCTTCTCGATCTCCTCGCTCTTGCCGATGATCGTTTTCAGCTCAACCGATTTCTTGAGCTGCCGCTTGAGAAGCAGGCTCTCGGTGCGGACGCGCTTCATGTCCAGGGCGTTTCTGACGACCATTCTGATTTCATCGTTTTTGGCGTGTTTGATCAGATAGTGAAAGGCACCGTGATTGACCGCGTCAATGGCTGTTTTCTGCGATGCATAAGCCGTCATAATGATGACGGGCATCGATCTGTCGAGTTTCTTGATCTCGGTAAGCAGCTCGATGCCATCCATCCCGGACATCTTGATATCCGTGATGACGAGATCAAATTTCTGGTTCTTGATCTGATCGAGTCCCTTCTTACCGTTGTTTACCGCCGTGATCTGATAACCCTCTTTGCGGAGCATGATCGACAGAAATTGACACATGCTTTTCTCGTCATCAACGATCAGGATCTTTTCGCCAGCCATGCAGTTCCCCCCATTTGCCTAAAAGATTGCGGTCAACTCACCTTGCTATACTCACTTGTTCGTTTTAGCAGCGCGGATCCCTTGAAAATCACAGAGAACTCGGCTCCTCCCTCTTCGCGATTGCGCACTTCTATGCGCCCACCATGGGCCTCGACGATCTTGTTGGCGATTGCGAGCCCCAAACCAGTGCCACCCTCTTTTGTCGTGTAGAACGGCTCGAAGAGGAGGCCGCGAGCTTCCTCGCGAATCCCCGGTCCCTCGTCCTCGAATGAAATACACAGCGACCGGTCGGCAAGAAGTCGGGCGCCGATCGTCAACACCCCACCACCCACCATTGCGTCGCACGCGTTTATTCCCAGATTCAAGAACACCTGCTTCATCTGCTCCTCATCGAAGCGCACGAGCAGATTTCGGCAGGGTTCGTCGATCTCAGTGCCGATGCTGCAGTCGATCCCCGTATTGTTGCTCAGGAGTACCACCACTTCGTTGAGGCACTGCTCCACGGACACCTCGTCCGATGTCGGTGGTCTCAACCGCGCGAACTCGAGGAAATCGTTGATAATGCCGTCGAGCCGATCCGATTCCTTTACGATCAACTCCATGAGCCGTCGGTTTTCTCCGTCGACGTTGAGTTCGTTTGACAGCATCTCGATCGAACCGCTTATCGACGCCAGCGGATTTCTTATCTCGTGCGCAATGCCGGCCGATAGCTGACCAATCGCCGCGAGACGGTCGGCCTTCCTGACCTGCTCTTGCATATCACGAACCTCTGTCAGATCCTGAAAGACCGCCACGATACCGGTTTTCCCGCCAATGTCGTCGACCAGCTGCGAGATGCTGATGCCCAGCGGCACAGGACGGCGTCCTTCCCTCTCAATAGTCATCTCGTGGCGCTTCTTGCTCTCGTCTGCATCCAGCGCGCCCACCAGTTCCTCGGTGAAGGCGTGCATCGACGGCCCGAGGGCGTCCATCACATCCAGCGACTGAACCGTATCTTCCTCAACCTCGAGTATCTGCTCCGCCACGGGGTTGATTGTGAGGATCTTACAGTCGGAATTTATCACCAGGACGCCACTGCTCATGTTTTTGAGAATGTTGTTCGTATCCACCTTGAGACGTTTTAACTCCGTTTTAGCGTTTTGGAGCTGTCGCCCTTTCAACCTCGTTCTCTCGGCCAGAAACCCCCCAACAGCTCCGACGAGAAAGAACAAGGTGACGTGCATGTATGTTCTCAGGTACCCGTACGGCTCGCTCGCTGGCGTGTTCTCCAGACCCCACGGTGTGACGACCCCTTTCACTTCGAGGAGGCCATAGAAGATGTAGCCCACGGAGGCGAAGACCGCGATGCCAAGCCCGCCTGGCACCTGCAACAGGAACGCCGCCGCTATAATGGTCAAACAGAATACGAGCGAAAACTGACTCGTGGCCCCGCCGCTGAAATGAATGAAAGCTGTCTCTAACGCGACGTCCACGACCATCAGCAGCCAGACGGCAACCACCGGTTTTGCGCCGAGGTGCAAAGCGCCGTAGTAGATGGCCCCGACAACGTAGCTCAAAACGAGTAATACGTAGAGTGGGCCTGCTGAGAAGTTGTCCTGGCTAAGCTGCGCAATCATTATTCCCGCACCGACAATCAGTGCGAGAACGATCATTCGTAATACAAGGAACACCCTCTGCGCCTGGGGATTATCAAAGGAACCCCGCGTCGCGACCTCTCCCATCCCCTTATCCTCCCGAGACCACGTTGATCAGCTTGAACATCGGGAGATACATGGCAATGAGCATTCCGCCTACAAGGAAACCCATGACCACAATCATCAATGGTTCGATGACCGATGTCAGTGTGTCGACCGCCGTATCCACCTCGTCATCATAGAAGTTTGCTATCTTATCGAGCATCTCGTCGAGAGCCCCGGTTTGCTCGCCGACACTGATCATCTGCGTCACCATCGGTGGGAACACCCCACTGGCGCGCAACGGGTCTGCAATGGTATTACCCTGGCTGATGCTCTCGCGTGTGGCGTACACGGCTTTCTCGACGACCTTGTTACCCGCCGTCCGCGCCGTGATATCAAGACCGTTGAGAATCGGCACACCACTCGATATGAGCGTGCCCAGAGTTCTCGTAAAGCGTGCGATCGCCGCCTTGCGGATCACCTGGCCCAGAACGGGCGTCTTGAGCATGAGCTGATCGATCCGCAGCTTCCCGCCCTCGGTCGCGTGGAATCGCTTGAAGAAGATGATGGCGGCGGTGATGCCACCAGCCAGCAACCACCACTTGGTCCTCAAAAAGTCGCTGAGCGCCATTACGACCTTTGTCGGCAACGGCAGGTCTCCGCCAAAGTCCGTAAACATCCTGGCGAACGTCGGAATGATAAACATCAGCATGAATATCGTCGCCCCCATCGCCACGAAGAAGACCACGGCCGGGTACATCATCGCGGCTTTGACCTTGCGAGTAAGCGCCTCCGCTTTCTCCAGGTAGACGGCCAGACGGTCCAGTATCTTGTCCAGAATACCGCCCGCCTCACCCGCCTCGACCATGTTGACGTAGAGCTGGCTGAATATCTTGTGCTTGCCAAGCGCCTCGGCGAGCGTTGCCCCCCCCTCGACGTCTTGCATGACCGTTGAAACCGTCTTCTTGAAAACCTCTTTGTCGAGCTGCGCCGAGAGAATATCGAGACACTGGACCATCGGTAGACCCGCGTTGATCATTGTCGAGAACTGTCGCGTAAAGACACCGAGATCCTTCACGCCCACTTTGGCGCTGAGGAACGGCAAATTAATGTTTATGTTCTTGGACTTCTCTCTTAGAGAAGTGATTATGATCTTGCGCTTGCGGAGGTAGTTGATGAGTTCCTGTTTGTTCTCGGTAACATACTCTCCGGCAAGAATCTCCCCGCTTGGGCTGCGACCTTTCCAATTAAACGTTGTGGCCATGTTTTTCCCCTCTTTTGGGCAGCGGCTGCAGGACCCCTACCAGGTCTTGACTTGCTCGCCGAGCATGCCCTTTAGTTCTTCCACGTCCGGGCTTCGCCGGAGACCCTCGTTGTTTGATATGTCACCTTTGATACACGCGTTGAACAAACCCTGATTCATGGTCTGCATTCC
Source organism: uncultured bacterium (assembly GCA_965372355.1). Lineage (GTDB taxonomy): Bacteria > Krumholzibacteriota > Krumholzibacteriia > WVZY01 > WVZY01 > CBDVBZ01. The sequence continues at coordinate 49,249 of CBDVBZ010000001.1, read as the reverse complement.
AAACTTCTGACCGGCCTGCATCAGTCCGTATATCTGATGGATTTTGTCGTCGCGGATCGTGGCGCGAATCGCCGGTGTGCACACCATGACCTCGCACACCATCACACGGCCCCTGCCGTTCTTTCTTGGAATGAGCTGCTGCGTAATGACTCCCTCGAGAACGAACGCAAGCTGCGCCCTGACCTGCCCCTGCTGGGCAGCGGGGAAAGAGTCAACGATCCGGTTGATCGATTCGTACGTCGAGTTCGTGTGCAGTGTGGCCAGGGTCAGGTGACCAGTCTCGGCGATGGTCAGAGCCGCGCCCATGGTCTCGAGATCGCGCATCTCACCAATCAGGATCACGTCGGGATCCTGACGGAGCACGTGTTTGAGCGCCGTAGGAAAGCTCTCCGTGTCCGCTCTCACCTCACGCTGATTGACGATGCACTGCTTGTGCTGGTGAACGAACTCAATAGGATCTTCGATCGTAATAATGTGACTATGTCGCTCCTCGTTGATCTTGTCGATAACACTCGCCAGCGTGGTCGACTTGCCGCTACCCGTCGGCCCGGTTACCAGAATGAGTCCCTGCTGCTTCTCGGACAGGTCGTCGACAATCTTCGGCAGACCCAGCTCCCGGATGGGGAGGATCTCGTAGGGGATCTGGCGAATCGCCAGGCTCGTCACGCCTCGCTGCAGAAAGACATTTGCGCGGAAGCGACTGAGCCCCTTGACGCCGAACGAGAAATCGAGTTCGTGCTCGGCCTCGAAACGCTTCTGCTGTTCCTCGTTGAGGACGCTATACGTAACCTCGAGAGTGTTCTCCGGGGTCAACGACTCATAATCGGTACCCACAATCTCTCCGTCGATCCTGAGCTGTGGGGGGAGTCCGGCCGTTATGTGGAGGTCGGACGCCTTTTTTTCTATCATCTCGTTAAGAAGCTCTCTCAGATTAATCATGCATATCTCTCCGCTTGTTGCGCTAATACTCGCTGGTTTCTCTCAACACTTCTTCAAGTGACGTCCTGCCCTTTTTGAATTTCTCCAGACCATCCGCCCGGAGCGTGAGCATTCCCTCTTCGATTGCCTTCTTTTTGATATCTGCCGTGGATATCCGGTCGATGATCATCTCGCGAATCGTTGGAGACACCGGCATGACCTCGTACAAGCCCAGTCGTCCCTTGTACCCCGTGTCGTTGCAGCTCACACACCCTCGTGACTGAAATACCGTGAGCTCGTCGGGTGACTCCATGATCCCCATTTCCCTGAGTGTCTCCTCGTGCAGCGTGACCTCCTGCTTGCATTTTTCGCAGAGACGCCGAACGAGTCGCTGTGCCACAATGGCGTTTATCGAGCTGGCCGCGAGAAACGGCTCGATACCCATATCGATCAGTCGGTTTATCGAACTGGCCGCGTCGTTAGTATGCAACGTACTCAACACGAGGTGGCCTGTGAGGGCGGCTTTGGTCGCGATCGACGCGGTCTCCAGATCACGGACCTCACCAACCATGATGATGTTGGGGTCTTGACGGAGGAATGCCTTCAATGAGGCAGCGAACGTCAACCCGATCTCCTCGTGGACGTTGACCTGGTTGATCCCCTCCAGGTTGTACTCGACCGGATCCTCCGCGGTCATGATGTTGCTGTGCGGACGGTTGATCTTGTTCAAGGCACTGTAGAGCGTCGTACTCTTACCGGAACCGGTCGGGCCCGTCACCAGAACCATGCCGTACGGTTGCTCGATGGCGGCGGTGAACTTCGACAGTGCTTCCACTTCGAATCCAAGCTTTGTGAGATCGATCTCGAGATTGCTCTTGTCCAGAATTCGCATCACGATCTTCTCACCATAGATCGTCGGCAGCGAGCTTACACGAAGGTCAATCGGCTTGGTGTTGATGCGGACCTTGATACGACCGTCCTGTGGCACGCGCTTCTCGGCGATATCGAGCTCGGCCATGATCTTGAGCCTCGATGTGATGGCGGCGCGCATTTTGAACGGCGGTGACATCATCTCGTGAAGCATACCGTCGATTCGATACCGCACTCTCATGCTCTTCTCATATGGCTCGATATGGATATCGCTCGCGCCCTTGCCAACCGCGTCGGTCAGCAGGCTGTTGACGAGCTTGACGACGGGAGCGTCCGATGACTGAACATCCTCCGACCCGATATCGTCGTCGTACTCCTCGACGATCTCAAAATCATCCTCCATGTCCTTCATGATGCTGGCGAGGGAGTCGGCCGAGTCATAAATGGCGTCGATGGCTTTCTTGATGGCGGTCTCCGTTGCGACCACGGGGGTCACCTCGAGACCGGTGATAAACTTGATGTCATCGATGGCAAAGATGTTGTCCGGATTCGCCATCGCGACCGTAAGCACTCTGCCCTCACGGCGCACGGGTACAACCTGGAATTTCGTCGCGACTTCGGCGGGAATCATACCCACGACATTCTCTTGGGGAAGGTGCTCTTCCAAATCCACGGCGGGGACGTTGTAGATCTGGCCCATGAATTCGGCGAATGCGTTCTCAGAGATCGCGCCCGTCTTCACGAGGTTGTAGCTGAGTGAGCCACCATCGGATTTTTGCGTCTCGAGCGCCTTGCTCATCTGCTCCTGACTCACAAGACTCGACTCGAGTAGTTGCTTAGCGATTTTGTCTTGCAACTGACCGTTCCTCCGGAAAGAACGCAATGCGGTCGGACAACTGTCGAATGAAATAGGCCGACGGAAATCCGCAAGAGTTATGCCACGACATTGGAGGCGGGACTGCGCCCCCTATCGCACTGTCCTGGCCCGTTCGGCGGCTCGCCGCTCGGGGCCGTAAGGCCCCCTTAACTTGATATGACACGAACAGTTGGGTGCTCGAACAAAGACCTCGGGGCACACCCGTTGTATTCGCCCACGGACGTCTGTCGACGGCCACGGGCCGTCTTTGCCTGCCAATTGCGGCATTTGCCGGTCGTCTAGCCTCATCCGCGGGCGTGCAAATTCCTCGGAGGAGCTTTGCAAAATGCCACTTCAGTGATTAGCGACGATCGGTGGCTCGTCCACCCGATTCGCCGGCCAGAGTTCTGAGTTTCTGGAGTTTTTTGGGTCCGATTCCCTTGACGCCGAGAAGCTCTTCCCAACGAGTGAATGAGCTTCTGCCACTGCGCGCGCTTGCCAACCTTTCAGCAAGTACCGGACCAATGCCGGAAAGCAGCTGGAGGGAGTCCGTTGGGGCTTCCGACAGGTATTTCAGCGGGTTCTCGAGGTATGACGATGGGACAGGGCGAGGCTCTGAGTGGCTGGAATCCCTTGCCCGCGGCTCCGCGCTGCGGATGACGGCAAGGAGCGAGTCCACAGGAGGGAGTGAACCCGCTTCGAAACGGAACTCGCCACCAAAATGTCCGATGGCGAGCGTGATCGCAACAAGCACAAAGCCGCCCAGAATCCTCCGCATCATCCCATCCTTGTCCTGTTGCGCAAGGGAACGAGGTCTTACGTAGGCCCCTCGTTCGGCCAAGCCGGCTGCGGGCCCTGCCGTCGATTACCCCACAAGTGCTCGCAAGCTGCGCTCTTGCGGGACGACGCCACCCGCGGCCTGTGAGGGGCACGGCGAACGCCCTCACTTCATGTCTCCCTCGCGCTAGTGGCTCAATTAGAGCGCTCGGTCCTAATGTCCGTTCGGGCATCCGCCGTGCCCCCAACATGGCCCGAGGAAAAGCCTCACTCGCTCCCCACGAACCTAGTTATATAGGGTCCACTGGATGCCGTATACGAATGTTCGGGGCGTCATCAGATACGGCCAAATCGTCTCGTAGCGGTTGTCGGACACGTTCATCCACAGCAGATACAGATGGGCATCGATGAGCCTGCCCTCCAACTTCAGGTTGAACACGTCGTAAGGTGACACTTCCGCTCCGCCGGCGACGCGCGATCCGCTGTACAGATACTCTGCGCCCAGGAGGATATGACTCGTATCCTTAAAAAGAGATCGGCCAACCGACGCTGCGACGACCGCCCGGACGTTGGGCACACCCTGGAAATACCGATCCCGGTCGCCGATTGCCACGATCACGCCACCGTCGACATAGAACTCGAATCCCCAGCGCGTACTCACGATTCGCAGCCGGTCCTCGATGATCTGCAACCCCTGCGCATCGGTGTTCGTGGATTGGGAGAGCGAATGGGGGGTCGAACTAACCTCGACGGAGAGAATCGGGTTGCGAACGCGAATCACAGTGGCTCGCAGCTCGTTCCTGGCTGCCCCTAGATCGGAGTACAGCTGAAGCGTCGCCTCGAGCGACGACTCGCTCTCGAGTTCTGTGTTCCCCACGACGTTGTTTGTGTCCCCCGGGGCCGATGAACCCAGTCGATGAAGCGGCAGAAACAGCTCGCTGAGGTTCGGCAGCCGGTATCCGCGTTTTCCCACGATCGTTAACCGGTTGGCCGGGCTCAGCTGACGGTTCGCGGACACATGGGCGCCCCAGCCCCAGGCGTATTTGTACTGGGTCGAGACGTCGGCTCCAACCTCGACCACGGTCTTGTCCCCAACCGGCGAGCCCGCCGAGAAACTTCCTGAAACCTTCCGCAGCCGATCTCTCGTCGAGCCGTTCGCGATGTCCTGCGTCGAGTTGATGTTCTCGTATCCGAAACCAACGACGAAGCGACGACCTGTGTCGGTGGAGAGCGGCACGGTCACTGCAAGCGACGTTGTCTCGTTCATCGTCACCGAGTCGCGGGTCGATACCTTGTAGTTACGACCGTAGAAGTCAATCATAAAAACGCCGGCCGACGCCTGTGCAAGAGCGATAAACCCTTCACGTCGATTCTCCGAAAACGGATCGAGCGTGTCGCCCTGAAACGTCGTCTGAAACTGTCGCAGCGCAAACCGGTACCTTTCGCCGCTGGGGAACACGCCCCTGATATCGCCATTGGACGCCCTTGTGGTCGAGCTCCCGAACCCCAGTCCTTCCAGATCGATGTTGCCGGTTGCATCGAAGTTGTACCCGTCGTTACGGAGCTCGTCATACCCAAAGTCGATCCCCGCCAGCTTCCGCGGTGACGAGTACCTAAAGCGGCGTTGTTTAAGTTGGTGGTCGCCCTTGGATAGATAAAGCGCAGCCACCGGCTCGTGCTCCATCTCGCGCGGTTCGATGATATGCATAACGCCCTCGATGTTTGTCTGGCCCGCGAGGTGCCGTCCCGGAGTCTCACCCATGATAAGTTCCCCGATCGAGGTCGTCTGTGTCAGGGCAAGCGGTACACGGTCATCCTGTGGGTCGTTGAGAAGCACACTACCCAGGTAGACCAGTCCTCTGCCGCGTCCCAGACCATATCTCGAAAATGAGGCCTGGGCGCCAATAGGACCGGTTCTGCCGATCAGGTAGGCCGACATCGACTCCATAAAATTGTCGAGTGAAAACGACCTCGGTTTTGCGTATTCCTCGGCGTCGATGGTATCGAAAGGGCTCGACGCGAAAACCCGCTCTCCCTCATCCGCCCTCGTCAACACACGCGACGAGTCACGCGCCGCAAGGGTTTGCCCCACCGACGAACCCGTATCGGCCGCACAAACCACGCATGCCATCGCCAGGAGTAAGAAGAGCCTCACGTTTCACCTGCCCTCTGAAAGCTCGAGACGATACTTGGCCAGCACCGTCAGTACAGGGTTTAATACCACCAAAAACAGGGCGGTGTTCCAAACGATGTGCATAATCATGAACAACATACCCGCACCCACGAACTTGTAGAGGCTCGAGGGCGCCTGCTCGCCCGTGATCGTGAAGTAGGCGCCTATGTTCGTGATCACATCGTAGGTAAAGGTCAGGAAAAAACCCACCAAACCGCACATGAGAAAAGCCGTCCAGCGCAGCCTGAGGCGTACAATCACGGGTCCAACAAACGCGCCACCTGCCCCAATGATGGAGAAGCCGACCACCTGAGCGATCAGAAGCGGCGGCATCGCAGCGCCAAGCGGATTGAAGAGTGAGTACGCTGCGATCGACGCAGCGCCCACAGTGGCACCGAGACGCCAGCCCAGGAGGTGACCGGCGATAAAGACCGTCATCGTCATCAGCTCAACGTTCGGGATACCCGATAACGCGAAGCCCAGCGCAACCGTCATGGAGATCAGGAGACTGGCGAGTAGCGCTCTTCGAGTTCTGTGCATAGGGAGGAAAACGTGGGGCCGGCTGAACACGCTGCACGTCACACATCGGTCCGTGAAGTCCCGGTTTGGACCGAGTGACAATCAAGTGCAAGGATGGTAGAGGAACCGCGAAAAGGGGTCAACAACTATGTGCAAAGCCGACTTTTCAGCCGTTTTGCATGCGCCGATTGGAATTCTTCCACGACAGGATGACTCCCGGCGGGGCGCAGCTCTTCCAGGACAGGCTCAATCGGCGCCCCCTACATCGGCGACTACGAAGTGTATTTCTTGAGCCTATCGGCGACATCGCGGAAGGAAACGTCGAGTACGTAGACTTCCTCAAAACGCTGCTTAGCCTTGTCCACGTCCTCGATCATCTCGTAGGCAAGCCCAAGATTGTACTGGAGTCCGATCGAGTCCCTGCCGATATCACCGACCAAGGCCAGACCTTTCTCGAGCTGTTTGATGGCGAGTCTCGGCTGATTCTGCTTAATAAAACACATCCCGATCAACTCGAGGCTCCGCGCCCTGTACATGCTCGAGTTGGCGGCAAACTGGAACTCCCGAATCGCTTCGGTGATCAGATCCATCTCCAGATACGCCATACCCAGATCGTAGTGGCTGCGGTAATCGTCGGCATCGACATCCGATTTGACTTCAGCACTGAAATGGGACACCAGGTCGGACATATTGACAACGCTGCCGTCGCCGTCTTCTCTGCTCGTCACGCCACCGGGAAGTTCCTCTTTCGGGATCCACACCTCTCCTTCGGCCAGCGGCTCCGTGGGACCCGACGGCGCAGAAGGCGTCTCGTCCTGCGGTTCCGACGAAGACGGCGTCTCTGTCGAGGGCTCACCAGGAGAATCCTCATCGGATTCCGGCGGCTCCACGGGATCGGCGGGTTGAGCGACGTCCTCGTATGTCGGGGCCTCGTCGGACTCGGGCGCCGGGATATCGAAGACCCCGTCTTCGGACCGTGTGCCGGCCTCGCTCAGGGGGGCCGTCGCGAACTCGTCGGACCCGGGCGCCGGGATATCGAAAACCCCGTCTTCGGGCCGTGTGCCGGCCGCGCTCCCGGGGGCTGTCACGAACTCGCCCTTCCCCGTCCCGGTTTGAGTCAACGGTGTGAACTCATCGGCGGGTGACGGAACCGTCATTTCTTCTGGCGGTGGGTCGGCATCCGTGGGTCCCGGCATATCGATCCGATCCGAGTCGATCTCGAGTTCGGCACCGGGCGGAGTTGAGGAGGGTTGGGAGGTTGGATCCGGCATCTCGATCTCGATGCCATCCATCTCTTCGGTTTGCGTGGCGGTCGGGGCCTGCTGATGCCCGGATGACCCACCGAGATCCACCGAATCGAAATCGTAGGGGTCGCGTGAAGTAGATGGCCCGGGTGGTGACGTGGATCCGACCGGATTCGGCGATGGGATGTCAAATGTGCCGATATCCGATTCGGGTGCGGCCGTCGGCTGCTCGGGGGTTGAAGACGGGCTTTCCGGTCCGGCGGTCGGGATAGGGTTGGACGGCATAAAGCCGATCTCGTCCATCCTCTTCACGGCCTTGTCGGCTTCCGCGGTCATCCCTTTTGAAACGTACGTATGGGCAAGCTTCTCCAGGACCCCGCCGGCGTCGTCGGCGAACTTCTGGGCGAGAAGATACTCAGCAACCCGCTCAAGCACTTCAGGGGAATGGTCCAACTCGTTGGCAAGCTCGACGACGTCGGTCCTGGTCTCTTCCGGATCGGCCGTCGCGTCGCCTGCGATGAGTTCGAGAAACGAGATGGCGTAGATCGCCGCTTCCTTCCTTATTCCCTGCCGGTTTCTGAGCCTGGCGAGCTTGCCGTACACGGCGCGATCGGAGGGACTCAAGCGGATGAGCTTCTTGCAGACGGCAACGGCGTTGTTGAATAGCTCCATCCCCGAATACGCGTCGATCGCCGAGTGGAATGCCTTGAACGCATCGCCCTTGTTGCCGATCTTGAGATGAAGGTCACCAAGTTCGTTGAAGACGTTCGGATTGTTCGCCTCGATCTCGGCCAGCTGGACATACTCGTTGATCGCCTTGTCCCACTGTCGCTTCTTGGCGAATTCCAGCGCCTTTTTTCTCATCTGATGCGGTTTGGTCATGCTCTTCTTCACCCTGTCACCACTTCGACTCCCATCAGGAGTCGCCCTTCCATTCGGTACCCTCTATGAAGACCCGATCGACCGGGTTGATTCCAAAACGATACGGGATCTCCCGGTAGTCGTCGCAGTCGAGAATCAGAAAATCGGCGCGTTTCCCGATATCCAGACTACCCACCTCGTCCCCCCTGCTGATCGCAAAGGCTGCGTTGTAAGTCGCCGCGGCAACCGCCTCCGCGGGCGACAGCCGCATGTGCGAGCACGCGATGGAAATCATCATCGGTATGGATTCACTCGGGCTACTCCCCGGGTTGAAGTCCGAGGCCAACGCAATGGCAACGCCTCGATCAATCATTTCGCGTGCCGGTGCGAAGTGGAGCGAGGGCAAGCCAAAGCTGGTCCCCGGCAACAGCACACCAATCACCTGCGAATTGGCCATTCGAGCGATGCCCTGTGCACTTATCTTTGTCAAATGATCCGCAGACGCCGCGCCGACCCTAACCGCCATTTCGGCCGACCCGGTATCGTACAGTTCGTCTGCATGGACCCGGCCCTTGAGGCCCGCCGCTATCCCCGCCCGCAAAATCCGTTCCGCTTCCTCGGTCGTGAAAACCCCTTTCTCAGAAAAAACATCGATACCCTCCGCAAGCCTCTGATCGACGACCACAGGGATGATTTCGTCGATTAATCGGCACATCAAGTCCTCGCGGCGCCCGGCGAATTCCGCCGGAACCGAGTGCGCGCCGAGGAAGGTTGCCACAATGAGTGCCGGGGATGAGGCAGCCAGCTCTCTGATCACGCGAAGCTGTTTCATCTCATTGTCGAGATCAAGCCCATAACCGCTTTTTATTTCAACAGTTGTCGAGCCGTGCTCCAGACATCCCCTGAGGCGATCCTTGCTGATATCGAGAAGCCTCTGCTCATCTGTCTCGTGCACGTCCAAGACGCTTTTTGCGATTCCCCCACCGGCCTTGGCGATCTCGGCGTACGGGACCCCGCGAATTCGTTTCTCGTATTCGTCCAGACGGAAGGCGGTAAAACAAGTGTGGGTATGCGGATCGACGAACCCGGGCATCACGACGGCGCCGCCGGCGTCGATCTCGCGGCACTCAGGGCGCGGTTCGATAGCGGATTCAACGGACTCGAGGGAACCCGCGCAGACGACGCGCCCCCGGTCGGAGGCCAGGGCACCATTGCCGACGAGCCCCAGGTCGGTCAACTCCGTTCGCCGCCGGGGTTGTCCGGTGGTACTGTGAAGGGTAAGTAATTGTCCGCAGTTCTTGACGACGAGATCGGCTTCCCGTTTCAACCGTCGCACCTCACGATTCTAGCCCGAGCTGTCATTGGATCGAGTAACATTCTTACTCGTGTATCGATGGATGCCCGCTAGCGTTCAAGAAACGGGACACTGATACCGTTCTTTCTGGCACTTTCGATGGCAGATTCGTAGCCTGCATCCGCGTGTCTTGCAATCCCTATGCCAGGGTCTCCCGTGAGACAACGCTCTAACTTGCCTGTCGCTTCGTCAGTTCCGTCTGCCAGCACGGCCAGGCCCGCGTGGATCGCCAGCCCCATCCCCACACCTCCCCCATGGTGGACCGAGACCCACGCCGCACCGTTGACGGCGTTGAGGAGCGCATTCAGGATCGGCCAGTCCGCAACGGCATCCGAGCCATCCTTCATCCCCTCCGTTTCACGATACGGGCTCGCCACCGAGCCGCTGTCGAGATGATCCCGCCCGATCACGATCGGGGCGCTGATCTTGCCCGATTTGACACGTTCATTGAGCGCCATGCCAAATGCGGCTCGTTCGCCGTACTTGAGCCAGCAGATACGTGAAGGCAGACCCTGAAAGGCAACCCGCTCACGCGCCAACCGGATCCAACGCACCAGTGACTCTTTCTCCGGGAAAAGCTCGAGGATCAGGTCGTCGGTCACCCGGATGTCCTCCGGGTCGCCGGATAGCGCAATCCAGCGGAACGGCCCGGCGCCTTCGCAGAAGAGAGGGCGTACAAAGGCGGGCACGAACCCGGGGAACGAGAAGGCGTCTTCGTACCCGGCCGTTTCTGCCTGCCCCCGGATGTTGTTGCCATAATCGAACACGACGGAGCCGTTCTTCTGAAATCCAACCATCGCCCGCACGTGCTCGACTATCGAACTCATCACCCGCGACACGTATTCCTCCGGATCCGTCTTGCGAAGCTCCTCGGCCTCTTCGAGCGTCACGCCCCGGGGAACATAGCCGTTGAGTGGATCGTGCGCCGATGTCTGATCGGTTACGATATCGATCTCGACACCGCGCTCGAGGAGTTCGGGGAAGACATCCGCGGCATTGCCCACCAGACCGATCGACAGGGCCTTCTGATGTTTCTTCGCATGCATTGCCTTCTCGACCGCCTCGTCCAGATCGTCCACCATCACATCGAGGTATCGCGTATCCAGACGCCTCTGGATATGTTGGGGATTTACCTCGACGGCGAGACAGACCCCGCCGTTCATCGTGATTGAAAGCGGCTGCGCGCCTCCCATCCCACCGAGTCCACCCGTCAGAACCAGTCTGCCCTTCATCGATCCCCCGAAATGCTGGTCCGCACACGCGGCAAACGTCTCATAGGTGCCCTGGAGAATGCCTTGTGTCCCAATGTACATCCAGCTGCCCGCCGTCATCTGCCCGTACATCATCAGACCCTTGCTCTCGAGTTCCCAAAAGTGCTCCCACGTCGCCCATTTCGGGACGAGCAACGAGTTGGCAATGAGGACCCGCGGTGCACCCGGGTGCGTTTTGAAGACTGCCACCGGTTTGCCCGATTGCACCAATAGCGTCTCGTCGCTCTCGAGCCGCCTCAGATTGTCGACGATGACTTCGAACGCTTTCCAGTTTCTCGCGGCCTTGCCCCTGCCACCGTAGACAACAAGGTTCTTCGGATCCTCCGCCACCTCGGGATCCAGGTTGTTGCACAGCATTCGCAGCGCCGCTTCCTGCGGCCAGCCCTTGCAGCTCAGCGTCGTGCCTCGTGGCGCTCGTATATTCCTGTTCGCAATATCGATGGACATCAGGTCTCCTCCGGATTGTAATCTGGCTTCTCGGAGCCAGAATCATATCACCCTGCACTACCGCACGCCAGAGCATTTGGTTGGGGGCACGGCGAACGCCCTCACTTCATGACTCCCTCGCGCTGATGGCTCAATTGGGGCGCTCGGTCGTAATGTCCGTTCGGGCACTCGCCGCACCCCTTCCGCAAGCGAGGGCGTGATGGTTATTCGCGGCGAATCCGCAGTGCGCTATGACATGTAAGACGCTCCGCCGAGGATCTGAGCAAGCGAGCACGCCATCACGCTCCAGCGCACAGACTAGAACGAACGGTTGAGAATGATGTGAATTTTGGTTTGCTGTAGCGAGAGCTCTTCACCAACGGCAAAGCTGATGTCGACGTTGCCCGCCTTCGACTGCGTGCGGAGGCCAAAGCCATAACCCGCGAGGAAGCGTGCATCCTCCACGATATCCCCGGAAGGCAGCAGGCTCTGCTGGAGGAAATACCCGACATCGGCGAAGACGTAGCCGTTCTCGGCGCGGCTTTTGCCAACGAGGAACTCGCTACGCGAGTATGCGATCTGTGGTGAATGAAACTGATTCTCGCGATACCCGCGCACCGTTGCGGCGCCGCCGATATAAAATTGTTCCGACACCGGAACGACCAACTCGCGACTCGCGAGGTTCTGATAGACGGTTCTGTTCGCGATATGAAGTCGCCGGCCGATCTCCACCGCCAACTCGGCGTCGAGCGCGGTGATGTACTGGGTGACGGTCTGGCCGGTCCGCTGTTGTAGATCGCCTTGCTGCTGGGCGCCCGGTTTATCGCGGTAACTCTGCTTCTTGTTTGCGTACGTGAACCGATTCCCCAGCGAGAAGAAAGTCCCCCTGTGTCTCTTGCCCCGCGCGTAGGAGTATCCACCCATCAGTCGATAACGCATGCTGTTCGTCACGTCACCGTATGCGAACGTGTTTCGATCGCCATGAATGGCGAAATCGATTCCAAACATACCCTGCCACAATCTGCCGACCGGCAACCCCGTCTCGACACCAAGAGACTGCCAGGTGTATACCGTGTCCTGTCCGATCTGCTGAAGCGACAAACCGAGACTCATCCGCCTCCCCAAAAAGAACTGCTGACGGAACGCCAGCTCCGTCTGGACCCGACCGGCGCCGTCGTTGCGCCAGAAGACACTGAGATCGCGGAGCGCTCCGCCAATGTTGCGCAGATCGAGACGCACAACACCGCTGAGGACACGCTCGTTGACGCCCTCGCGTTCGGCGTACCCGAGCGCCGCGGTAAAACTATTGCTCTGTTTGGATTCGACCACCTTGATCACCGCCTCGACACCCTGACCCTGCGGCGAGACCTGGATCGCTGGGTACGCCACGTCCTCAAAAACACCACTGGTCGAGAGCCTCAGGTATGCGTTGCGGACGCTTTTGCCGTCGTAAGGCTCGCCGACGCGGAGCCCCGACAGCTTGATGGCCACGTCTTCCTTTGTTTTCTCGAGACCTTCGACATGAACGTGACTGAGATTCTTGCTCGCCCCTTCGACAACATAGACAACGAGTCGCAGCTGCGACGTCGCGGACTCGAACGCGAGGCTGTCGATCCAGACCTGTGTAAACGGATAACCCTCTTCGTCGTACATCTCAAGGAGCTCTTGCACACCGCGATCCACGGCAACCGGGCGGAAGCGTGACCCATTCTCAATGTTCAAGACTTGTCTGATCATTTCCTCGTTGAACCGCTCCGCACCGATCACCTTGACGCGCCCCATGCGGGCCGGCTCACCTTCGTCGACATACAGTACAATCGTCGAGTCCGACGCGTTTCTCTCCATACGCATCTTCGCGGACAGGTAGCCCTGGCGAATATAGGCCTCCTGGACGCCGCGCAGCACGCTGTGATCACCGCTGTCATCCCACCGCACACCGTCCATCAGCCCGTTGATCCTACCGCTCGACAGCGACCGGTTGCCCCGTATCTCGATCTCCGGTCCAGACAGGCACGGCCGCGGAAAGCCAAGCGCGCTCGCAAGCAAAGCCGCGGCTATGAGGCATCGCACTACGCGTCCGAGAAGACGCGCAGAGAAAGCCGCTCCCTGAACCGGTGCCCTAGAAGAACGCTCGGGTTTCAACCTTAAAATCATGTTCGACAATCCTTCTGCCGCTAAACGTGTCTTCACTCCGACCCTGATACGTCGTCAGGAACGAAATGACCTTGGTCCACTTTATGTTGAGTGTGGAGCTCCACCGGTGGGACGATCCCGTTCTGGAGAAGAAAAACGGTTTTGCTCCGATATGCTCGTCACCGAGGAATCGCACCAGCTCGTATCGCCCGAACAGGTTGAGAGACTTTCTCAGCCGCCAGACAAACCTTGGGCGAAACGACACGGTCCTCTCCTCCGCCAGCGACTCGTCGTCCTCGCGCCGGCTGTATTCAATCTGGCCATCCAGCGTGCTGCCCGGGGACAAACGCAAACCCCAACCACCCGCGACGGCCCATCCGGAGACATCGTACGTACTGCCCGTACCCGTCGTGAGCCCGCTTCCGGCGCGCCGTCTCCGTTCGTGCCTGACCTCAACGTTGGCACTCAGAAGCTTCGATATCGATCGATCCAGCGTCACGATCTGTTGCTCGAAGAACTTGTTTTCCTTGACCGGTGCGAACCGGTTGTCCTCCTCATCATCCCTCTGATAGCGGAAACTGAGAGAGACACTCGGGTGACCATTAAGCAACGACCAGTCCTGCCGCAGCGACACGATACCGTGGAGCGTCGCGTCGTCTCGCTGCAGCGCCGAGGGAAACAACAAGTACACTTTGTAGCCCTCCGAGAACGTTGTTGCCTCACGGACGGAGAACTGCTGTTCGAGAGAGACGTTGCGTTTGACCCACGACAACACGCCGCCACCGGTCGACCCCGCCGACGGGTTCTGCCACGTCGTGCGCAGCGTCAAACCGACGTTGCGAGTCGGTATCGTCTTCAGATCCGGCAGGAAGACGAGTGCGTAGTCCCCCCTGCCCTCTCCGACGTGCTCGCCGAGCTGGTTGTAGTCCCCCTTGCCCGTTCCGACATACACGACGGTTTTCTCGAGGGTGCGAAACGCATCCTGGCTGACTTCATAATCAATGCTCGACCTCAAACCGATCCGATTGAAGCGAATCAACCCTCTCACGCGTGCCAGATCGGATTTCCGCGTGTCGCCGAATATAAGATCGTCCTGAACGCGGTGCGAGTACTCCAGCGATCCCTCGATCACGGACGTCCCACGAGCGGCCAGCGACATCTTGTACGTGCGGTCGATCCGCGTGTCCCGCCAGCCGTTCGTTGTATCGGCGAGCTGTCGGGTGTTTCGTTCCGACACCTGAAACTGATAGCCGAACTTCTTGGCCTGCCGTTTCGCCAGGCTCACGGTCACCACGTCATAGGCAAACCCGCTGTCGGGACGGGCGGGCGATGCAAGAAGGTACTCGTCCGTCGCGTACGTGGCCGATGGCAGAAACGCCCACAACCCGAACGAGGCCGACGCCGTCCCGTGCAGCCGCGTTCGCACCTCATCGATCCCCGTCACATCGGTCGAAAACACCCGGGCGTTCACGTTTCTGTCCCGCCCCAGCGCCAGCGACGCGCGCCCCTCTTGTTTGACACCCTTGAAGTTGTCCCGGTCGATGAGACCAAACTCGTAGTCGAGCGCTGTTTTCTCTACGGGCCGATACGTCGTGGTCAATTGCTGCAGGATCTCCCTTCCCATGATGGGCACACCCTCGAGATTCCAGTCGGTATAGAAGTACCATGGACGGGTGTTGCCGAAACTCTGGAAATTCTGCTGGATCGTGCTCAGCGATTCGGTGATGTCGAACTCACCAACAGGCGTGCGGATATTCTTGAGCTTGATCGTCAACTTGCCCGCATCCCCGATATTGTCCGCGTCGCCAACGGGAGACAGGGTGTTGCGATCAAAGTCGCTCATGTTGTACTCAAAGTCGATGTTGAGACGATCGCCGCTGTCCCGGACCAACCGCGTGGTCACGAGCGAGTGCGACTGGGGCGCGGGGAGCTTTCTCCCGATCACGAAGTTGCCGTTGGCCTTGCCCACGAAACCGTAGATCGGCGTTCCCCTGGCGGTGATGCCGGTGAGCTTGTAGTCACCGAGCCCCACGGCGACCTCGGTGAACGATACAAGGTAGGCTCCGGTGGAATCGTTGAAGGCGTAGTGCTCGGCCAGACCCGCCAGCGTATCCGCCGCCACCAGCATGTAGTCGCCGTTGCCCGGTCCCACGTTTGACACCCCACCCGCGACGGCCCTGTCCGCGTTGTCGCCCGCACCCAGCAGTATCGACCGGTCCTCATCGTTGAGCGTCAGTGTCTTGGGCCGATCGGCATCGTCCGCCTCGCGCGCAACGAGGGTTTCGAAGCGAAACCCACCGGGCAGTCTATTCGACTCCGCGTTTCCGAACATCGACGTTCGATCATAACGCTGCTGTGTGACCTCGAAGTCCACACCAATCTCGGTATCAGCGGTTACCATCCTCCGCGGCGTGAATGTGAGCATTCCGCTGTCGTAATCAATCGTGTAATCGCGATTGCGGCCGCGCTGGAGGATCTCCCCATCGAAATAGACGCGTTCCGTGCCCGCTATGATGACATCACCGGTGGTGCGGCCTTCCGCGAGCAGGTCGTAGGGACCCTGGACCTGCTCGGTGCCTCGGAACTTCACCGAGCGAAATACGCCCTTGCTCGATCCTCCCGCGACAGACACCCGTGAATCAAAACCTCGAACCTGACCGGATATTCCCTTGAGCTCCCGGTGAAACGACGAGAATGTCGAGTACCCGTTGCTATAGCTAAAGTCGCCCAATGTCGCGTTGGCTTTCGGACCCGAAAACTCGACATAAACCTTGTCGAGATACTCGAGCTCCTCGGTATTCCCCTCGGGTTGAATTGGGAGGTTGTTGTCGGATAGAAGGGCTCTAACCTTTATGTTCTTCGTCAGGTGACCCTCAATGGTTGCCTGAAGCGATTGATCGATAGAGCTGCCCTTGTTCGTGCCCACGGACAGGCTGATCGATTTCATCCCCCCAAAAACCAGATCCCCTGCCGGATTGAAAACCTGGTCATCCTGTTTTGAGGAAGAGGGGCGCTGCGGTATGACTTCACGCGGATCGGCGAACTCGATCCGACGGAGCGAATACACCGAGTTCAACAGCACGGGAAGCCTGATGTATGACACACGGATGACGGCGCCGTCTCTCACCGGGGCGATGAATCGAACAACTCCTCGCTGGTAGTTGATCTCGTACCGGTCACCCGTGAACAAATCGCCGTCGACGTACACCGCTTCGCTTCCAGCGACGATGAACGGCGAACTGAGCGTCAGCCTGTGCTGATCGATCGACCAGACCGTCGTGTCGGTCACCGCTCCCCACGACTGCCAGTCGTAGTCCTCGCCCTGCGCGGCCGAAGCCGCACTGACAATGAGCGCGGAGATGCAAAACAAACATATCGTTGCAGCAAGTCGATTCAAAACATCACCTGAACGTGTACAAGGTGCTCATAGCTTCATCCGTAACGTAGATCGTCCCGTCGGGCGCCACCGTCACATCCGTCGGGCGAAACCTCTCGGCCCCCCTCGGGGATATCGTGCGCACGAGGCTTCCCGTATCGTCAAAAACGAAAACCCCACCGGCTTCCGGATCCGCGACATAGATCCAGCCGCTGTTGTCCATCACGGCTCGACGGGGACGCTTGAGCGGGTTGGGATCGGCCTCACGGGGCACCATCTCCACAAAAGCGCCGTTCGGGTCGAAGAGCTGAACCCGCCGGTTACCCGAATCCGTCACGAGCAACTGGCCACCGAGTGCGAAGAAGATGCCCTCGGGGGCATCGAGCTGACCGGCGTATTTGCCATAGCTCCCAAACTGAAGCTCTACGTCGAGGTATGTGTTGAAGATGATGACTTCGTGGTTCTTGATATCGGTCACGGCGATTCGGCCCGAGAGATCGACATCGAGACCCACCGGCGTCACGTGCCGGCCGGGAAACCTCTCACGCATATCGATGAGAACACCGAGATACGATCCGGTCTTGTAGAAGCGCATCAGGACGCGTTCGAAGGGATCCACCACATAGACGAAGAAGCCGCTCGACTTGAGATCGGCGGGAGAGAACCCGGCGCCCAACAGCGGCTGGTCGAACTCCACCGCCTGCTCCCTCGCAAGGAGAATGTGGACGACCTGTCCCGGAGCCCGATCCGCGATCAGAATATTGCCATCGAAATCCCTCGCCACACCGACGGGCTCGCCGAGCGTGATCCCGCCAAAAGTCTGGAAACTGGATAGAGGTATGTCCTCGCCTGGTCGCGAAGACAGGTCGGAAGGGTCTTCCACCTGCGGTTGTGACGCACAACCCAACAACCATAGTGCGGACATCGCAGCAATGAGGAGAACCAGAACGGGCTTGGCCATAGACGGTCACCACTCTCGCAGCAGGCTGGTTTGGCCGAATAGAAACGAAGTCAATCGTCTCAGAAGTTTCGAATAAGGGAGATCCCTGGTTGGAATCCCTCTGACGCATGACGCTGCGGTGCGCCAAGCTCTATAGAAAACCCGGTCTGTTGTGCGTCCTCCTCTTCTTGCGGGCGCATGCCCGATCGATAGGCAAAAAACGCGGAGGCCACACGGTTGGCCATCGCGGCTGCAAATGTGTAGAGCGCCCGGCGATCCGCCCTCTTGCTTGCCGAACGTCGATCCTGGTAGGCACGGCGATGATCGGCGCTCCACCACACCCACGTCTCATAGTCCGACACGCGGTTCTCGATGAAGTACTGATCGAGCGTGGCGACATCGATATCCGGATAGAGCGCGAATCTACCCTCGCTCTTGATTTCATCCTCGTAGTTTCGGAACGAATCATACTCGGTGAGAATACTGTAGTACTCATCCGAGTGATCCAGGCTCGTCACACCGGCGAACGTACGGGCGTACTGCTGATATTCGTCCTCTCTCAACTCTGATTGCACATTGAACACGATAAAGCTCGTCCAGATGGCGATATCGATCGCAAAAAATACTTTGGCCGGCGTTTTTTCTCCCAGATACCACTGCCCCAGCCCGGGCAAAAGGAGCGAGTACATGACCGCCTTCGATGTCGACTTGGTCTCGGTGAGCGTAACATCATCCCCAAGAAGACCGCTCGAAAAAGGAACCGGATCCGAGCCCTCGGCCCGAGCGAGTATCGGTTTCTCCAGTGCCGCGCTCCCGAAATCGAACGCCGCCGATCCGGTCACGTTGAGCGCGATAAGCGCCAGAATTGCAGTAACGAGCCTTTTCATTTCTCTGTTTCGCTAGAACCGGTAGACGAAGGCGACCTCGCCCGACGCAAGCCCCGTCGACCGTGTATTGAACGAGACGTTCCTCTTCTCACTCGTCTCCGACCCGTCGCTCTTACTATCGCGGCGAGCCAGGATCACGGTCTCCACAACGGAGAACACACGGGTAACAATGCTGAGATAGATAAAGCGGTCGGCCTTGTCCAGATCGCTGTTGCTCTGCAGGCGCAGGGCACGATACTCATCGCGCAGCGCCGTGTTTCTCGGTTGGGTCGCCAGATCCCAGTCTTTCCACCCCGAGATAAACCAGTCATACTTGCCAAGATTCTCGTAGTAATTCAGTTTTACATCGTCTTTGGGTGCGTAGGAGTGGTACCCGGGCCACCCGGTCCAATCGTTCTGGCCGATCCAGTTGAGATTCTCGAGGGTCTTTTCCTCGGTCCGCCCCTCAAAAACCGGGTGATTCGCAATCCACCGATCCTCGGTCCAGTACTTATCGGCAAAGGCCTCGAACTCGGCCCGACCATCGAGCCCCTGGTCCTGATAGTACGCATAGCCGACCCACGCCGCCACCTCGAGCGCGATCAGCGCGACCCCGCGTTTCGGGTACCCGAGCGCGATCTCCCCAGTACCGGGAATCACCAGGGAGTAAAGCACGGGCAGATACATGCCCTTCGATCCCGCCGAGACGTTGTCATCGTCCCATGTCGCCAGCGCCGGTTCAACGCTCGCTGTGGTGCGCCATGCCGACATCTCGTTCGCCGGGGTCAATGACATCCCGAGGGACTCGGTGGATGAGAACGTCGCGACCCAGGGCGGGATCGCCTCCCCACCGCCGGGTGTCGGGCTCACGTTTGCACGATCGTCACAGGCGTCGGCAAAAGACGACGCCGCCGCCAGCGATAACGATGCGAGAAACAGAGCGAGCAATAACCAGATTCGCACGGCTACTTTTCCGAGGGGCTTGCCTTAGGTCAGACCTTAATTGAACAGGGGAAATAACAAATAAGGGCTCAAAACCGGCCTAGAATGTTACACCAACAGACCACCGATGCACTCTGTCCAGAGTCTTGGCCTGGGGCACGTTTGCATAATCAAGCGTGACGCTCTTGTACAGAAAACCAAGACCATACGTAGCGTCGCTAAAATCTCCATCTTTGTCGTGGATGTATCCGATTCGACCCGCCAGGAGATTGGCATAGCGGTACTCAGTTCCTATATGATAGATCTCGCTTCTGCGTGTCTTCGTCGCGCTATCGATCAGCCATACGAGGCTCTGCTCGAGGTCCAACGTCACCAGAAAGTTGCTGACCTCGCTGGACACCGCGGTATAGGCAAAGCCGGCACGCAGCGTAATCGGAAGCGGGTCGCTCTGCTCCTGATCGATAAACGATATATCGGGTCCGATATTCGTGATCGCCGCGCCAAGATTCAGTTTCCGATCGTTGACAAACCAGAAGCCCGGCACCTTGTAGAGCACGCCCGCATCCACGGCCACGGTCGAACCCGTGCCATCGAGCTGGTCGAGCGTCAGATCGGCGGGCGCCAGATCGGCATGAATAAACTTGCCCGTCAACCCCACACCGAGGTTGGCCGTGATCGGCAGCGCGAAGCTCAGGTAGCCGGCGGCTTCCCAGCTCTTGAACGTGCCCCGAGTCTCACCCTGTGGGTTGGTCGCCACGCTCTCGCCGTACGTCAGATAGATCAGCGAGAGGCTGATGGTGCCAAAGTTCTCTAACTGATGGCTGTAACCCAAGAATTCGTAATATACATCGCTCGCGAGGTCCGGCACGAGCTGACTGTGCATGAGCGAGAGGTTGTTGTTCGTCACGAACGCGAGTCCCCCCACATTCCACCAGGCGGCGGTCGCGTCATCGGCTATCGCAACGAACGACTCACCCATTCCATTGGCCCTTGCCCCTGGGGGGATGATCATGGACGGGACCCCCGCCTCGCCGACAGCAAGGGCGGAAGACGTAAACGCTGTCAGGGCAACGGCAACTGTGATCAGAACTGGCAATAGCTTGGAACGCATGAGCTTACATCCTCCTGGGTAGTTTGTTATATAATACAGCCTCTGGCGTACCGGGTCAAGAAATACGCCCCCTCCGCGCTATTCGACCTTTACCACCTTGCCCCGCAGAACGAGCGGCGGCCGGTCGAGCCCGACAAAGCCAACCCTCGCGACATAGAGATACGCTCCATTTGCGATAGTGCCTCCCGCTGAGTCCCGGCCGTCCCACAGTATCCACTGCTCTCCGGCGTCCCTCGTCACGCGGATCGACCGGATGCGCTTGCCCGAGACGGTAAAGATATCGAGATGGATATCCGCGCGATCAGTAAGATTTACGAGAAAGTATGTTGATGTTGAAAAGGGGTTTGGGTAGTTGAAAACAACCTGTGCGCTGTAATCAAGCGGGTCGGTGAGATCGAACACCAGGGTATCCACGTTCGTCTGGCCGAATGTGTCGCTCGCCTTGAGGACGGCCGTGTGCCGGCCAACATCCAGATCGGGCAACGGATACCTCAACGTTCCTGATGTGTCGACGCCCCCGTGATCGAACTCGAAGAAGCTCGTCACATCCAGCGCCAGATCGGCCTTGTCGATCACGAGCACGAGTTTTCCCTCCGGCATCGTATTCAGGGTGTTTATGCCATCGGGATCCCGGAGACGTCCAAGAAGAACCGCGCCGGGCTTCACGATCTGCTGTCTACCCTGAAAACCCAGCTCGATCCGCGGTGGGCCGTCGACCGGCTGCAGCGCGGTCGAGTCGGTCGGAAGCGGAGCCCGAAACACGAGGTCGTCCACCCTGGCCGCGGCATCCACCGAACCGTTATCCGCGTAGGCAAGCACGTACGCCTTGTCCCCGGTTTGCGAGAACCGCGGCACCTTGAAGCTGAACTCGAAATCTCCGGCCACGACGTTCGCCGTGCCGGAATACATCGTGCCGCCCGGGTATCGATAGTCGATATGGAAATCATCCGATTCCCTTGTGTAACCGCTGACGTCGTCCGGCTCGCGAACCACCAGCCGAACGGTCCCCGAGAAACCCGCGTCCGGTTGGCCATTCCTCAGCACGGTGCCGCGAACGGTCTCCCGCCTGCCCGAAACCATGGTGTCCACACTCGCCGCGTCGAACTCAATGCCCCGTCGCGGAGAGCGCAGGCTGAGAGCGGGGTCACCCAGAAGATTGTACTTCTCGCCGTTCTCCTGGAAATACTTGCTCAAGGTTGCGTTCTTGGCATTCGCCAGGGCCACCCCGAGCGGCAACGGGTCGCCGGGCTGCACGGGAAACAGCCCCCTCAGGAGATCGCTGCTCAGGATATCGTTCCAGTGGATGAATGTCAGTTCCGACGCGGTTACCGTGGCGACCGCACCGCCCCCGTCCTTTAGCAAGAGTCTCTCGGACAGGCTCTTCGTCTGCACGCCAAAATTTCCCACGGTGCAGCTCAAACCCATGAACACAGGCAACCGCGAGCCGTTGCGAAGGCTGCCGACATCATCCTCGCTGAACAAGAGCTCGTCCGCGAGCCTAGTGGAGCTGCCGTGTCCCGAATAGTGGATGACCAGTGCCCCGTCGTTCCAGTCGTTGATAAACTGCAAGCGGGCGGCGGGTTTGACCCCCTGGATTTCGGGGAACTCGGTCAGATAGACCTTGCGCGGGTCCAGATACGGGGCAAGAAACGCGTATGCCAGCGCTTCGGCGATGAAGATGAAGTCCGCCTGAGAGTTGTTGAACGTCGATTTCTCATCATCCGCTGCGAGGATCACTCTGTCACGCCAGAGACCAAACTCGGCGTCGAGTTCGTAGTCGATGATGCGATCCACAAGAAACGACGCCTCCTGCAATGAGCCCGCCGGCAGACGCCCGACCGCGATATCGAGAACACCGACCCCGGATGCATCGGCCGAGTCGAGATACGCAAAGTAGTCGTCGGTAATGAAGGCATCGAGACTCAACGGGTTGAGATTGAGATTCGTAGTGACGAAGTTTGGCTGGGTGCTGGCGTTATTCTTGAAGTCCGCGTTCGCGTCGCCAAGAAGAAGGAGGTAGGTCAACGCCGGACTGCCGCCCGTATCGGTATAGTTGTCGTAGAGGAATTTGCAGTAGTTGCGAATCGCCATGGGGTCGGCCAGTCCACCGGAGAAATTGTCAAAGACAGCCGTTGTCGTAACCACGTCGACCACCGGATCGGAAAAGAGCGGCAGATTCGACTGACGGTGGCCCCGGAGTCTCTGAGCAGCGCCCAGAAAGGCGGGATGTGTGACGATCACCATGTTTGGTGCCGCAACCCCGTTACGCAGGTCTCGCGGCGTATAGTGAACCATCGTCGCTTTGTTTCCCCTTAACCCCACCTCGGAAGCCGCCCAGAAGTAACGGTGTCCGCCCGCGATGCTCGCGGAGAACTCGATACTGCGCTCTCCGCCCGCTGGCGTTTCCGTAAAGCCGCCCAGCCGCCGCGGATGGAACGGATCGGTGACGTCGAAGAGATACATCGGCCCCGCCGTCGAGAAACGATCAACCTTGAAATCGATGGTTCCCGTCGTATCGGGCGACGCGAACAACAACCGGTCGCCGAGCGCTCGCAGGTGTCGCTGGTAAAAGACCGAATACCAGGCGAAGGACATGAAGTCGTCACTGTTGAGATCGCGAGGCACCTCGAGGACCATGCTGTTGGAACCCTCGTTTAGAAACAGCCCCGTCGCCGCAACCGGCTGTGCGTCATCGAAGCGATACGTGGGACCCCCATCCCAGACCTTGTCCGCAATAACCATACCGTTGATCCGATAACGAGCATGGTGATTGATGTTGTTCACGCCCAGCTTCGCGACGGCAATGGTGCGGAACGTCTGAGGACTCACTTCGTCGAGGTCCTGGACGAGGAAATCGGGAAACAGAAACGACTGTGCCCCATCGTCATCAACATCGATCCAAAGCCACCCGTCCCCACCAAACGTATAGGCCTCCACACGATCGATCTCGAAATACTGACGTTCCTCGAACGTGGTCAGATCCGGTGCCGCCGACGGCGTCGCATCGACCGTGTCCATCCGCGCGGGTTGCCCGGGAAAACCGTTGTCATCCCAGCTCAAATAGTACACATTCCGATCTTCGTGCTGATGATCTGTGTACTCATCCCTGGGGGCACCCGGCTCGTAGAGGTCCCGCCAACCCGGCGTCCCGACCGCATAAAAAACCAGCCGGTCGGCCAGATCGAACGATCCGTCGCCGCCATACTCGACCAGAAGATCACATTCGGCCATCCACCTACCGGGCAGATACGTTTGATTGGGGGCACCCAGATCCCGGGGCAACTGCTGGCCGCCCCCGGTGAACAGGCGAAAGCTGTTCGGATCGGCGATCGAGGCGAGGCTCACACCGATGTTCGCGAGATCGCTGCCCTCGATCGCGTAGATACCCGGACGCTGTACCCACATTTTCACCCAATTTTGGGAGAGAGAAAAATGTGGATCCGGAGCCGCGCTCGCCCGGCCGGCCGCCCGTAACAGCACCGGCTGAGGCACGGATTGCTTGTTGACAACGAGGGCAGCCACGAGAGGATCCACCCGGTCCGAGGAAACGCTCCGTGCCGCCGGAGGGTAGTCGATGTGAATGCGGTACCCTGTCCACACGCGGTGCGTCCCCGTCGTGGGGTCGACCTGTGACGCAAAACAGTCCACCGCCACCACCGTGACCCGCCGGTACGTGATGGACCCCGATACGCGAAATGGTTCGGATGGGAAAAACCCCGACGGCAGGCTCTTTGCGTCCGGCATACCGGGTCTCGTCGGGTTGGTCGGCGGCAGTTCCCCACGCCGGTCCTCGAACACCGGGTCGGCATATCTCACCCTGACGCCGGCTGCGCCGGAAACGGCGACGAAGAACCGTTCGTACCCAACCCGCGGCAACCCGGGGTCGCCGATCTCCCTGAGGCCGACGCCGCGCTCGTCGAAGCGGACATCGAGAACCACGCTGCCGTTTCGTTCGTCGATGACCGTTACGGACGCGTATAGTGGGGACTCGCCGGCCAGGGAAACCAGGGCCGTGAGCAGCAAAATGACAACAGAAATGCGCATGTATGTAAAGTCGCTCGCTATGGCTTTCTAGGGGCCGCGGCTACCGTACCGCGCTCGGGGAGGCGCCTACGATTCCAATTGCTCTGCCCGATCGATGAGCATGATGGGAATCCCCTGCTCGTTGATCGGATATTTGAGTTTGCAACGATGACATATCAGGGATTTACCCGCGTCGTCTAGCGCGACCTTGTCCTTGCATTTGGGGCACGCAAGAATTTCGAGCAGCTCCTGCTTGATCATTTTGGCAGACTCTCGATCAGTGGATCAGTAGGGGTAGTTTCCTCTATTCATAACGAAGTCATTGGCTGGTAGTAAGATAATACGACCAGCAACGGCCCTCTGTCAAGGTGAATCTTCCTCAAAGACACCCATGTTGAGGAACTTCCTTCGTCTTCTCTCGACCAGGCTCTCGACATCGATATGTTGGAGGTAATCGAGCTCCTCATACAGCACTCGTTTGAGTTCCGCCGCCATTGCGCTGGGGTCGCGGTGTGCCCCGCCATCGGGCTCCTTGATCACGCGATCGACAACGCCCATCGAGAGCAGGTCTTTGCTCGTGAGCTTGAGCGCTTCGGCCGCCTCCACGTTCTTGCCGGCGTCCTTCCACAGTATCGCCGCACACCCTTCCGGCGAGATCACGGCGTAGATCGAGTACTCCAGCATGAGTATCCGATCGGTCACACCGAGCGCCAACGCGCCTCCGCTCCCCCCTTCACCGATGACGACGGATACGATCGGAACTCTCAAGCCCGCCATCTCCTTCAGATTCGTCGCAATGGCCTCCGCCTGCCCCCGCTCTTCCGCCCCGACGCCCGGGTACGCCCCCGGCGTGTCGATCAGCGTCACGATGGGCAGCCCGAACTTGTCGGCCAGCTTCATCAACCGGAGCGCCTTTCGATAACCCTCCGGATGGGCCATGCCGAAGTTTCGGTGGATGTTCTCCTTTGTGTTCCGTCCCTTTTGGTGCCCGATGAGCATCGCCCGCTTGTCCTCGAGCATCATGAGCCCGCCGACGATCGAGGGGTCATCGGCGAACGAACGGTCTCCGTGCAACTCGACAAACTCATCGGTGATCTCGCCGATGTAGTCTCCTGTATACGGGCGCCGCGGATGACGGGCCAGCTGGACATGCTGCCAGGCGGTCAGCTTGGAATAGATCTCCTTGCGAAGCTTCTTCGCCTTCTCGGTAAGCTTTTTCACCTCGTCGTCGACGGAGATATCCTGAACCTGCGCGAGCTGCCGCAGCTCTGCGATCTTATCCTCGAGCTCTACGATCGGTCTCTCGAAATCCAGACTCTGACCGCCCTGCGAGCTCGAGCTCACTTCACCCTCGTACGCCATTCGAAGAACAGACCCCCTAAAAAGACTGGATCAAGTTGAGCTGGAGTTCCCGGCTAATCTCGGGCACGGGGCCGAAGTTCTTTGTAAGATCCCGGAACGCCAGCGTGACGTTCGCGAATTCTGCAAAATACCACCCAACCCCGGCATCGATATAGAAACCACCCTTGCCAAGCGATGTACTCCCATTGTCATTGAAGGCGGGGTCCACGGCAAGGAGGAATGCCAGCCGCTGAAAAAGTATCCACTCGGTGGCCGCGAACAAGGTGGGATCCTTGTCGTCCTTTGCCTCGGTCGACCACGACACACCACCGTGCAAAGACACCTCGCCCACTACCGTCGTGAAGTTCTTGCTGGCCACCGCGTAGAACCCCGTCGACTTGCGATCGTACCGCTCCAGCGATGAGTGATAGACCCCGCGTCCCTGCGAATCGAATCCCAGGGCGATCGCGGGCGTATTCAGCGCCTCCCCGATCAACCGGACCCGAACCTGAAACCCCGGGTAGTCGTTGATGGCGGGGCTACCGTGATCGAACACGTTCTGCGCGCCATACGACATACCCAGCTGGACCACTTCCTTGAATCCGACGCTGGCACCAAGCAAAAAGCTGCTCTCGGCGCCGGCGAACCCTCTGAACATATAAGACCGATCGGGCAGCATGCCAGCCGTGGGTTTGTCGACGATGTACTGCACCTGCGGTAGCTGGCGGTTTTCCTGACCGGCGGCCTGCCCCACGAACAGAAATACAACCGCAACAGCGACGAACACAAAACAATACTTGCGCATTACGTACTCCTCGCGTTACCGCGGACGAGCTTGATATTCTTTGCACCCACCGATCCACAGAGTTCCGCCAGCACGTCGTAGTCTATGTCGACCGCGAGAGATTTTGAACGAACGACACACGCTTGTTCACCGTGTTCGCGCAGGTGCAAATAGACTTGCGCCGCACCTTTTCTGCCTGCGAGAACCCGTCGCATGTGGTCTAGTTGGCTTTCTCCAACCTGATCGAGGTCAATCGATATATGTACTTCCGTCGAGTTCGGCGGTTTATCCTCGTTGATGGGAACAACCGAACTCACCAGGAGCTTCGCCTCACCGGCATTTCGAGACGATGCCTTGCCTTCAAGCAATAGCACGCGGTCTTCCGCGATGTAATTCTTGTACTTCGAGAGAACATCGGAGAACAACACCGCCTCGGCATGCCCGTCCTTGTCTTCTATCGTCACAAAGGCCATGGGGTTCTGTTTGCGATCCATGGTCATTTTGACGCTGCTTACCAACCCCGCAACGGCTGCGTGCTTGCCGTTGGGACTCGACTTGAGCGACATCGTCGTCATCGTGCTCAAGATTTCCATGACATCCTTGAATTTGTCGAGCGGGTGGCCAGAGAGGAAAAACCCCAGCGAGGTCTTTTCGAATGCCAGCTGTTCCTGGCTCGGCCATTCCTCACACGGCTCGAGCCTCTCATCGACAATGGTCTCGTCGTTCGTGAAAAGCCCGAACTGTCCCCTCTCGGCGTCACGCGAGTTGCGGGACGCCATCTCCATTACACGACCGAGATTGTGCATCTTCTGCGCGCGGTGTCCCTGCAATCCATCCAGTGCGCCCGACTGGATCAGGCTCTCAACGGCTCGTCGATTGACGGTACGAGAGTTTACGCGCGAACAGAAGTCGAGCAGCGACTTGAATGGTCCGTTTTCGTTCCTCTCCAATATCACCTGTCCGATCGCAGCCCTGCCGACGTTCTTCACCGCAGCGAGCCCGAAGAATATCTTGCCGTCTTCCACGGTGAACTCAGAGTCACAGCGATTGATATCCGGGGGCGCGATCTCGATACCCGTCGCCCGCGCATCATCCATCAAAACGATGATCCGGTCGGTGTCGTCGATCTCACTGGTGAGGCTGGCGGCGAAGAACTCCGCCGGGTATGTCGCCTTGAGATAAGCGGTTGTCACCGAGATAACGGCATACGCGGCACTGTGAGACTTGTTGAACCCATACCCCGCAAACTTCTCCATTAGACCAAAGATCTTGGACGACTTCTTCTCCGAGATCTTCCGCTCCTTGGCGCCGCTGATGAACTTCTGTTTTTGCCCGGCCATGAATTCCGGGTCCTTCTTGCCCATGGCCTTGCGAAGCAAGTCGGCCTCGCCCAGCGAAAAACCGCCCATCACGCTCGCGATCTGCATGACCTGTTCTTGATAGAGAATGACGCCGTAGGTCTCCTCCAGGATCGGTTTGAGCAGATCGTGCTCGTACTTGATTTTCATGCGGCCGTGTCTGCATTCGACGAAATCGCTCACCATGTCGCTGCCCAGAGGCCCCGGTCTATACAACGCGTTTATCGCAACGATATCGCTGAACGACTCCGGTTCGAGACTTCTGATCAGATCTCGCATGCCGGAGCTTTCCAGCTGGAATACGCCGATCGTCTTGCCCGCGCGCAGAAGATCAAACGTGGGCCCGTCCTGCATCGGGGTTTTCTCCAGTTCGACGGTTACACCGTGGTTTTCCTTGATCATCTTGCGTGCCTTGTCGATCACGGTCAGCGTTCTTAAACCCAGAACATCGATCTTCAGCACACCGACCGCTTCGGCACTCTTCATATCGTATTGGCTCGTGATCTCGCCTTTGTTCGTACGATACAGCGGTATGTGGTTCATGAGCGGCGTCGGCGTGATGATCATTCCTGCCGCGTGTGTTGATGCGTGCCGGGTTATGCCTTCGAGCGTCAGCGACAGCTGCTTGAGTTTCTCGTAACGGGGCTCACTCTCCATCAACATCCTTAACTCAGGTGTCTTCCTCAGCGCCTCTGAGAGCTCCGTCCCGGGGAGACCGGGTATCAGCTTGGCGATTCGATCGACGTCGGCATACGATATCTTGAGCACCCGCCCCACATCCCGCACGACCGCACGCGCCGCCATCGTACCAAACGTTATTATCTGGCACACGTTCTCCTTACCGTACCGGTCGATTACGTATCTGATGACTTCGTCGCGCCGCTCAAAACAGAAATCGATATCGATATCCGGCATGCTGACGCGCTCGGGGTTCAGCATCCGTTCGAAGAGCAATTTGTGCTCGAGAGGATCCACATCGGTTATACCCAGAACATAACAAAGCAGGCTGCCGGCGGCGCTTCCCCTCCCGGGCCCCACGGCAACGCCCTCTCTCCTTGCGTAATTGACGATGTCACGGACAATCAGGAAGTAGCCGCCGTAGTCCATCTTGTTGATGACCGCCAGCTCGTACTTCAGCCGCTCGTCGATCGTCTCCGTTATGGAGCCAAACCGATCTGCTGCGCCTTCATACGCGAGATGTTTGAGATAGTCGGCGTTCGATTCGTGTCCCTCGGGAAGCGGGAATTTCGGCAGATGAAACGTCTTTTCATCCAGATCGACGTTGCACTTCGCGGCGACTTCGAGCGAGTTGTCGACCGCTTCCGGCATGTCCTTGAAGAGCTCGTACATCTCATCCGGTGTCTTGAAGTAGAGCTCGCTGGTGCGAAAGCGAAACCGGCGCGGGTCCTCCAAGTCGGTGCCGGTCTGCAGACAAAGAAGGGCCTCGTGCGCCTCCGCGTCGGCACGGTTCAGATAGTGCGTGTCATTCGTCGCTACCAGGGGAATCCCCGTATCGCGTGAAAGATCGACGAAGGCCTCCCTCACCCGTTTTTCTTCCTCGATCCCATGATCCTGGACCTCGAGATAGAAGTTTCCCTCTCCGAACAATTCTCGAAGCCGCTCCGCTTTCGTCTTCGCCGCGTCGAGCCCGTCGTGGAGTACGGTCTGCGGAATGTCGCCGCGAAGACACGACGTGAGCCCCATAAGGCCACCGCTGTGCGCCTCGAGAACTTCCATGTCGATGCGCGGCTTGTAGTAGAAGCCGTCGAGATACCCGATCGACGACAGACGCATCAGGTTCGCGTAGCCCTCGTTGTTTCTGGCCAGAAGAATCAGATGGTTGATCTGACCGAGTTCGCCCTTCTTCTTGGTTTTGTCCCAGCGGCTCCCACGCGTCACGTAGGCTTCCATACCGATAATCGGTTTGACTCCCTTGGCGCGCGCCGTCTTGTAGAACTTGACGGCGCCGAACATGTTGCCGTGATCGGTCAGCGCCAACGAGTCCATGTCGAGCTGTCTGGCTCGCTCGACGAGCTTGTCGACCCGAATCGCCCCGTCGAGCAAGCTGTACTCGGAATGGACATGCAAATGTACGAATGGACTCGACATGATCGTCTTTTCCTGATTCTCAGTTCGTCAGGTAACGCCTGTCCTGGAAGGGCCGTCTTCAGATCAGCGTTACATCTACTTGGAGCGCGTGTCTATTCGTTTCACCAGGCGTGCCTCGTTGCCAACTCGATCGAACGCCGTCACGGAAAACTCTATGGTATCCGTATCTTCTTCCAGCGGCACGAACATCTTGCCGAGGTAACCGTCCCAACGGGCGATTCGCTCGCGCCCATTCACGCGAACCACGCAACGCTCGTCATCGACGCCGCTCCCGACATCCTCGACCGGGATCACGAGCTCTCGGATGGTAGCACCGGTCGCATAGCTTTGGCGACTTCGAACCTTGACCGTCGACACTTTCGGTGGATCCTCATCGACAAAAACCCCGTAGACCCCAGGCGCGCGGACGCTTGCAACCACTGTATCGCCAACTACCTCGGAGCTCGCGTAGTGCCATTCCGACTTTCTCTCATCGAGCCGGTAGAACGCCGCCCGGCCGTCCAGTTCATTCGTTCCCCCATACCGGATCCGAAGGGGCCCTCGCAGCACGAGAGACAGCGGACCGACCCGTATCGGCCCTGCGGCACTCTTCAGACCGGCGGTCTTCGCCGCGGCGCCTGCGTCCCCTTTCCATTTGGAGACATGGATAAACACATCTGAATAAAGCGAGTTATCGGACAGGGCCAATTCCACACCGAGATCGGCGATACGGTGCGTCACCGGTTCACCACGGCGCAGGGGCAGGAAATGGGTCCTCGCTCCGTCCTTCCCGACGAAGTCGATGTTGGAGCGACCCGCCGCCGTGCCCGACAGAACGTCCTCTACGGCGAGAACGTATCGCGACCCGCTTTGCCCCTCGAAATACGCGCCGTCCGCCTGGACGGCATCGATGTCGCCCGGCCCGATGCCGAGCAGATCCTCGAAAACGTAGAAGCCGGTCGCGTCATCATCCCGCCGCGTTGCCGTCTCCCGCCCAGCCGTCGCACCGGACTGCTCGACAGCAAAAGGCACCAGCGCCGTGCTCACGTTGCCCGACCGGTCGACCGCTCGGATAACCGCCGTGTACGACTCCTTGCGAGCACCCACCATGGAATGCAGAATTTCCGTATCGATCGTCCCACCGTTGAAGAAGGTCCGGTTCCAGAGCGTCTCTCCCCTGCGATGAAACAAGAGGAGATAGTGTTTTCGGTCGCGCCGCACCCGTTCCATATCGTATGTCAGATCGACCTCACCGGTGTGTGTATATGTGAAGCTCTCGAATGTGATCGATGACAGCAGGACACCATCGACCGTCAGCTCCACGCGGTAGGGCGCAAGACGGCCCGAGGTTGAGTTCATCCGATCGATGATGTGAGCGCCGACACCGACGACCCCTCCAATCAACACGGTATCCGAGGCCAGATACCTGCCGGCGCCGACCCGCTCGAGGGTGACGGGCTTCGCCCGGAAAGCGCCCTCGACACTCGAATGCCTCGCGAGCGGAACGAACAACACGCTATGGATCGTCGGTGCGGAGGCATCGGTCAGCGACCAACCGTGGGAAAGCGGGTTGACCGGATTTTGGGCCTCGTCCCGAATCTCGAAGTGAAGGTGCGGGGCATTGGTACCGGTTCGTCCCGTGTAACCGATAATATCGCCCGCCGTGACCGGAAACCGGTCGGGTCCATAGTACACATCGACCCGGTACCGATTCGCCGTCCGTTGCTCTTCCGCGAGAGTGCTCTCGAGCACCGGCGCGAACTCGGCCAGATGCGCATACACGGCCGTCTCGCCCGAGGCCAGCTTCAGGTATACGGCCTTGCCGTACCCGCCGGGCGAGGCCCGCATTCTGGATACGTAGCCGTCACCGACGGCGCGGCAGGGCACGCCCTCCTTGCCGTACGTCTTGATATCGAGCCCTGCATGGAGATGACCGCTACGGTACTCGCCGAAACTCGACGTGAGGTTTATATCGATGGCCAGCGGCCAGAGCCTCGAGTCGGTGGAGGCAGCGCCAGCCCCCCCCACGGCCACGACCGCACAGGCGAGGACGACGAATAGGCCAGACAGTAACTTCTCATACGGTTGCGGCATCATGGGTCCCCTATCCGGCAACAAGTTACCATCCGTCTCCACGGCCTGTCAACGAAAGGGACCCGACGAAGATGAATCGCCTAACCAGGTACGCCGCATAGGCATAGGCCCACATTGCGCGCTGTTTCGGAATGTGTTAAGGTTGCCGGGGTAGAAAAGACATCCAACATCTCCAAAAAGGGAAGGTCCAACACGCCATGTTGCAAGCGATGCGGCAGAACACAAAAGTGATACTATGGGTGGTTGTGGTTGCGTTCGTGGTCACGATCTTTGCGGTTTGGGGTCTCGATCTGCAGACGGGCAGCAGTACCGGCGACCCGAACATCGTGGGCAAAATCAACGGAGTGTCGATCACTCGATCGCAGTACCAGTTTGCCTACCAACAGTACGCGCAGCAAATCCGCGCAAGCTCTCCGAACCAATCGTTGACCTATATCCAGGAGCAGTTCGTACGCGATCAGGCGTGGGATGCAATAATCTACGGAATCGTTACCGCGGAGGAGATCAAAAGACTCGGGATTACCGTGACGGACCAGGAGTTGGTGGAATACATCCGAAACAGCCCGCCCCCCGAGATCCGGCAGTACTTTGTGGATGAGGAGGGCCGCTTCGACAACCAGGCGTACCAGGCCGCGTTGAACAATCCCGACGCAGACTGGACCAGCCTTGAGCGGCTCGCGCGTGAGCGAATAGAGAAGATTAAGCTCAACGAGTATCTGGCCGCACAGGTGCACGTCAGCGAGGAAGAGGTGAGGCACGAGTACGAGTCCCAGGAGATCGACATATCAATCACCTATGTCGAGTTCCCGATCGTCACCCGGGACCTTGAGGACTACGAGCCATCCCGTGAAGATCTCACCGAGTATTATGAATCTCATCTGGAGGAATTCAAGGATGCCGAGACGCGGCGCGCGCAACTCGTCCGGATACCGTTTGCGCCCAGCTCTGTCGATCTCGATGATGCCGTCTTCACGGTGGGGCGCGTTCGTGATCAGATCGTTGGTGGAGAGGAATTCGGCGTGCTGGCGCAGAAGTACTCCGAGGCCCCGACCTCATTCGTGGATGGCAACACCGGCTTTATTGCGCGCGGCCAGCGTGGTGACGCCTACTTCGACGCGCTGGATAATCTGCAGGTGGGAGAGCTCAGTGATGTTGTCACAGCGGAGGAAGGCGTATACCTTCTCAAACTCATCGAGACACAGGACGGAGAGGGTGGCGAAACCGAATACAACGTTCAGGAGATTCTCGTCGCGCCGATACTCAGCCGCCAGACCACGGACTCGCTCTACGCCGTCGCTTCCGCGGTTTCCGAGCGTGCATCCGTGACGGATATGGAGACGGCCGCGGCTGAGAACCAGCTCGAGGTGCTTTCACCGGCTCCGTTCCCAAAGTCCGGGAATATCGAGAATCTGGGCTTCATACGATCCGTCAGCGATTTCGCCTTTGCGAATGAAGCGGGCTCCCTGAGCGACGTGCTGAGAGATGACGAAAACCTCTACATCGCGCAGGTGCTCGAGATTATCCCCGAGCGCTACCGCCCGCTGGAAGATGTCGTCGAGACAGTCAATCAGTTCGTCATGCTGGAGAGGAAGCGAGCCGCCGCCAGGCGAGCTGCGAGAGCGTTCCATCAGAAGACGAAGGCCACCAATTGGCAGACCGCCCTGGAAACGTACGGACTCGAGGGCAAAGAAGCCGGCCCGTTCAGGCGCAGGGACAACGTCGAGCCCTTTGGCCCGAACAGCGTCGTCGCCGACGTCGGGCTCGCGATCACACCGGGCGCCGTCAGCCCACCCGTCGAATGGAGGCTCAACTTTGTGGTCGTGAACCTGCTCACACGCGGGGAGATAGACACGGAAGACTACAAGACCAGGATTCCCGATATCAAACGACGACTTCTTCAGCGCAAAGTACAATCGTTCACACAGGTGTGGTACGAGAAACTTTCTTCCGAGGCAGATATCGAGGATTACAGACTGCAGGGCCAGGGTTAGTTCCGGAGGGGGCTCTTTCTACGGTGCCTTCTTCGCCTCGTCCTTGTCATCATCGGGTTTCATCTCTATCTCATCCTTGACCTCACGAGACGCCTTCTTGAATTTCTGGATGGATCTACCCATCGCTTCGGCGACCTCGGGCAATTTGCGTGGCCCGAATATGATGAGTATGATGAAGAAGATGATGAGAAGTTCGGACCACCCCAGCGGGCCTATGAATGCGAATATCGACATGACACAGTTTCCTTCCCCTACCAGAACCAGCGCAACAACAACGCCACGACAAAGATCCCGATAACGCTCATCAGGTTCACCTTCAGGGAGAAACCCAGGGTAAAACTGAATACGACAAGATCCAGGTGGACCGGGCCGACGTGCAGGCTGGTAGAGTTGACGAACACATCCCGGATGGTCTTACCCTCGGGAAGCAGAATCCCGATGACGTCGCCGACCACCGTGCCAACAATGATTCCCAGAAAGATGATCAGAGTGACCACTGCAAGCTGACGTCTTCTCGGTGCCACCGATCCTCCTTGGAAGCCTAGATCATATCACCTAACGATTCAAGCCGGAACTGGAGTCAAGGTTCAGCTTCAGAGACCGATAGTCTGCGCCGAGAATCAACGTAGCGTCAACCATAGAATCCGATCTGAACTGTTCAATCACGTTTCTGCAGCCCAACAGCCGGGCCAATAACTCCGGATCCTTCCCGTCTTTGCGGGCAACGAGCATGGATTCCTCGTGGAGCTCGTTCGTATTGCCCACCTGAAACACATCGATGCCCACCGCTCTCGCCGCTGTGGCAGCACGGGCGGCGAGTCCCGTCTCACCGGTACCGTTGAGAATCTCGATGCGCAAGTCGCTGATGACAATATCCGCAATCGATTTGCGGGCCAGAAATCCATACATCACCGAGAGGGCGCACAACGTCAGAGCGCTGCCCATGAGAACCAGCAGGATGTCGTGCGAGCGGCTCCTCGCCTTCTTCTTCGCTTTGCGTCGCGCCATCGGCAATCACCTCCCCCGACTCCGTCGGGTCAATCCTCGAAATAGGGTTTGAAACGCTTAAACGTGTCGCCGAGATCCTCGGAGATCACGCGTGTCTCACCAACAGACGTCATAAAACTCGTGTCGCCATGCCATCTCGGTACCAGATGGACGTGGAGATGCCCCGGTATGCCAGCGCCGGCGGTCGCCCCCAGGTTCGCCCCGACGTTGATTCCGCCCGGGTTGTAAGCGGCCGCTATCGCGCGCTCACACCGGGAAACCAGCGCCATGACCTCCGCGCTCTCGTCCACAGAGAGCTCGCTGATGAAATCCACATGGCGGTTGGCCACGACCATAACATGACCGTTGGTGTACGGATACCGGTTGATTATCACGAAGCTGTGTTGCCCACGGTACAGTATCAGGTTCTTCTCGTCATCGTCCTCTTGTGGCAATATGCAGAAAAGACATCCCTCCAGCCGCTCGCTCTTCAAGTATACCATCCTCCAGGGTGCATAGATTCGCTTCACTGCGCCTCGCCCCGCAGCCGTCTCCGAATCACGTCTAGCTCCTCATCGGTGTTTACGCCTGCGATCTCCTGTGCGTCGCTCACACAATACGAGTACACACCGTCACCGGCTCTCTTTAGTTTGGCGATCACGTCGGTTAAATAGTATTCGTTCTGGGCGTTGCCACGGTCGATCGACGAAAGCGCAGCAAAGAGCTTGTCACCCGCGAAGCAAAAGAGCCCCGAGTTGATCTCGTTGATCGCCTTCGTGCCCTCGTCGGCGTCCTTTTCTTCAACGATGGCGGCCAGCGCGCCATCATCGCCCTTTACGATCCTGCCGTAGCCCCCGGGGTTATCCAGGATAGCCGTCAGGACGGTTGCCGCACCGCCGCGTTTGCTGTGGTACTCGACGAATTGTCTGATGGTTTCGGATCGGAGGCAAGGCACATCTCCGTTTAGCACGATGACCGTACCGGCGAAGCCCTCCAGGGCCTCCTCGCACTGCATCACGGCGTGACCCGTACCGAGCTGCGGCTCCTGCTTGACGAAATGGACACCGCGATCCGAACAGGCTTTCATCACCTGGTCCGCGCCGTATCCAACCACGAGGTAAACGCGATCCCCCGCGACCGACTGAATCGCATCGATCACATAGGAGATCATCGGACGCTCGTCTATGGTATGCAACACCTTGGGCAAATCGGCGGTCATTCGGGTGCCCTTGCCCGCGGCAAGGACGATCGCTGCAATTGACATGGGTCTCGATTCCTCCAAGTGACCACACTAGCGCAACAGGGTCGCCGCTGGCAACCGCGGACTAGAAGAGCAGGACTTCCTCGACGTCAGAGCCGACCTCGAGGACCAGATTGTCGATGAGCCGCGTGGTCCCCACCCGGGCGGCCACCGCCAGGATCACACGGCCTCCGACTTTGTCTACCGGCTTAAGCTCTTTTGCATCAAGCAGTTCCACATACTCATAATTGGATATTCCCGACGCCTCCCCAAGGCTCTGAACCACCCGTCGACAAACCGCTGCCGCACTGCGCTCTCCCGAAAGCAGAAGCTGGCGCCCCACCTCCAGAGCCACCCAGATTCCCGTGGCCTGAGCTCTCTCTGCCGGCGACAGATGGCGGTTTCTCGAGCTGCACGCCAGTCCATCCGCCTCACGGACGATCGGGGAGAGCCGGATCTCGACCGGCAGGTTGAGCTGCTCGGTCATGGCTTTGATGACCAGCGCCTGCTGCGCGTCCTTCTGGCCGAACACCGCGATATCCGGTCCGGCAATGTTGAACAGTTTCGCCACAACCGTGGCCACACCTCTGAAGTGTCCCCTGCGAGTCCTTCCACAGAGGGACTCGGTGAGCCCATCCACATCGACCCACACGTGCTGCTCGGTCGGGTACATCTCATCGGTGTCCGCGGTGAACACAACATCGCATCCGCACTGCTCGCAGATCTCGAGATCGCGTTCGAGTGTTGCGGGGTAGTTGTCCAGATCTTCGCCGGGGCCAAACTGGGTGGGGTTCAAAAAGATGGATACGAGGAGGATCTCTCCTAGACCGCGGGCGACATCGATACACGAACGATGGCCATCGTGCAGCGCGCCCATCGTCGGGACGAATGCGACGGAACGTCCCCGCATCTTCTCGGCGCGGAGATAGCCGCGAAGCGAAGCGATCGTGCTAAACGTCTCCATATACGGACCGGGAGTTCAAGAGTAGCTGTGTTTGGCATCGGGGAATTTGCCCTTTTTGACGTCGTCGACGTAGTCCGAAAAAGCTTTCGTCATCTCACGGCCGATTTCCGCATAGCGCTTGACGAACTTCGGCGAAAACTCTTCGAGAACCCCCAAAAGGTCGTTGACGACCAGGACCTGACCGTCGCATCCGGCCCCGGCTCCGATGCCGATCGTTGGTATATCGATTTCTGAGGCGATCCGCTGCGCGAGCTGGCTGGGAATCCCCTCGAGGACGATACTGAAGCACCCCGTCTCGTCCAGAAACTTCGCCTCTTCGATAAGCTTGTCGGCACTCTTTGGGTCCTTCCCCTGCACCCTGTAACCGCCAAACTGGTGTACGGACTGAGGGGTCAACCCCAGGTGCCCCATCACCGGAATATCGGCGTCGAGTATGGCCCGGATCACGGCAGCCATCCGCCTGCCACCCTCCAGCTTCACGGCCTCCGCACCACCTTCCTTGAGGAGTCGGCCCGCGTTGCGCACGGCGTCTTCGACGCTCGCTTGGTAACTCATAAACGGCAGATCGCCCACCAGGAGCGCGCGGGTGCGGGCGCGGCTCACCGCCTTTAGATGGTGAATGATCTCTTCGAGCGTGACTGGCAGCGTGTTTTCATAGCCGAGCACCACCATGCCGACGCTGTCCCCCACAAGAATGATCTCGACACCGGCGCGGTCCTCGAGAAGAGCCGTTTGGTAATCGTAGGCGGTAAGCATCACGATCTTCTCATCCCGCCGCTTCATGTTCAGAATCGTTCTAACAGTGATTTTGTTCGGTCTCGTCATTGCGTCTCCCACGAGGGAACGTAGAGCTCCGTGCCTTTCACGGGTTCCGATATTCTCTGTACCAGATCGTGAAATTGCCGCTCATCGTTGACGAAATCCATGCGGTCGGTATTGACGATCAGCAGCGGCGTTTCCGAATAATTGAAAAAGAAATGATTGAAGGCTTCGTTCAACGTTTCCAGATAGTCTTTGGAGATCGTTCTCTCCATCGCGTTTCCACGGCGCTGGATACGTTCGAACAACACATCGCTCGACGCCTGTAGATAGATGACGATGTCGGGACGAATCAGCTTTGTTTCCAGCTCGTTTGCAATCCTGCTATACAGACCTAACTCCTCGTCGGATAGATTGACATGGGCGAATATTTTGTCGCGCGCGAAAATGTAGTCGATGATCGTCAGTTCGCTAAAAAGCTCTTTCTGACTGAGGCTCAGCTGTTGCTTGTAGCGGTTCATCAAGAAGACGAGCTGCGCCTGGAGGGAGTAGGCGCCCATGTCCTCATAGAAGCGCTCGATGAACGGGTTGTCCTCGACATTCTCCTCGATCAACTTCGCTCCGAGATGCCGCGCGAGCAGCCGCGCCAGCGATGTCTTGCCGACACCTATGCTGCCATCCACGGCGACCAGCGAGACGCCGCTACTCATCATCTTCTTTTTGATCTGAGTATACATGCTGGAGCCGATCCGTTGAAGGAGCCGACCTTTACGGCGATACGTCGTGAGCTGATGCGGGTGACCGTCTGGTCCGGGCTCAGCCTCGCGATCATGGCGGCGATGCCCCTTCCCGTGACCGGGCACCGGAATTCGGGGGCGATTTCCCGTAGCGGCTCGAGCACGAACATTCGCTCGTGATACCTCGGGTGCGGAGTGGCCAGCTCACCGGATCGGATCACCAGACCGGCAAACGCGATGATATCGATATCCAGCGTCCTGGGTTTGTTGTGGCCGCTCCGTCTCCCCAACTGTATTTCCAATGCCTGTAATCGCTTTAGCAAATCCTCTGCGCAAAGTAAAGTACGAACTTCGACCACGGCGTTGACGAAATCCCTCATCGGTTCGCAGCCGACCGGTTCGGTTTCGTAGAGAGAACTCGTCGCCGTGACACGCGTAGTTCGAGAATCGATCAGGCTGACGGCGCGAATGATGTTGGATTCCCTTGCTCCGATGTTCGAACCCAACCCCAGATACGCGGGTCCCTCGGTCAAATCGTAGCGCTTCTTGTCAAACACACTTCGACGTAGGACAGATTATTGGGAAAGGGCAGGTTGAGCTTTCGCAAGCTGATCGCGACCTTCGACACCGGAAAGTTCTGAATCAGCGAGTATGCGATTTCTTCTCCCAGCGCCTCGAGCAGTCGGTGTTTGCGACTCGCGACGACTTCCATGACGCTGGCGTAAACGGATTCGTAGTTGATCGTGTCCTTGAGTGAATCGCTTTCGCAGGCTGCCTTCAGATCGGCGTTCAGCTCGATATCGAGCTGGATTTTCTGTCCGACCTCGCGCTCGGCCGGCGACACGCCAAAGTGCCCGAAAACGGTCAGATCCTTGAGCCGAATGATATCCTGCACCACGGACTCCTCCCTGGAACGAGGCGAGTGGAATCGGGTCTGCTAGAGCTTGGCAAGCCTGTTGATGGCTTCTTTGATTCTGTCAACGGGTTGTGTGAGCGCAATCCGAAAGTACCCCTCGCCTCCGGCACCAAACCCGACGCCGGGAGTCACGAGCACATCCGCCCGGTCCAACACGTGCATCGCGAAATCCATCGATCGCTGTGCCGAGGGCACCCGAACCCAAAGGTAAAAGGTAGCACAACTGGAGAAACAATGGAAGCCGAGCCTGTCGAGCAGGCGCCCGGCGGTCTCCCGGCGTTCCCGGTAGCGCAGCCGCAACCGCTCGCAATAGGTATCACCATCGCCGTCGAGCGTTGCGCCCACGGCCTCCTGTATCGCCCCGAAAACACCGGAGTCTATGTTTGCCTTTAGATGCCCAAGAGCTCCGATGATGTCGCGGTGGCCAACCGCAAAGCCGACTCTCCAGCCGGTAATGCTGTACATCTTCGAAAACGAGAAGAACTCGACGGCGCGGCTTTCCAGGGCATTCTCCTGCCCGCAGAGCACGGCGGTTGCGCCGTCCCCCGTGTATACATCGGCATAGGCGGCATCGTTGGCGACGACGACCCCGTATCGCTCGCTGAGCTCGAGCGCGTCGGCGAAGAGACTTTCCTCCGCGGCTGCACTCGTGGGGTTGTTGGGGTAGTTCAGCATGAGAAGCCTCGCGCCACTCTCGCACGCCCGCGACAGTTGCGACGGGTCCGGGAGGAAACCGTTCGACTCCGACAGACCGATGCCGGAGACCTCGCAGCCGGCAAACATTGCCGACGAGCGGTAGACGGGATACCCGGGGTCCGGCACGATGACGGTGTCCCCCGGGTTGCATACGGCCCACGGCAGATGAGCCAACCCCTCTTTTGAGCCTATCAATATCAGGATCTGATCGTCGGCCGGCTCGATTTCACAGCGGCGCTTCAGATACCGTCGAATCGACGCTTTGAACGAAAGGTCCCCGCGTTGTGGTGGGTATCGATGGTGTGAGTCATCGCCCAGCGCGTTCCTGAGATTCGTAATCAACGAATCCGGCGGGCGAAGATCGGGATCGCCGATGCTTAGATCAATGACGTCACGGCCGCTCGCGACCGACTGCCGGCAAAGGTTCTCCAGATCCTCAAAGAGGTACGGCGGAAGCGAAAGAAGCCTGGACGCTTTCATGAGCTTGTGTCAGGGCAGCAGCCCGCCGAAGCTCATCTTGCTGATACTGGGTGTCTGACCCGTGTTGAAGAAGAGCATATACGCCGTTGGATCGGCCGGATCCCACACCGGCGCCATCGATCCCAAGATCGAATACGTTAGTGCCTCGCCGTCGGAGACGCCGTCTGTGACCTTTAAGGGGCCGGTGAAACCGAGCGTACCGCTCAAATCGACGACCTCGTACCACGACGTGCTGAGACGCCGGATTGCATACAGGATCATCTTCCCGTCGCTGGACCATGACAGACGGCTGACGTTGTCACCGCTGGGCGGTTGATGCACGGGGTCCACCGCGCCCGTCTTCGAGACTTTGTAGATCGTGGACGCATTGGTCACCACGAGGTCCTGTCCGCTGGGCGACCACGCGAACTCCGTCACCGTTCCGGGCGTGTTGACCAGGATATCCCCGACATTCGGCGGCATCGGCACGATCCTCAGCTTGCCGTTGCCATCACGTGTGGCAAGGGTCGGCTCCACCGGGCTCCACCGCGTGGGCTGGATGGCCGGAGGAACACCGCCACCCATATCCCCACTGCTGAATGTCAGCTGAACCGGTGTGGTCGATGTATCGACCGGCACCGTACCACCCACCACGGGGAGTGCGTACAGCTCATAGTCACCGGTACCACCCGGGTCGGACATGTACACGAGATGGGCGCCGGCGTTGGAGAAAACCGGGTGAAAGTTGAGACCAAAACTTGTGGTGGTCGTGCCCCCAACGGCAACTCGTTTCTCGGTCGTTGTCGCCACATCCCAGATGGCCACAACGAACGTGTCGATGCCAAGCGGAGGTGCCTCCAGAACATCCGGGAACCAGACCCCATAGGTCAAAAGAGAGTTATCCGGCGAGAAACTAGCCTCCAGATACTGCGGCCCTCGCTGAAAGAACGGTGTGCTCGGAATGATCGTTTCCGCACCCGTACCGAGGTCTCTGTAGTGCACACGGATAGCAAAGCCGCCGGGCAGAAAAAGCGGTGAACTGTAGGCCACCATTGAGAAATCGCGGCTTAGATTCATCAGAAAACTCGTACTCGGCGGCATCAATTCCGTCGTGACCAACTGCCTGCTGACGCTGACGCCAAAACCATCGAAGAACCGGCTCGTCGGATCGACCGGCGAGTTGTAAAAGTACAGCGAATCACCCGTGGAGCTCATTCGCATCTCACCGGCGCTCGTGGAAACAACCTGTGTGATTTCATTTACGAAAACGTTACCCGTATCCGACTGCGCCGATGATCTATTGCTAACCGTAACCATCAACGAGTACATCGCGGATGTGTCCGGCGCAATCCATCGCACCGTCGACAGATTCGTTTCCGCGAACTTTCCACCGGTTGCCGACCACTGGTAGCTCGCGAAATCGCCGGCAACCGTGGTATCCGACGTCACAACTGCCGTCGCAAAAAGGGTGTCTCCGCGCGATGGTGATTTCGGGTTGAGGATGATCCCCTCCACCGTCAACCGGGGGTTGAGGTCTCCACCGGGACCGGTCCCAGTGTCGTCTTCTTCGCTACAGCTGTTGAGGCTGGCGAACACAAAGACAACGGCCATGATCATTAGATAAACGGAGAGTTGGCTCCTCGGCACGTGTTTCACTGGGACCTCCAATATCCGGGGCGGGCCGACAAAACCCAGTCAAAGCAAAAGGCTTAATATAAACGTGAGAATGAATGTCTCATTCGGGTGGGGGCCTAGAACAAAATAGCCGCGAATCTGGTGACATTTCAAGCTATTTCTTTGCTTTAGACAAAAGCGCCGCGGGTGACACAAGGTCTCCCGCGGCGCTCGATCCGCGTTTTTCTGCGGTTTGGCGGTCTAGTACATCCCGCCCATTCCACCCATTCCGCCGGCTCCCGGAGGCGCCATCGAGGTCTTATCGTCCTCGGGAATGTCAGTCACGATCGCTTCGGTCGTCAGCAGCAGCGAGGCAACGCTACCCGCGTTCTGCAACGCTGAACGCGCGACTTTCGTCGGATCGACGATACCCGCCTTGAACAAATCGGTGTACTCACCCGTGGCGGCGTTGTACCCTTGAGCCGCGGGGCCATTGATGATGTGCTCGACGACGACCGAGCCCTCGGCGCCTGCGTTCGCCGCGATCTGGCGAACGGGTTCCTGGAGCGCACGGCGGACCATGTCACGACCGATCGCCTCGTCGCCGGAAATCTCCATCGCGTCGAGGACCTTGATCCCGGCGAGAAGCGTGATGCCGCCACCCGGGACGACGCCCTCTTCCACGGCGGCCCGTGTCGCAGCTAGTGCGTCCTCAACGCGCGCCTTCTTCTCTTTCATCTCGATTTCCGTCGCGGCGCCAACATCGATGACGGCGACACCGCCGGCCATCTTGGCCAACCGCTCCTGGAGCTTCTCTTTGTCGTACTCGGACGACGTGTCTTCGATCTGGTGACGGATCTGTCCGATACGAGACTTGATGTCGGCCGCCTTACCTGCACCCTCGACGATCGTCGTGTCGTCTTTGTTGATCGTGACGCGCTTGGCGCGGCCAAGATCCGACACCGTGACGTTCTCGAGCTTGAAACCGGCATCTTCGCTGATCACACGGCCCCCGGTCAGAATCGCGATATCCTCGAGCATCGCCTTGCGACGATCACCGAAGCCCGGCGCTTTGACCGCTGCGACCTGCAATGTGCCGCGAAGCTTGTTGACCACGAGTGTTGCCAGTGCCTCGCCCTCGACATCCTCCGAGATGACGAGGAACGGCTTGGAGAGCTGCGCAACCTTCTCCAGAATCGGGAGCAGATCCTTCATCGAGCCGACCTTCTTGTCGTGGATCAGCACGTAGCAGTCTTCCAGGACGACTTCCATACGCTCGGCGTCCGTCACGAAATACGGTGACAGATAGCCGCGATCGAACTGCATTCCCTCGACGACCTCGAGCGTGGTTTCCATGCTCTTCGCCTCTTCGACGGTGATCACGCCATCCTTGCCGACCTTCTCCATCGCGTCGGCGATCAGGTTGCCGATCTCGGGATCGTTGTTGGCGCTGATCGTCGCAACATTGCTGATCTCTTCACGATTCTTGATCTGCTTGCTGCGCTTGCGGATCTCCTCGACGACCGCGTCGACAGCCACCTGAATCCCGCGCTTGAGAGCCATCGGGTTTGCACCGGCCGTCACGTTTTTGATGCCGAGATGGATCAGCCTCTGGGCCAGGATCGTTGCCGTGGTCGTGCCGTCACCCGCCACATCCTGGGTCTTGGTGGCGACCTCCTTGACCATCTGGGCACCGAGGTTCTCATACGGATCCTCGAGTTCGATTTCCTTTGCGATCGTCACACCATCGTTGGTGATGGTCGGACTACCAAACTTCTTGTCGATGATCACGTTCCGGCCCTTGGGGCCGAGCGTGATCTTGACCGCGTTGGCAAGAGTGTCAACGCCCCTCTTGAGTTTCTCACGCGCTTCTGAATCATACGCGATCTGTTTTGCCATGCTTTAATCCTCCTACTGACTATATCGTTGCCAGAATTTCGTTCTCTTGCAGAATCAGATACTTCTCTTCCGCGACGCTGATCTCGGTACCGGAGTACTTCCGAAAAAGAACCTTGTCGCCCTTCTTGACCTCGGGTTCGATCCG
The DNA here is from genome assembly GCA_965372355.1 of uncultured bacterium. Classification (GTDB taxonomy): domain Bacteria; phylum Krumholzibacteriota; class Krumholzibacteriia; order WVZY01; family WVZY01; genus CBDVBZ01. The sequence continues at coordinate 4,517 of CBDVBZ010000001.1, read as the reverse complement.
ATCGCCTTTTTCGGTCCGGCGACCCTTGCCAACCGCGACGACCTCGCCTTCCTGGGGCTTCTCTTTGGCCGTATCCGGGATGATGATATTGCCCTTCTTCACCTCTGCGGCGTCGAGAGGCCTGACGAGAACTCGATCCCCCAATGGATTGATGTTCATTTAGTTACCTCCTTTAATGCGGTCATCAGAACTTGACTAGCACTCTACTTATGAGAGTGCTAACGCACGCAATATACACCGCGTCCGCCCAGCGCATCAAGCGCAAACTTCACTGTTCTTGAAAAAAAGACGGGGCGCGCCGGTGCCGCCGTCGTCCGGCATCGCCGGCGATGGGCTGTTTGTCTAACTAGATTGTTAGCATGCGATTACAGAGATGGTCAGCGAGACCGGGCGGCATTGAGCCGCCAGAGATGATACAGGCCCTTCAGGACGAGATCCGGGTCGAACCGCCACGACCGCGGGAGACGGTCGAGCAGGACGGGCGCTCCTCCGCCGGTCACGGTCTTGCGCGCCGGCCGGCTCAGCGATTCCTCGAGGTAGCGCACGCCCTCGCGGATGGCGCCCGTGCTTCCCAGGACCGCGCCCGAGAGCATGGCGGATTCGGTGTCGTTGAACCGATCGGATCGGCCCTCGAGCCGACGCCAGTCCAGCATTGGCAGCTTCGCCGTGCAGGACGATAGCGCCTGCAGGGCGAGTCCGGGTCCCGCAATGATCAGTCCCCCGCGGTAGCTGCCTCGCGAAACGAGATCCACGGTGATGGCCGAACCGACATCCACAACGATCACGGAGCGTGCACCGTGACGCGCCGCTCCGGCCGCCGCGCAGACCCGGTCGATCCCGAGGGCGCGTGGTCGATTCACACCCAGCTTGAATGGAAAAACGAGTCCAGGGTGGGCGAACAGCGGACTCCTGCCAGTCAATTCACGAATGCGTCCCTTGAGCGCTCGATCGACCGCGGGGACGACTGACGAGACCATGACCCCGTCGACGGATGCAAGCTGCCGCTCACGCCTCCGCACCTCGACAGGCCATTTTCCCGCGGCGGCGGATTCGGACCGCTGCTTGCCCAGCGACACCCACCGTCTGCCGGACGCCAGCGCGTATTTTACGAAACTGTTCCCGACATCGACACAGAGCACCCTATTCGTCCGACCGTCTAACGTGGCGTTACCTCCCCGTCGTACAACGTGACGGTTTTCCCACCGTCCACTCGAATCACGAGCCCGCCGTCCGGCCGCACGCCGGCAACGTCACCCGTTTCCGCACCACCCCGGCGTGCAAAAGAAACCGTCTGTCCAATCAAGGACAACCTGGCCGTGTAACGCTCGACCATTCCGGTAAACCCATCGTGAAGAAAAGCGTCGCGTGTTTGCTCGAGCCGATCGAGCACATCGGCCAGCACTTCCTTGCGCTCGTGGACCGCGCCGCTCAACGACAGGCACGACGCTGCCCGTGTGTTTCCCGGGAACTGCTCCGGCTTCATGTTCACATTGATACCCACACCCACGACCACGAAGTCCGTCCGCCCCGCCCGCGTGGAGCTCTCCGATAGTATCCCGCAAAGTTTCCCCGACGGCGCGACCACATCGTTCGGCCACTTGACCCCGACGCGCGATCCAAGCCTCTCGGTCAGCGCTTCCGCCATGGCGACCGAAAAAGCGAGTGTTATGGGCAGCACATCAGCCAGGGGTCTATCGGGTTTGAGTATCAGCGAAAAGGTGAGGTTCGTGCCGCGGGGGCTAACCCAGCGGCGCCCATGGCGCCCCCTGCCCTCGGTCTGGAAATCGGCAACCACGACCGCCCCGTCGGGCTCGCCGGCCGCTGCGAGATCTCTTGCGAGCCGGTTGGTGGAATCCACGATATCGAGATAGTACATCCGCCGGCCGAACGACGAGGTGTTTAACAACGTTTGAACGTCCCTGGGAAGAATCCCGGCATCAGGTCCCACGGGGTGTGACCTCCAAACTGATATTCATTGCCGGGGCCGAGTGCGTCAGAGCGCCGATCGAGATGTCGTCCACACCATCGATGGCGTATTCGAGGATGTTGTCGATATTGACCCCTCCGGATACTTCAATCCTCGGCGTAAAACCCGGGTGATCCGCGCGATAGGCGTTGATCGTGTCGATCGCCTCACGGACATCGCTCGGGCGAAAATTGTCCAGCATGATACGGTCGACTGGAGAACCCAGGAGGATCCGAAGAAAATCTACGGTGTCGACTTCGACCTCGATCTCCTTGTCAGAGACTGCACGCGATACGATATCCCGGATCGATTCCATCCCGCCCACCGACCGCATGTGATTTTCCTTTATCAGTATCATGTCGCTCAGATTGAAGCGATGATTGACGCCGCCACCCACACGCACGGCATGGCGCTCCAACGGTCGAAAAAGTGGAGTCGTCTTGCGCGTGTCGAGGATCCGGACACCGGTCCCGCGGACCTCTTCAACAAACCGCGCCGTCAAGGTGGCGACACCGGAGAGCCGCTGCAGGAAGTTCAGGGCAACCCTTTCGGCAGGCATGATGCCACCCGCCCGCCCACCGAGCTCCGCGATGAGGTCACCGGGTTGGACCGCGTCACCGTCTTGTATGCTCGCATCGAACCGGGTCTCTGGATCGAGGTGGGTAAACGTCATACGCGCCACATCGAGACCGGCGATCACACCGCTGTCACCGGCTATGATCACCGCAGCGATCGGGGTCGCTCCGATATCGAGAAACGACACGGTACAGTCTTCACCGGCACCGTCTTCGGCCAGCGCTTCGTCTATCCGGCCCCGAACATAGTCGTCATCGGGAAACACATTATCGGGCATGGTTGCCTCCTCGGGTGCAAGTCTAGCACAAGGGTCCGCTTCCCGCAAAATGAGTGGGGCCACGATGACGACGTTTTTCTTGCCCGCTTGAAGCGCAACGATGCGGCAACCGAGGCCGGCGGACGGATGGAGCACGCGCAGTGCCGGGATTCCGCTTGCGCCTCGTATTGGGTGTATGGTGTCATCACGAACGCAAATGGTTCCGTGACCGAGAGAATACCCAGCGCAAACCTGCAGGGCGTGCCCGCCGCGAACGTGGTCACCGCCGGCTGAGCCACCTCGGACCGGACGCGACACGAGGACCTTTCCGATGCGGATCGCATACCTCTCTATTGGTGGACACATCCACACCGAGCGCTGGTTGGCCTACTTCGTCTCTCGCGGTCACGAGGTTCACCTCATTACCGTCAACCCCGCGCCGATCAAAGGCGTGACCGTGCACCATCTACGCACCAGGATTTCATGGAAACCGCTGCACTACGCCGTGGGCGCACTTCAGCTGCGCCGGATTCTGTCCCGGATACGGCCCCAGCTGCTACACACGCACTTCTTGCAAGGGTACGGTTACTGGTCGGTGTTCGCAGGGATGCGGCCAATGGTCCTCACGGTGTGGGGCGACGATGTGTACGCCGCACCGCACCTGTCCCGACTGCACAACTGGCTCTCACGTCGCGCCGTCGCCATGGCGGACGCGATCACGGGTGATTCCGAAGACATTCTGTCGGAGGTCGAGCGCCTTGGTGCCAAGCGAGAGAAGCTGCACCTCGTGCTGTGGGGAGTCGACTTCGAGCGGTTCCGGCCTGTGGATGGCACCGCGTTTCGCGACCGATGGAACATCGCGCAGGATGCACCGCTGGTGTTGAGCACGCGGAGCTTCACCCAGCCGTACTACAACATCGACATTATCCTGGAGATGGTGCCACGTTTGACAGAGAGGGTGCCGAACGCCGTCGTCGCCTTCGCCGCGTACGAGGGCGAGGGGAGCGAGTTCGAGCGCCGTGCGAAGGAAATGGGTGTGGAGAAGTCCGTCCGTTTTGTCGGCCGTATCGACCACGGTGAACTGCCCGAGGCACTCGGGGCAACGGACGTGTTTGTCACCGTACCGTCGCTCGACGCCACCGCCGTGTCGCTGCTCGAGGCGATGTCGTGCGGTAGGGCGATCGTAGCGTCGGATCTGCCGTCGAACCGTGAGTGGATCACCGACGGGAACAATGGGTTTGTTGTCCCGCCACGCGATGTTCAAGCCCTGACGGATAAGACTGTGGATCTTCTGGCCGACGGTGATCTTCGACGACGTTTCGGGGAGCGCTGTATCGAGATCGCGCACGCCCGCGCCGGCTACATCGACAACATGTCACGAGTCGAAAAGATCTGTGAGTCGCTGGTGCGGCGCTCTACGAACGCTTCTTGAGGACTCCGATGGCCAGCGTGGTGGTCAGCTCGTCGAACGGGGGGATGCGAGTCAACGGTGCGAGGAGACGCGTCTTGAGGGGCTTGCGGTGCATCCATACGAGTTCCATATCGGGGACCTCCTCGACTAGCGACAAGAATCGCTTGATCGTCATCCGGTTGATGTCCCTTCGATGATACTCGCGCATCTTATCGGCGCGTGCCCTTGCCGCTTCGCTCGGATCGTGAACACCTTTCTCCCGTTCCTCCCGCACAAACGCCAATTCGATCGCTTCGAACAACACGGGC